>DAOUMJ010000109.1:0-25358 GCA_034411715.1 Anaerolineales bacterium | reverse complement strand
CGCAGGCCATTCGCAAACTCAGCGCGTTGAATTTCAGCAGCGAGGCCGTGGTACGCCGGTTGGAAAAACTTGCGCTGGGGGAACACGCCGAGGTGCGCGCCGCCGCCCTGGAGGCCCTGGCGCTAAAGACCAGCCAGTTCGTGGCAGGCAAACGTTCGAGCATGGTGAAATTCGACCGCCAACTGGTGCTGGGCGAGATCGCCAAATGGGAGGCGGATGGGCTGATCGAGCCGCACCGCGCCGAGACGCTTCGCCGCCGCTACGATTTCGACCTCATGCCCGCCACACCCAGACGGGAGGCGCCTGTGAAAGCCGCCGCGCCCGCGCGGCCCGCCCCCGTTCCCTCGGGGGCGCCGCACGAAGCCGCGCAGTTGGAAACGCCGCGCCCCGCGCCTGTGGCCGCGCCCGCGCCCGTCAAGCCTGCCGCGCCGCCCAAGCCAAAGCGTCCGCCCGTGGACTGGAAGAAGGTCATCGCCGAGGCCGCCGCGTCGGGCGCGTTGTTGCGCGGGTTGCTGTACCTCGGCGCGTTCATGATTGTCGTTTCGGCCACGGTGCTGGTGGTCCGATTCTGGAACGATTTCAGCGCCGCGCTTCAGTTGATCTTCATCGCCTCCGCCCCGCTGTTGTTCTATGCGGGAGGCTGGTTCACACGCTCGCGGCTGAAACTGGAACAGGCAGGCGGCGTGCTGACGGGGATCGGCGCGGCGCTGGTGGCCGTGGACTTCGCGGCGATCTACCAGTTCGGCGGTCTCGCGGGACGGGGGCCGCTCTACTGGATGATCGTTGCCATCTTCTGCACCGCGCTCTACGCCTTCACCGCGTGGAAATTGCGCGGCGAATTTTTCGATTACATCACCCTCATCGCCGCGGCCAGCGCGGTCTTTGCCGCCATCAGCGTGGCGAGACTCGCGCTCGAATGGAGCATCGTCTCCATCCCTGCCAGCAGTTGGATCATGACCATCCACGCGGGACGAAACTTCAAAAAGGAGGGCATGCGCGGCGGCCTGGCGCGCGCCTCGCGCTACCTGCCGCAGGTGTCGATTCCCGCCAGCCTCGTCTTCCTGATGTTCGCCCCCGCCGACCCGCCCATCGCGCAGACGGTTGGACTGTTCTTCGCCGCGCTCGCCTACACCGCGCTGGCCTGGCGCTTCCCCACCCTCGTCTTCGCCTACCTCGCGCTCGCGGCTTCGATCGCCACCGTCGCGTTCGGCGTGCGCGTGGCGGACCTCGCGCCGGAGTGGTACGCCACCGTCGCGGCGGCGCTCGCATTCGCGTACCTGCTCCTGGGTCGGGGAGTGAAACGGCTCAAGGCAGAAGAAACCGTCATCCAAAGTTACGCCAAAGCGCTCAACGTCACCGCGCAGGTATTGATCGGCGTCTCTGTGGCGGGCGCGGCGATCCTCTCCCCGCCTCGGTTATGGTCGGCGGTCATCGCGCTGACGCTCGCCTCTCTCGACCTCGCGCTGTGCGCCGTCTTCTTCGGGAACGCGCGCTACACCCTGCTCGCGGCGGGACTCTTCATCGCGCCGTTCACGCTGGCGGTTGGCCGCTGGCTCGCGCTGGGAGAAGCGGATCAGCGAGCGAGTTGGATCGCCGCCGCGCTGCAAGCATTGGCGCTGGCTTACATTGGGCTGGCGGTCCTCATCCGAAAGACCAAAAATCACGCAGGGCCGTTTTACCTATTGGCGCACATCCTCGTTCCCGTTGCGGTGGCTGCGCTCTCCGTCGAAAGCGATACACCCTGGCCGAACGTCCCCGCGCTGGCGGGAATCGGCCTCGCCATCGTCGCCTACGCGCTTTCCTTCCTCTTGCAAGATCGCGGAAACCAGCCGTCCCTCGCGGGGTTGTCGAACTTCCTCCCTACATTGGGACTCGGCAAAGGTATCTTCCTCTGGCCTGCCGCGTTGCTCCTCCCGATTTGGATCGCCACTCTCTGGAACGGATGGTTGGCCTGGCTCGGCGCGGCGTTGACCCTCCTCGGCCTCGCGTACATCGGACTCGGCCAATGGCTTCACAAACGCGCCTGGGAATATCGCCAGCCTTTCCACGTTTTCGCGTACCTGCTCTGCGGGCTTGGGATCGCGACGGCCATTCCTGAAAAGTACGCCCTGCTGACCGCCCTGCTTGCATCCGTCGCTTCCCTCGCGCTGCTGGCGACTCTCTACAACCGCGTCATCGAGACTGTCGCCGCGGGTTTGCTCTTCCTCTGGCCCTTCCAGTTGACGCTGGAAATTCTCAAAGTCCCAGTGGATGCGCGCAGTCTTGGATATATTTTGCTCGCGGGACTCGCCTACATTCCGCTGGGGACCCTCTTGAACCGATTCGAGAAGAGCCGCGAAAAATTCCACCCGACCACGCTCTTCGTCATCGGCTACGCGTTGACCGCCTTCGCGGTGATCGCCTCTCTCGTTGGGCGCGCAAGCGGGTCGTACATCGCCTGGGTCGGGATGACCGTCCCGCTGCTCGCGGCCGCGTTGTACATTTTCAGCGCGTGGTATTTCCGTGCGGCCCAATTCGCGTTCGGCTGGTCGTGGGTCGCCGCGCTGACGTTTGCCATCGCCTTCGGACAATCGCTCACCCTCTTCAAGGTCCCCGCGGCCTACGACGCGCTGGCCTGGGTGGGACTGGCTTTCGCTTACATGCTCATCGAGCGGACGATCAACATCACCACGCAAAAATCGCCAACAGCATGGTGGATTAACTTCCGCCAACCGATGGTGGTTTTCGCGCTCGGACTCGCCGCCCTGGGGTTGATCCTCGCCCTGCCCGACACGTTCTCCGCTTTCGGCGGCTATACGCTCAAAGATTACCTGCCGCCCATCCTCGCGCAGACATTGCTCGTGCTTCTTGTCATCGCAGCCGCGCGCCTGCACCAGAAAAACTGGCCGCTCTTCATCGAGCCGTTCATCGCCTTCCTGCCCGTCACGCTGTTCTTCATCGGTTACGGCGAAAAACTTTTCAAGCAGATTCTCACCACGCCGCAATACGCGCTCGTGTGGATCGGACTGGGCGCGGTTCACCTCTTCGCTGGCGCGCTGAGCGACCGCGCCAAAGTCCGCTACGCGCACGGACTGTACCTGGGCGGCTACCTGCTCGCCATCTTCGCGCTGGCCTGGTCGTGGGCGGATCGCCTGACGAACATCTACACCATCGGCTCCGCGATTCTGCTGGCGCTGTTCTCCCATCTCCTCGTCCATTACGGCAGGCATCAGACCTTCGAAGATTTCATGGCGGCGTTCTGGAAGAAAGCAGACGCGGTCGTTCAACAGGTTGTGTCCACTGTATTCCTGTTCTTTGCCGTTTATGCCTTCCCCATCCTGTTGACCCAGATTCTCGCCTACAACGATCTCGACCTGGCCTGGCGCGGCGTCTCGCTCGCGTTGACCGCGCCGCTCACCCTCGCCATCGGCTTGTTGACGCGCCGGGCAAAACCGCGCGGCGCGCTGACTCCCCTTCCCACCTGGGCGATGTACAGCGCGGCCTACGCGTTGACTGCCATCGGCGCGATGGCCGCCTTCGAAGACATCCGCCTCGCGACCTTTGTCCTCGCCCTCGACGCGGTTGTGTACGCGGCCTCCGCCTACCTCTTCCGCCAATCGTTCTGGCTGTATCTCACGAACGCGCTCGTCCCCATTATCGGCATCCTCATCCTGCAACAGACGGATCGTCTCGAACCAAAATGGCTGGCGTGGACCTTCATGGCGTTGGCCTTCGCGTACTTTGGGATTGGAAGACTCTTCGACCGCGTAGGGCGGATTGGCAATCCGCCCCACACGCTCAACAACTATGCCGCGGCCTTCTACTTCCCCGCCTTCCTCCTCAGCGCGGTCGGCCTGGCGTATGCCAGCGGCGAAAGAATGCTGGCTACTCAAATTTACTCGGCAGGAGTCATCCTCTACGCGCTGGCAGGATTCATCTTCCGCGAGCCCCTGTTCATCTACCCCGCCGCGTGGCTGGTGGCGGTTCCCTACTATCTGGCTGTCACACTCACATCTCTCGATGTCAAATGGTACGGCCTCGCCTGGCTTCCGCTCCTTTTGCTCTACATCGCGCTTGGAAAATTCGTCTTCCACAAACGCCCGCTCCCGCCGCTGGGAAATGGCGTGCTGGCGCAATGGTTCTCGCATCCCGCCACGCCGTTCTACATCCTTGCCTACGCGTTGAGCGTGAGCATGATCGCGCTCTCGTACATCAATCCGCTTTCGCTGACATTGGCTTTCGCAGCAGGCGCGATCCTCTACATGGCTTCGGCCTTCCTCTTCCGCACGCCTGGATGGATCTACGCCGGTCTCTTCGCCGCGAACATGACGCTGCTGGCATCCTTCACGATCAACCCCAAAGGCGGCGAGGCCTACCTGCTCTCCTATCCCTTCCACGCGCTGACGTGGGCGATGGCGCTCTCCGGGCTGGCGTTCAGCCGTCCGCGTAGCGTGGCGCGGCCCGCTTCGGTCAGGGAGGAGGCGTATCGCTTCACCTTCCTCGAGCGGCTGTTCGGTCACGCGTGGGCGCGTCCGTTTTTCGTCTTCACGTTGATTGATATCTTCACCTGGCAGATCGTCGCGCTGAACGGGTACGAAACGACGCTCACGCTCGCCATCGGCCATGCAATTTTGCTCACGCTTTTCGCGCTGCTGTGGACGGAAGGCGCGCTCGTGTATGGCGCGGTCGCGTTCGGGCTGCTGGCCGCGGGCGCGTCGCTGAAACAGGCCGAGGTCGGATTTGCGGACGCGGCCGCCGCCTTCGCGGGAATCGGATTCGGACTCTACCCGCTCGCGCTTCTGCTCGAACGACTCGCCTCCCGCCTCCATCGCCTGACCGTTTGGCCGCGTCCGCTCACCCATTCGGCCGTCGCGCTGACGGCTCTCGCAGCCCTCGTCAACCTGACAACCGTCCGCGCCGAGATGACCGCCGCGGCCGCCGCGTTGGGATTCGCAGGCGCGCTCTACGTGACCATCGCCTACCGCGAACGACTGCACCTGCCTGGCTATCTCGGCCTTGCCCTGCTCGAGATCGCGTGGACGCTGGCGCTCGTGATGAACGACGTGGCACAGCCGCAGTTTTACGCCATCCCCGCGGGGTTGTATTTCCTCGGCGTAGCCTATCTCGAATTGCGGCGCGAACGAAAACGCTACGCCGCCGCGCTCGAAATTTTGGGGCTTGGAATTTTGCTCGTCATTTCGTTCATGCAATCGCTGGGCGGGCAGAGTTTCCCGTATTTCGTCATCCTGCTTGCGGAGGGAATCCTGGTCATCGTTTGGGGAACGATCCAGAAACGAAAGATACCGTTCTTCACGGGCATCGCGGCCAGCGTGATCAACGTCGTGGCGCAGGTGATCCTGCTCGTGGAGCGCGGCATCGTCAGCATCTGGTATGTGGTCTTCGGCGTGGGCTTGCTGGTGGTGGGCATCGCCATCTTCATCGAGCGCGGACGTGAGCAACTGCGCGCCCGCTCACGTGAGTGGAGCGATAAACTGGAGAAATGGGAGTAGCCATGAATCAAAAACCTTCCAAGTTCTGGGCGTATGTGGCTGTCATTGTCGGCGGTTTCCTGATTCTGACAGGCATTGCCGCGACCTTTGGCTACCTCGGCCTCCCCGCGTTGGGATTGGTCCCGGATGTCTTCAGTTTCCAACTGGGACAGATCGCCGTCATCTTCCTCGGACTCGGCTGCGGCACGCTGGCCGTCTATCATGGCATGGGCGCAATCTCGCATCGCGCCAGCAGCCCAATCAAACTGCCCGCGTTCTACATCTTCTGGATCATCCTCGCCCTCGTGCTTGGGTTCGGCAACCTGATCCTCAACTTCGACATCGGCACGGACTATCTCTTTCCGCCGCTGTTCATGCTCGGCGCGGCGCTTTCCACCTTTGCCGTGCTGGCCTGGGCCTATCGCAAAATGGGCTGGCCGATCACGTGGCGGCAGGCCGCGCTGGCTTTCGTTTCGGGCAGCACAGTTTCGATCCTCGTCGCCATCCTTCTCGAAGTCACGCTCCCCTGGCTCGGCTATCTGATCATCGAGCCGTTCTGGTACATGGCCGAAGGTTTCGCCGATATCGGCTGGGGCGCGCCAGGTTTCATCGAGCGGCTATTCTCCTCGCCGATGATCCTCGTCTTTCTCGCGGTCGTCGCGGTCGAAGCGCCCATCCCCGAGGAATTTGCCAAGTGGCTTGGGCTTCCCATGTTCGGCCGCGGGCGAATCAAGAACGAACGCCAGGCCTTTGCCATCGGTCTCGCATCGGGCGCGGGTTTCGCCATTTTGGAAAACATGCTCTACGAAGGTCTCTACGCGGCCGATAACGGCTGGACGTGGGGCGGCATCACCCTGTTGCGTTCCATCGGCTCGGTTCTCCATCCGCTCTGCACGGGCATCCTCGCCCTCGGCTGGTTCCGCATGAAAGAGGGCGGCGCGGGCAAAATGCTCAAGGCCTACCTCGTCTCCATCGGCCTGCACACCCTCTGGAACGGCGGCTTCGAACCGCTGCTCTACCTGACGGGACTGGAATCCTTCGCGGAAGAGGGACTCACCCTCGGCTTCTACGGCGAGACGCTGAGCCTGCTCCTCGTCGCCTACCTGCTCCTGCTCTCCGCGGGATTGTGGTGGATGCTCCGCCGAATCGCGAATCAAATCTCCCTCGGCATCCAGGCGGACCTCGCACCGGCTCCCGTTTCGAGCGGCTCCCTTGCCGCCTGGGCGGTGGCCTGCGCGGCCATCATCATCCCCATCGGCGCGGCGCTTGGCCCCGCGTGGAAATCCATCCAGGCAGCGCTCGAGGGACATATCAAATAGGAATTTTTGGAGAGTATCATGGAACCGAATCCCATTGAAGAAAAACCCTCGAACGAACCCGTGGAACTGAACACGCCCATCGTCTTGCCGTCTGAAGAAGACAACCTTTAATACTCCCAACTTCCCCACACCGCCTCCACCAGCACGGGCAGCGCCTCCCCCGATTTGCCCTGCAAAAAGAAATCCGCCTTTCCTGTGAGCGGCGTCGCTTCGAGATTCACCTCGACGACGACCGCTCCTTTGTTTTTCGCGGCGAACGGAAGCGACGCGGCTGGCTGGACGATTCCCGACGTTCCGACGGACAGGAAGGCCTGACAGCCGCGCGCCGCCTCCACCGCCGCCTCCAATTCGGACCTCGGGAGGGGTTCGCCAAACCAGACCACGTCCGGCCTCAACATCCCCCCGCACCCCGCGCAGCGCGGCACCTCGTCGCTCGCGTCCCACACCTCGGCATACGCGCCGCACTCCGAGCAACGCACGCGCTGGATGTCCCCGTGCAATTCCAAGACATTCCTGCTCCCCGCCATGCGATGCAAACCGTCCACGTTCTGCGTGATGAGCGTGAACTGCGGGATGCGTTTCTCCATCTCCGCCAGCGCGTAATGTCCCGCGTTGGGACGCACACCCTTGATGGCCTCGCGCCGCCAGGCATACCAGTCCCAGACCAATTTCGGGTCGCGCGCGAAGGCTTCGGGGGAGGCCAAATCTTCGGGCTTGTACTGCGCCCACAGTCCAGACTGAGCATCGCGGAAGGTGCGGAGTCCCGATTCCTGCGAGACGCCCGCCCCGGTCAACGCGGCGACGCGTTCGGCTTTGCGGAGAAAATTTAAAAGGGTGACGGGAAAATCCGTCATTTTCGGGGCCTGCGTTTGCCCTCCCCCTCCAATTGCCTGCGGAGTTGGTCGAGCAGAAGCCGAATCTCGTCCCTTTCCTCGATGGTCGCCTGGAGGGAGGCCTTGAAGGTTTGTTTTTCCTTCTCAGTTAGCGTATCCAGCATGGCTTCAGTCCGGGCAATTTGCGCGACCTTCTGCTTCAACTTCGCTTCCAACCGCTGGCGATAACCTTCATAGAACATCCGCGTTTCCAGCGGTTTGCTGTCGGCCAGCAAGCCGCGTGACAATAATTCCGACACTGCGCGAAGAAAATCCTCGATAACGATCGGCTTCTCAAGGAAACGGGTGACGCCGATGGCGGCGGCAAATTCCTTGTCTTCGGGAGCGATGTACGTGGCGGACAGAAAGATGATGGGAATCCCGCGCGTTTCCGGATCTATCCGCAACCGATGGACGAGGTTGAAACCATCCATCCGCGGCATCAGGATATCGGTGACGATGAGCGCAGGGCGTTCCTTCCGAATCGCGGCCAGCGCCTCGCGTCCGTCGCGCGCCGTCGCGACGCGATAGCCCTTGAACTTCAACGTCACCTCCACCAACTGGAGGGTGTCCGGCACGTCTTCCACGACGAGGATCAAGCCCTGAGGAACAGTCATGCGGATATTGTAACCCTTTTTCCGCCCGCCGAGGCGTTACTTCGTCTCTCGATCCAGCCACAACTCGCGATATTTTCGATTCCAGTCAATCGTGAAGCGGGTGGCGACCACGATTCCCGAAAACGCCGCCAGCCAGAGAACGTCCCCGCGCAAGCCGAAAAGCCAGAGAACCAGCGGCGCGGCCAACCCCGCGAAGAGACTGGCGCGCGCCGCATGTCGGATGACCAGCACGAGGAGCAGAAGAGCGGCAAACGCCATCAGGAACGCGAGCGGGGAGATCGCCATCAGCCCGCCGCCCATCGTCGCCAGGCCCATCCCGCCGCGAAACTGGGCGAAGAGCGGCCAGCAGTGACCGGCGACGGCGAGGCAACCCGCGAGGGCGAGCGACCAGCCCGAAAGTCCCGCGCGCTGCGCCAGGTGGACGGCGAGGAATCCCTTGCCGAGGTCCAGCGCGAAAACGATGACGCCCGCGATCCATCCCGCCTGTCGAATCGTGTTCGTGGTCGTCACGTGGCCCGAGCCCGCATCGCGCACGTCCACGCCTTTGACGAGGCGCGTGATCCACAGCGCGGAGGGAATCGAACCGAGCAGGTAGCCGAGAAGCCAATAGAGGAGCGCGGGGAGGGACATGAGGACTCCGTTACGCTGCCGACCGGTTACCGTGACGTAATTTTGCCATAGATTCAGCCACTTCCCTCCCCTTCGCTTCGATCAAATCCAGCAACACCTCCGGCTTTCTCAGGTCTTCATCCGCCTTGGCGTTGGGATTGATCGCTTTCAAATCGTAGTTGCGCGCTTCGATTTCCTCACGCGTGACCGTCCAACTGCGCTCAGAATCGCCGCGCGCCGGCAGGAGGCGAAAGAATTCATCGAAGCGGCCGGCGGTGAGCGGGGTCTTCTTGCCGACTTTGATATCCGAGAGATCGTAGTACCAAACCTTTTCGGTGGGTTTGCCTTTGGTAAAAAAGAGCAGGTTGGTTTTGACGCCCGCGCCCGCGGCGGTGAAAACCCCGCCCGGCAAACTGACAATTGCCCACAGGTCGCAATCGTCGAGCAGTTTGCGCTTGGTTTGGATAAAGGCCGTTTCGTTCGTGCGGAACAAGACGCCCTCGTCAAGAACTATTCCGCAAGTTCCGCCGTTCCTGAGGCTGTCAATCATGTGTTGCAAAAACAGGACTTGGGTCGCGCCTGTTTTGTAGGCAAAGCGCGTTTGGGCTTCCTTGCCCTCCTTGCCGCCGAAGGGCGGATTGGTCAGCACCACATCGAACAGGGACGGCGCGCCCTGGAACAAACCGCCGAAGGTTTCCTGACCTGTCAACATGTTGCTGTGCCACAAGTGCGGTTCGTCAATGCCATGCCGGACGAGGTTGGCGAGCGCGATGGGGTAGATCAGATTCTCTTTCTCGCGCCCGTAAAAGGTCGAGCGTTTGAGCGTTTCGATCTGGTCGGGTGTCGCGGACGCGCTCGACGCCCGAAAGGATTTCGCTGATCACCTTCTGGCGCGGCGCGGCGTTGGGACGGCCGCGCAGGGAAATGAACCCACAAGACCTATTTTGCCCGAACATGGATTGTCCTGCAAGAGGGCAAAAAGAAAAAGGCAACATTCACATTCACAGTCAGAAGGATAAGCGATGTGTGTAAAGTGTGCGAACAGACGTTTGCGGTCACAAAAGGCGCCATTTTCTATCGTTTACGCCATGCGCCCGAATTGGTGATCCAAGCGCTGATTCTCCCGGCAAATGGCTGCCCACGCAGGCCATCGTCAAAGCTTTCGGATTGGATGATGCGCATTATACCTTCCCGGACTCTCCGCTTGCGATGCCTGCAAGCCACTCGGGCAATCGCTCGAACAACTCCTTCATCACCTCCCTCGTCCGCGTGTGGAAGAGTTCGAGATTGCCGTAGGCCTCTCCCCCCTCCCCGCCGACCAGGTCGCTGACGCCGCGCAAGATCAGCAGGCGCGTGCCGTTCCGTTTCGCCACCCAGGCGATGGCGCCCGATTCCCAATCCGCCGCGGCCGCGCCGTACTTTTCGATCAGCATGGGGATATCTTCGACCAGAATGTCGCGGTCTGCGGAAACCAGCAGGCCGCGCATCGTGGACGGCGGCTGGTAATCCCCCAACCACGATAGATTGATCTCCGTCGAATAATGTCGAATGGCCTCGTCCCCGTCGCCCATCTGCTCGAGGATGTCGTACACCAGCGTCCGCTCCACGAGGATGACCGTCCCTGTCTCGATGCGGCCCGCGAACCCGCCGCAGGTACCGAGGTTGACGAGCAGGTCGGGATGGAAGGCGTCAATCACGTATTGCGCGCTGGCCGCCGCGGAGATTTTGCCCCAGCCGCCGTGAATCAGTTTCAAATTCCACGTGTCAAGTATCAGGTCGGCGGATTCGCCGAAGGGGGTTTGATGCAATTCGAGATTGGGGAAGATTTCCTTGACGGCGCGCCACTCGGCGCTGGCGGAGACGATGACGACGATTTTCACGGCCCCATTATCCCATTAAAAACCCAAACCCCGTTCGGCCTGCCACGAGCCTGCGGGGTTTGTTGAGGAGAATGCACTGTCCATTTTACATGGGGACATAAGCCATCCCTGAAATATCCCTAAAAGCCAAATAAGAGATTCCCGCCCGGATTATCAGGTTGATTTAATCTGCTCCAGCGTGACGGGACCCTCGCGCAGGATGACCGGCTCCGCGCCGGTGACATCCACCACCGTGGACGGGACTCCGCCCCGCGTCTCGCCTCCATCCAGGACGAGGGGGATGCGCCCGTCCAATTGGGCGATCACCTCGCTGACGCGGCGCGGACTCTCGCGTCCCGAAAGATTTGCGGAGGTGACGGCCATCGGCCCCGCGGCGCGGAGCAGGGCGCGGGCCGCGTCGTGATCTGGCACGCGCACGCCGACGGCGGGGGTGGCAGAGACGGCCGCGGGCAGGTCGGCGCGTTTGGGGAGGACGAGAGTCAGAGGTCCCGGCCAGAAGCGGGAGGCGAGGCGACGCGCCAGGTCGGGGAGATCGCGCGCCACGCGGTCGAGGCCGTCCGCGTCCGCGATGAGAATCGGGATGGCCTTTTCGGGCGGGCGGTCTTTGGCGAGGTAAATGGATTCGATGGCCGCCTGGTCGAAGGCGAGACAGCCGAGGCCGTAAACCGTATCGGTGGGGAACGCGACCAGTCCGCCCGCGCGCAGGATTTCGAGGGCGCGAGGGATGGCGCGGGGATCGTCGGCGGAGAGGATTTGGGTGCGCATGGTTGATCGTAGTACCGCAAGATTCATCTTGCGAGGACGCAAAATGAATTTTGCGGTACAAAGTCACAGCCGGATCGCCAGCAGCCTTTCCCTGCCTGCCAGGTCGCGGCGCAGGTTGATGGTGGCGCGCTCGAAGGAATCGTAGGCCAGCGAGACGGCCGCCATGCCCTGCCCCGCCTCGATTTCGATAAGGATCAGCCCGTCGGGGGCGAGCCATTCGGGGGCGATCTTCAGCAGATGGCGGATGATCTCGAGTCCATCCTTGCCGCCGTTGAGGGCCAGGGTGGGTTCGCGTCCGTAGATGGGAAGATGCGCCAGCGTTTCCGTGGGGATGTAGGGCAGGTTGGCGCAGATCACGTCGAAGTGGCCCCTCACCCCCTCCTCCCTCTCCCAACGTTGGGAGAGGGGACGGGGGTGAGGGAACGGCGGGAGCAGATCGCATTGAACAAAATCAATGCGGGAATCCACGCCGTGCCTGCGCGCGTTGCGTCGGGCAACGCGCAGCGCGGGGAGCGAGAGGTCGGTGGCGAGAACGCGCGCTTCGGGAACGTGTTTGGCGAGCGAGACGGCGATACAGCCGGAGCCAGCGCCGACATCGGCAGCGCGCAGGGAGGCGAGATTCGTCACGGGGCGCGATTGCAGCCAGAGAATGGCCTGCTCGACCAATAATTCGGTTTCCGGGCGAGGAATGAGAACGTCGGGCGTGACCTCGAAATCGAGGCCGAAAAATTCCCAGCGGCCGAGCAGGTAGGGAAGCGGCTCGCCCGCTTCCAGCCGCGAAACGGCCTCTCGGACGGAAGCCAGCTCGAGGTCCGAAAGAATCGAGTCCGGATGCGCTGTCAGCCAGGCGCGCGATCTGCCCGTCAGATGCGCGAGCAGGACTTGCGCGTCCAGTTCGGGCGTGTCGGTCACGCCACGCAGGCGGTCGGAGGTCTGTCGCAGAAGGGTTGCAACGTCCATCACGGGTTGGACGCCAATGGTTTTCAATCAGTCTTCCTCGCCGTCCGCGCCGGAGGCGGCCAGGCGTCCCGCTTCGTCACGCGTGGACAGTTCCTCGATGAACTGGTCAATGTCGCCCGCCATCACGCCGGGCAGGTTGTAGGACGAGAGGCCGATGCGGTGATCGGTGACGCGGTTCTGCGGGAAGTTGTAGGTACGGATCTTTTCGGAGCGTTCGCCCGTCCCCACCTGTGAGCGGCGGTCGGCTTCGAGTTCGGAGCGGCGCTTTTCCTCTTCCATTTCGTAGAGACGGGCGCGCAGGATGGACATGGCGCGCAGTTTGTTTTGCAATTGCGAGCGTTCATCCTGACAGGCCACCACCATGCCCGTCGGCTTGTGCGTGATGCGGACGGCGGTGGAGTTTTTCTGGACGTTCTGCCCGCCCGCGCCCGCCGAACGGTAAACGTCAATTTCAATATCCGAATCGGGAATGTCAATTTCAACCTCATCCACTTCGGCCAGCACCGCGACGGTGGACGTGGAGGTGTGGATGCGTCCCGACGATTCGGTGACCGGCACGCGCTGGACGCGATGCACGCCCGATTCGTATTTCAGTTTCGAGTATGCGCCCTTGCCCCTGATCTCGAAAATCACTTCCTTGTAACCGCCGATGCCGATGGCGTTCTCCGAAAGGGTTTCGCTCTTCCAGCCCATGCGCTCGGCGTAGCGCGTGTACATGCGGAACAGGTCGGCGGCAAAGAGCGCGGCCTCGTCGCCGCCCGTCCCGGCGCGAATCTCCACGATGACGTTCTTCTCGTCGCGCGGATCCCTCGGGATGAGCAGAGACTTGATCTCGGACTCGAGTGCTTCGATCTTCGGTTCGAGCGAAGCGACATCCGCTTCGGCGAGGGCGCGCATCTCCGCCTCCTCCTCGGACCCGAGCAGGGCGCGCGCTTCGTCGAGATTCTTCAACGCCTGGCGGTATTCGCGCGCCTTCTCCACGACAGGCTCCAGTTCGAGACGTTCCTTGTTCAACTCCGCGGCGCGCTGATAGTCTCCGCCCGCTTCGAGCAATTCGTTATCAATTTGTTTATAGCGTTCTTCAATTCCAGATAATTTGTCGAGCATGAAATACCTTTTTGGCCCTCACCCCTTGCCCCCATCCCATTGGGAGAGGGGTTGGGGAGAGGGAAAACAAATAGCGCAAAATAGCGCGGCAACCTGCGCCGCGCGGCGGTATTATACCATTCGCTTGCAAAGCGGATTCTTCGCGGCTAATTCGAAATGGCCGCGAGAATCATCGAAAGGACGAGCACTGCCGACAGCACATAAAAGACAATCTGCGTGGCGCTCAGTTTTTGTGGGTTTTTATTCTTTGCCATTTTCCTTCATCTCACTGATTACTGATCACTGTACACTGATCACTGTACACTGATAACTGATTACTGATCACCGATCACTTCCTCTTCTCGAACGCCTCATTTATGGCGCGCTCGAGTTCTTCGAGGGTGACGGGCTTCGAGACGTACGCGTCCGCCCCGAGTTCGTTGGCGCGGTCCACCATCACATCCGAGGCCTCGGTGGAAAGCATCACCACCGGCAGGGATTTCGCGGCGGGATGGCGGCGCAGGTATTCGAGCAGGTCGAGTCCCGTCACTTCGGGCATGTTGATGTCGAGGATCACCAGGTCGGGGCGCTCGCCGTCCAATATCGCCTGGGCCGCGGCGCGCGCGTTCAAAAAAGTGACCGCTTCGCAATCCAGCACGGCCAGCATCAGCCGCACGGCGCGGAGCATTTCCTCGTCGTCGTCAACGACCCAGATGCGCTTCATTGGACGTTCTTCTCGACTTTCCTGAAAAACTCTTCAAACGATATTTCTTCATTGGATGGAATGTGATTCGATGGATCTTCGCGCGGATGCCAGTGCCAGCCATTCTTGTTGTCCGCCCCAAAGATTCTAATATTCCGTTGAATTTGCGCGAAAGTCGTCGTGCCTGTTTTTTGGTTGTAATAAACGTCCACAAACGTGAGATTGACAAGAAACACTCTCACGCGGGCTACGCGCCGAGTCTCGCCGGTGGATTCGACGCGCACAACCATTTTCGAAGAATCGCAAACCTTCCGTACATATTCGACAAAACGTGCGGCGCTGATTAAGCCAGCCATCGAGACATTTCCTCAAAGTCCTCGATTTCTGTGATCAAAGCTTCCCAATCCCAACCATCCTTCTCAACCTCGTAGGAATAGGGGTCTTTGATTCGCCCATCCTTACAGGCTTCTTCGTATTCCGCAAAAGTCATTCCGTATTTTTTTTCAAACTCTCCAACTTGCGCCTGGCGCTCCTGGATTTTTAAGCGTAATAAATCTTTAAGCGCCAAAGGCAAAGCGGAATTCACCCGCGATTTTCCGGTCAAGAGTCGGAGAATTTGATTTGACGGTTTGTCAATTGTTTCTGCTCTCATAGTTACTCCAAACTCGCCTTGATGCTCCCGGCCACGTCCGCCGAGATTCCTTTCACGGCCATCAACTCTTCCATTGTAGCAGACCTTATCTTATCCACAGAGCCGAAATGTTTCAAGAGAGCCTTTCGGCGCGCGGGGCCGACGCCGGGGATGGAATCCAGCGCGGAGGCCAGGCCCTGCTTCGAGCGGCGCGCCCGATGCGCGGTGATGCCGAAGCGGTGCGCCTCGTCGCGGATGCGCTGAATGAGATACAGCCCCTGCGAATGGCGCGGCAATTTCAGCGAGTTCGACCTGTGTGGGAAGAAGATCTCCTCTTCCTGCTTCGCCAATCCGACCACCGGGACCTTCTCCGCCAGCCCCGCGTTTTCGAGAACTTTGACGACGCGCCCGAGTTGACCCTTTCCGCCGTCAATGATGACCAGGTCGGGCAGACGCGAAAACGACGCGTCCACCTTCGACCCCGGGCCGGACGCGGCCTCCTCAGCCGATCCCCAGCGACGGAATCGCCGCGTCAGCATTTCCTCCATCGAGGCGAAGTCGTCGGGCGCGCCGATGGACGCGCTGTTGATGTTGAACTTGCGATACTGTCCCTTGGCGGGGACGCCCTGCTCGAAGACGATCATCGCGCCAACGGTGGCAACTCCCTGTGTGTGCGACACATCGTAACACTCGATGCGGTTCGGCGGCGCGGCCAGCCCCAGCGCGGACTGCAACTCGGCTAATGCCTGCTCCTGCTTGTGCGAATCGGCCTGCCATTGCGCGCGCAATGCTGACAAGGTCTCGCTGGCATTCTCCGCCGCCATCTGGACGAGTTCGTGCGGTTGTCCCTCCTTCGGGACGCGGATCTCCACCTTCCCGCCGCCGCGCCGCGAGCGCATCCACTCGCCGATGATCTTCGCTTCCTCGATTTCCTGCGGCAGCAACACCTGCTGCGGCACGGAGGCGGACTCGGTGTAAAACTGCTTGATGAACTGCGCCATCACTTCGGTGTCGGCCGCGTCCTCCGTCCCCTCGAGGATGAAGTATTCACGCCCGATCAGTTTTCCCGCGCGGATGAAGAAGATCTGCACGCAGGCTTCGCCATCCGCGCGCGCCATGGCCACCACGTCCGAATCTTTGTAATCCGACGCGAAGACCACTTTCTGCCGCTCGATGATGTTCTGCATGGCTTTGATCTGGTCGCGCAGGGCGGCAGCCTTTTCGAAGCGGAGTTCCTCGGCGGCCTTGTCCATCTCGGTTTGGACGCGCGCCAGCACAGGTTCGGAATGTCCCGCGAGAAACTCCATCAGGTCGGAGATCATCTGGCGATATTGAGACTGATTCACCGCGCCGATGCAGGGAGCGGCACACAGTTTGATGTCGTAGTAGAGACAGGCGCGTTTGTCCCCTCCCGTGATCTCGCGGTCGCAGGTCAGGTACGGGAAGACGCGGCGGAGAACGTCGAGGGTCTGGTAAACCGCCCAGGCGGAGGTGTACGGCCCGAAGTAGCGCGAGCCGTCCTCGGTCATGTTGCGCGTCACGGTCACTTTCGGAAACGGCTCGTTCCAGTGAATTTTGACGTAGGGATAGCGCTTGTCGTCCTTGAGTTTGATGTTGTATTTGGGACGATGCCGCTTGATGAGGTTCATCTCCAGGATGAGCGCTTCGAGTTCCGAGCCGACCACGATCCACTCGATGTCGGCGATCGCGCGCGCCAGGCGGCGCGTCTTCGCGTCGAGGCTGGAATCCGCGTGAAAGTACGAACGGACGCGGTTCCTCAGGCTGACGGCCTTGCCGACGTAGATGATCGTCCCCTCGGCGTTCCTCATCAGGTAACAACCGGGTTTGGATGGAAGCGTGGCGAGGATGCCCTCGATGCGCTCGGAGATTTCCATGCCCCAATTGTACTGCCTCTTTTTCCATTGGTTCGTAATATAATTCGCTTGTCGTTCAAATGCCACATTGTTTTCCAAGGAGAATGCCATGTCTGCACGTGTTAAAGTTGGACTCATCGCCGGAGCAATCGGCCTGGTACTGACCGCCTGCGTTGCGGCGGTCTTTGGAATCTGCGGCCCGGTTGTTTCCCTGCTGGCCGGGGCAGGCGCGGGTTATTTTGCCGCCAAACGCGAGACACCCGCATCGCAAGGCGAGGGCGGAAAATTTGGCGCCGTGGCAGGCGCAATTGCCGGTGGACTGTGCGTGATCGGCCAGATCATCGGCGGGATCGCGGCGCTGACCATCCTGCCGCCCCTTATGGAATCCCTGGGCAACTACGCCTACAGCAGCATCAGCGGGGAAGTAACCTACTGGCTCAGCGGCGCGGCTACCGCTCTATGCTTTGGCGTGGTGGGAGTGGCGCTCGCGGCGATTGCCGGTTATGCGGTGGGATATATTTCCACCAATAAACCCGCCGCCCCGGTCGAAATGTAGTCAACGCAACAAGGAGAATGTCATGAATGAGTTTTCCAATGTTCCTGTGTATGACAGTATGCCGCCCTCTCCCGAACCGTTCTACCAGGTGTGGATCAAGGCGATCACCAAACCCAACGAGCAGACCTTCGCGGAGATCGCCAATTCGCCGGATGCCAGCCCGAACAAGGCGTATCTTTGGATCTTTGTAACTTCGCTGGTCAGTTATTTTCTTGTTATGGTCATGACGCTGGCCTTCTCCTCGCAATATCGCGGAGACATGACGAGCGCGTTAATCGGCGTTCTTTGCGGCGTTCCGATCCTCGCGTTGATCATTACGCTGTTCTTCGCGGTGGATGTGGCGATTGTTCAATGGGTCGCCACATTATTCAAGGGAACCGGAACCTTCTCGCAATTGGTCTACGCCATGGCCTCCTTCTCCGCCCCGCTTGGCCTGGTCTCCGGCGTCATCGCCAGCCTCGGGACGATTCCCTATGTCGGCATCTGCTTTTCCGTGCTTAGTTTCGGACTGGCTTTTTACATCATCGCGCTGAATCTCATGGCGATCAAAGGCGTGAACAAGTTTGGCTGGGGCGAGGCGGTCGGCTCCCTCTTCCTGCCAGGCATCGTAATCGGCCTTCTCTGCGGCTGTCTCGTCATCGGTTCTCTGATGGCTCTCGGCCCGGTCATCGGCGACGTATTCAGCACCATCAACCAGAGTCTGGGATATTAGAAAGTGTCTGAAAAGTCGTCTTTTTCGTCGGCGAAGCGTAATCTGCGCTCTCTAGCGCAGACGCGACGTTAGAGAACGTCGCTTACGCGTCAGTTTTCAGACACCCTCGAAGCCTCTTCACAACGAGTGTGGAGAGGTTTTCGATTCCAGCGGGTATAATTCCGCCAACCTAAAACGGAGATTCGCTTGGAAGAACCGCTCGAAGCCCTGCTCGGCCGCCTCCTCCGCCAGCGCGGACTCAAACTCGCCATCGCCGAATCCTGCACGGGCGGATTGATCGCTGACCGCGTCACCGACGCGCCGGGCTCCTCCGACTATTTCATCGGCGGATTCGTGGCCTACGCCTACGAAGCCAAAGTCGCGACGCTCGGCGTTTCGTGGGACACCCTCCAGAAATTCGGCGCGGTCAGCCGCGAGACGGTTCTGGAGATGGCGCGCGGGGCGCGCAAAGCCCTCGGCGCGGACATCGCCCTCTCGGTCAGCGGCATCGCGGGACCCGCAGGCGGACTGCCCGAAAAACCGGTCGGCACCACCTGGATCGGTCTCGTCGCGCCCGATTTCGAGCGCGCCGAGGTCTTTTACTGGAAGGGAAATCGCCGCGAGAACAAACAACAATCCGCAGACGCGGCTTTGAACATGTTGATCGAGTATCTGGAAAAAACACACGCTACAAACCCAGGAAACCCATGATTGCCATCGCCGTTCTATCCACCTTCGCGGCCGCGCTGGCTGCCCCGTTCTTCTTCCGCAACAAAAGCAAATGGATTCCCTGGCTGGTCTCCCTCCTCCCGCTGGGCATCACCGCCTACCTCGCCAGCCTCATGCCGCGCGCCGCTGCGGGAAACCCCGAGGCCCTCTCCCTCGACTGGGCGGCGGAGTTCGGCCTGACCCTCTCCTTCCGCGCCGACGGGCTGTCCCTGCTCTTCGCCCTGCTCATCAGCGGCATCGGCGCGCTGGTCGTCATCTACGCCGGCGGCTACCTCGGCAAGGACCCGAACCTCGGCCGCTTCTACGCCTGGCTGTTCACCTTCATGGGCGCCATGCTCGGCGTGGCGCTTTCCGACAACCTGCTCCTGCTCTTCATCTTTTGGGAACTGACCAGCCTCAGTTCCTTCATGCTCATCGGCTACGAACACGAAAAGGACTCCGCCCGCGCCGCCGCCCTGCAAGCCCTTCTGGTGACGGGCAGCGGCGGACTGGCGATGCTGGCGGGGATCGTCCTGCTCGGACAGATCGGCGGGACGATGGAACTCTCCTCGCTTCTTTCCGGCGGGACGGCGGTTCAGGCCCACCCGCTCTTTCTCCCCGCCCTGATCCTGATCCTGCTCGGCGCGTTCACCAAATCGGCGCAGTTCCCCTTCCATTTCTGGCTGCCCAACGCCATGGCCGCGCCGACTCCCGTCAGCGCGTATTTACATTCCGCCACGATGGTCAAAGCGGGGGTGTACCTGCTGGCGCGCATGAACCCCGTTTTTGGCGGAAACGATGTTTGGATGTACGCCGTCGGGGGCGCGGGCCTGTTGACCATGCTCGTCAGCAGTTATCTCTCCTTTTTGCAGACCGACCTCAAACGCCTGCTGGCCTATTCCACCGTGAGCGCGCTCGGCGCGATGACCATGCTCATCGGCCTGGGGACAGCCCACGCGCTGGAGGCGGCGGTCGTTCTCCTGCTGGCGCACGCGCTCTACAAAGGCGCGCTGTTCCTCGTGGCGGGCGCGGTGGACCACGAGACCGGCGCCCGCGACGTAACCCAACTCGGGGGGCTGTTCCGCGCCCTGCCCATCACGGGGACGGCGGCGGGCGTCACCGCGCTCTCCATGGCGGGACTGCCGCCGCTTTTCGGCTTCATCGCAAAAGAATTGGTGTACGAAACGGGTCTCGAATTCAACGCCTGGCTGATGGCGGCAATCGTCTTCATGGGACTCTCCACCGTGTTCGTGGCGGGCGTGGTGGGAATCGGCCCCTTCTGGGGCGCGCGCACGGAAACGCCCAACGCGCACCCACACGAAGCGCCGTTCAGTATGTGGCTGGGACCGGCGCTGCTGACCGCGCTCAGCCTGCTGGCGGGACTCGCCCCGGGCGGAGTCGCCGGCCTCCTGGTCGGCCCGGCCGTTTCGTCGGTCGCGGGCGAAGCGGTGAGCGTCAAACTGGTTTTGTGGCACGGAGTCAACACCGCCTTCCTGTTGAGCCTCGGCACGATCCTCACGGGCGTCGGCCTGTTCGCCATCCGCCATCCCATGCGGGAGGCGCTGCAAAAACTGGAGTGGAAATGGGGTCCCGCCTATTTTTACGAACGCTCGCTCGACGGGCTGAACGCCTTTGCCCGTTTGCAGACGCGCATTTTGCAAAGCGGCACGCTGCGATATTATCTGCTCGCCATCGTCGGGAGCGTGCTGCTTGGCGGCGGGTGGACGCTGGCGCGAACCGGCGGCCTGAGCGCGGCGGCGCCGAATATTTCGGACGTCCGCTTTTATGAGGCGGCGCTGGCGGTGTTGATTTTGGGCGCGGCGCTGGCGGCAGTTTCCTCCCCCTCGCGGCTGGGAGCGATCGCCGCGCTCGGCGCGGCGGGGACGGGCGTGGCGCTCATCTTCCTCATGTTCGGCGCGCCAGACCTGGCCATCACGCAGTTCGCCATCGAATCGCTGACCGTCATCCTGTTCGTGCTGGCCTTCTATCATTTGCCGAAGTTCAAGACCCTCAGCCCCATGCGCTCGCGCATCCGCGACGTAATCGTCTCCCTGCTGGCGGGCGGGCTGATGAGCCTGCTTGTGCTGGCCGCGGTGGACGCCGAGATCGCCGACAAGGTCTCGCGCTTCTACGTGGAAAATTCCCTGCCGCTGGCGCACGGGCGCAACATCGTCAACGTGATTCTGGTGGATTTCCGCGCGCTGGATACGCTGGGCGAGATCACCGTGCTGGGCGTGGCGGGCATCGGGGTGTACGCCCTGCTGAAATTCCGTAAGGGGAAAGGAGGCGAACAATGAAGATCGACTCCCTGATTTTGCGTACCACGATTCGTTATCTCTTCCCGCTCCTGCTGCTGTTCGCCGTCTTCGTCTTCCTGCGCGGACACAACGAGCCGGGCGGCGGCTTCATCGCCGGGCTGACGGCCTCCGCCGCGTACGCGTTGTATTCCATCGCCTTCAACGCGCGGGAAGCCCGCCGCGTGCTGGGAATCGAGACGCGCCTGCTGATCGGCATCGGGCTGGCGCTCGCCCTGCTGTCCGGCCTGCCCGCCGTCTTCAACGGACAGCCCTTCCTGACCGGCCTGTGGATTAGCCTGCCGCTCCCGGATCCGTTCGGCAAGGTCGGCACACCCCTGCTGTTCGATGTGGGCGTTTTCCTGACGGTGCTGGGCGTCACCCTCACTATCATGTTCGCGCTGGAGGAGGTGGAATAGCCAATGAGCGCTATACAAAAATCCATGAAACCGCAGAGAACGCCGAGAACGCGGAGAAACGATGAAAGTACTCTGCGCTCTCCGCGTGCTTTGCGGTTCCCTTGAGTGGGAGACCGACGATGGAATTTGTGCTTGCTCTGGTAATCGGCGGGCTGTACGCGGCCGGCATCTACATGCTGCTGCGCCGCAGTCTCGTCAAACTGTTGATCGGGCTGGGGTTGATCGGCCACGCCGCGAACCTGCTCATCTTCACCGCGGCGCGGCTGACGCGCGCGGCCTCCCCCGTCATCCCCATGAACGAGGAAACGCTCGCCGCTCCCTACGCCGACCCCCTTCCGCAGGCGTTGATTCTCACCGCCATCGTGATCAGTTTCGGCGTCACCGCCTTCGCGCTGGCGCTGGCTTATCGGACGTATAAATCCGTCGGCACGGACGATCTGGACAGAATGAAAACCACGGACGACGTAAATGCCGCAATGGAAAACACCGCCCCATGACCCTGCTCCTCCCGCTCCCCATTATTATCCCCATGCTGACAGGCGCCGCTTCGGCGCTGGCGCATCGTTCACGAACGGCGCAACGCTGGTTCAACATTATCGGCTCCGCGGCCCTGCTGGGCGCGGCAATCCGGCTTCTCGTCGAAGTGGACCGCAACGGCATCCTCGTCGCGCAAATCGGCGGCTGGGAAGCGCCCTACGGCATCACCCTCGTGGCGGATCTTTTCAGCGCCATCATGATCCTGCTGGCGGGCATCATTGGATTTGCAGTGGCGGTCTATTCACTCGGAACCATTGATGCGCCCCGCGAAACCTTCGGCTTCCACCAACTCTACCACTTCCTGCTGATGGGCGTGTGCGGCGCCTTCCTGACCGGCGACCTGTTCAACCTGTACGTCTGGTTCGAGGTGATGCTGATGTCCTCCTTCGTCCTGCTGGCGCTCGGCGGCGAGCGCGGACAAATGGAGGGCGCCATCAAATACGTCACGCTCAACCTGGTGGCGTCCGCCATTTTCCTCGCCGCGCTCGGCCTGCTCTACGGCATGGCTGGCACGCTCAACATGGCAGACCTGGCGCGCAAAATTTCCAACGGGCTCTCCGCGGAAGAAGCGGGGCTGGTCACGACCCTGGCAACCCTGCTTCTGGTTGCGTTCGGGATCAAAGCCGCCGTCTTCCCATTGTTCTTCTGGCTTCCCGCTTCATACCACACCCCGCCCGTGGCCGTTTCCGCGGTGTTCGCGGGACTCCTGACCAAAGTAGGCGTGTACGCCTTGATCCGCGCTTTTACCCTGATCTTCGTCGGGGATACCGATTTCACCCACAACACGTTGATTCTCTTTCTCGCGGGTATGACGATGGCGACGGGCGTTCTCGGCGCGGTGACGCAGGGCGAATTCCGACGCGTGCTTTCCTTCCACATCATCAGCCAGATCGGGTACATGGTGATGGGGCTGGGCCTCTTCACGCCCCTTGCGCTGGCAGGCTCGGTGTTTTACATCACGCACCACATCATCGTCAAGACCAACCTGTTTCTCGTCAGCGGCGTGGTCAAACGCCTGCACGGGACGCTGGAACTGAAAAAACTCGGCGGACTGTACCAGCGCCTGCCGCTCCTCGGAATGCTCTTTCTCGTCCCCGCGCTTTCGCTGGCGGGCATCCCCCCGCTTTCCGGCTTCTTCGCCAAACTCAGCCTGGCGCAGGAGGGCCTGGCGCGGGGACATTATTTCATCGTGGCGGTTTCGCTCTCCGTGAGCCTGTTGACCATTTTTTCCATGATGAAATTGTGGAATGAAGCGTTCTGGAAAAAGCGGCCGGAGAATGAAACAGGCGAACTCGCGGCCATCGAGAAGGAACGCTGGACAACCATGCTCGTCCCGATCTCCATACTCGCCGCCATCACCGTCGCCATCGGCCTGGGCGCATCGCCAACGTTCGCGCTGGCGCTCCGCGCGGGTGAGCAGTTAATGAATCCCGCCGCTTACATCCAGGCGGTGTTGGAGGGCGCGCCATGAAACTATTTCTTTTGAACATCGCGTTGGCCCTGATCTGGGCAATATTGGAAGGCGGGATCAACCTGTCGAATCTCGTCTTCGGATTTTTGCTGGGGTACGCCATCCTGCTGGTGACGCGCCGCGCCTTCGGATCGTCCCACTACGTCGGCACGGCGGCCAAACTCGCCCGCCTCCTGCTGTATTTTCTCTGGGAATTGCTGATGAGCAACCTGACGCTGGCTTACGACGTGCTGACGCCGCACATGAACCTCATGAAGCCGCGCATCATCGCCGTGCCGCTCGACCTGGCCAGCGACCTGGAGATCACCGCGCTGGCAAATTTGATGTCGCTCACGCCCGGCACCCTCAGCCTGGACGTTTCCTCCGACTGCCGCGTCCTCTACGTCCACGTCATGTACGCGGAGAACAAGGCCGCCGCCACGCGCGCCATCAAAAACGGCCTGGAACGACGCCTGCGTGAATTGACTTCACCGGAGAAGGAATAATCATGCTGCTCACCGCCTCCTTCGCCCTTCTGATCGCCGCCTTCGCCCTCGCCTTCGCCCGCATGATCCGCGACCCCAAGCGCGAACACCGCATCCTCGCCCTGGACCGCGTGGTGGCGCTCGACCTGATGGCGAGTCTGTCCATCGGTCTGATGACCCTGTACGCGGTCGCCAGCGAAAAGCCGCTCTTTCTCGACGCGGCCATGGTGCTGGCGCTGCTCGCCTTCCTCGGCACGACGGCCTTCGCGCGTTATCTCGAAAAGGGAAAAAAATGAACCTGACCGCCCAAATATTGATATTCATCGGCGCGTTCTTCATGTTCGTGGCGGCGCTTGGTGTCTTCCGCATGCCCGACCTGTACATGCGCCTGCACGCCAACACCAAATCGGCGACCTTTGGGGTGTTCTTCCTGCTGCTCGGCGCGGCGATCCATTTTTGGGATTTCGCCATCACCGCGCGCGCCGCGGCGATCATCATCTTCCTGTTCGCCACCGCGCCGGTCGCGGCGCATATACTCGGACGGGCGGCCTACATCGCGGGCGCGCCCCTGTGGAACGGCACGCTGAGCGACGACCTACAGGGAATGTACGACCCCAAAACCCACGAATTGAACGAGAGATTGAAAGCGGATGGGAAAAAGCAGCCGCCGCGCTCCCGCCTGTAGATTTGGCTCACCTTTGACTCGGTGACTTTATCACCCGCAAACGAAGCCACCCTGTCCCCGACCTTGATCTCCTCAATCTTCTTTGCCCCTGCGGATGATGACCAACGGATGTTTAAGCGGATAAGCGGATGGAGAGCCCTATCCGCTTACACCGCACCTGCGGTCGGTGCAGGTGTCCGTTTGCCGAAGGCATCCGCTGGTCGCCCCTGTCCCGCTTTGCACCATCGTGCCGGGCAGAAAACACCCGCCGGCTGTCCCTCGGCGTCGGCGTAATCGGTCCGACGTTGACGGTCGCGTTGTCAGAGCAGACCCGCCTGAAATTCGGGTCGTCGGTGTCCCCGTAGTTGTAATAGGCAGTGTTTGTGACGCCGGTTGACCCGTTTGACACGCCGGTGACCGTCGTCGTATGGCTTTGCAAAGTATACAGGTTAAGAAGATTTCCGCCGCTATAGGAAAAAACCGTCGCCACTGACGGCGCCGAAGAAGTGTATGAGACCGCCACTTGCTGGGTCTGGCGGGCCGGATAAAGTATATTGAGTTCTGTTCTTAAAGTCCTTGTCTGTCCCGGAGAAGCAATGTTCAAGGGATCGGGCGTCAGCCGGCAGGAGGAGAGGTAGACGGTGTCTTTTCCGCCGCAGATTAAGGAAAGGGGATAGACTTTTGCCACCATCTTGTAGAGTGTGCCCGGCTGAAGCCCGCTGACATTAAAAGTGTATGACTGGGAAATGTCGAGATTTCTTCTGACAAAG
>DAOUMJ010000108.1:0-5092 GCA_034411715.1 Anaerolineales bacterium | reverse complement strand
GTCGCCTATATAAAAAGGATGCTCGGCCGTGGCTTTGACGCGGTAGTCCCCGGCAGATAGGACAAAGTAGTGGTCGCGCTCCCGTTTGAAGATTTGGCTGACCTTCGACTCGGTGACTTTATCCCCTTCAAACGAAGCCACCCTGTCCCCGACCTTGATCTCTTCTATCTTCTTTTCCCCGTCCCCGCTTCCAACCAAAGTCCCGGGCAGGAAACACGAGCCGACTTCTCCGGTGGGGGTGGGGGGAATTGCACAATTCCATCCACAGCCTGAGCAGATAACGCCGGGTTGTCCACAAGAAACACCTGAATCCGGACGTGTATTTACACAAGTGTCATAATCTAAGCCTGCACAGCTATAAAGAGTACGAGTGCCGGTGCAAGTCCAGTTAGTTGTGTCTTCACTCGTTTCACTTTGGCATTTAACAGTTCCTGTAGTCACATTTCCTCTACAGCAATTATCCTGTGAATGGACACCTTGTGGCAACAATAAAAATATAAGAACGATCAGCAGTAAAATTGTTTTTCTCACATAATCATAGTAGCATAAATTACCTTGATTTTGAATAGATTATGAGAGGTGAAATATCAACACCTTTGGAGTTGTAAATTACTTGCGCTGTTAAATGGTCGTTATCACCAAGTCCGCGGGCATTCACTCGCGTCGCTCTTGAAAAGAATGACTGAAACATCCATGATATTCTTCTGGAAAGAATTTTATCTGCTATTCTAGACTCAGGGCCCGAATGAAAAAAATTGAACTCCAAATTGCCTCTTTCCGTCTGCTTTTGGATAAATGCATTTTCTGCTTCAATTCCGTCCAATATTATAGGAACAAGAATCATGTTCGATTCCTTTTTATCCACAAACCTGACCACAATTCCTACTTGTCCTGAAACATCTATGGTTTGGGATAGAACACTGTACGGATAAGATTGACCAGATAGTGTTTTTACTCCATGCAGCGTCACCGTGCATCCTTTTTCCAGAAACCCCTGGGCTTTTGGGTCGGCGAGCGCCGTATCCAGTGTTTTGGGGAGTTGGACGCCTGTCCCGGCCGCGCACACACGGGCGCGCGCGTATTTGAAATAATCCGAAAGTGTCTTTTTGGCTTGTTCGCGGTCGAGTTCGGGATTCCAAACGATGTGGCTGGCGCTGTTTTCGTTGATGAGCAGGTTGTTGTCTATCTTCAAGGCCGGGTTGGTCTTCATCTGCTCGGGGTTCCAGACGTAGGCGACTTCGCCGTCGCGGTCGAAATAGGCCAGGTAGTGGGAAAGATCGTTTTCCAGAAATCTTCTGGCCAGGCCCTCATGGGTCAGGTCGCTGGACTGGTCGAAGAGCGCCAGTTGTTCGGGGGTGAGGGTCTGCCTGTAGGCCTGTTCGATGGCGATTTCGGGCGCGATGGTCGCCGTCGGCGCGGGGGTTTCGGTGGGCGGGAGGGGGGGGGGGGAGGGTGTCAGGTGCGAGGTGTCAGGTGTCAGGTGGGTGGGAGCGAGGGTTGACGCGGGCGCGCAGGCGGAGAACAGGGAGGCAATGAAGAGAAAAGAGAGAAATTTGTTCATTGTTGAAGATTTCCCTCCAGCCCCAATTCGGGCGCGATCTTTCGCATGGCCGCGATAACATTGGCGGTATGCTCCCACAGGTCAATGTCAAACTCTTTCGCGGCGGTTTCCATCTCTGCGCGATTCGTCCCGGCCGCGAAGGCCTTGTCCTTCCATTTCTTTTTGACAGAGGAGGCTTCGAGGTCGTACAACGAGCGCGAAGGACGCACCAGCGCGACGGCGGTGATCAACCCGGTGATCTCGTCGCAGGCGTAGAGCGCTTTTCTGCGGAGCGTGTCGCGCGGGATGTGGAGGTGATCGGCGTGGCTGAGAATATCCTGGACGAGTTCCTCGCTCAGTCCGCGCTCGCGCAGGATGGGCGCGCCCTCCTGCGGATGGCCTTCGAGCGTGGGGTGGATCTCCCAGTCGAAGTCGTGGAGCAGGCCGAGCAGTCCCCAGGTTTCCACGTCTTCGCCGAACTTTTCGGCGTAGAAGCGCATGGCGGCTTCCACGCACAACATGTGGCGCACGAGGCCTTCGTTCTTGACAAATTCACGGACGATGGATAAGGCTTCTTCGCGGGTCATGGGAATGGTGTTATCCTTTCATCGAAATTTCAAGAGGCGGACAGAAAATCGTTGAAATTGAAGCGATTAACCAGGCGATATTCAATCTGGGGATATGTTGTCGAAAAGATCCTGGGAGCCTTTGCTTTTTGAGCCTGCCATTTTATTTCGAAGGCGGTCATCCTGCCGTTTTCGTCCGCTTCAAGATAATCCACTTCCTGCCCCTGGTAGGTTCGCCAGAAGTATCCGTTTCGTTCAATGCCCGCGTTTCGATTGAATTTGAAGCGTTCGCTGATCATGAAATTCTCCCACAACGCGCCCACGTCCGCGCGCAGGTCAATGGGATTGAAATTGTTGATCAGCGCGTTGCGAACGCCCAAATCCCAAAAATAGATTTTGCGTAGTTTGGTCAATTCCCTTCTCAAATTCCGGCTGTAGGGTTTCAATCGAAAGATGACAAAGGTCTTTTCCAACAATTCCACATATCGTTCAATGGTCTTCTTGTCCATCTTTAGCAGGTTTGCCAGTTCGGTATAGGAAACCTCCGACCCGATTTGCAAAGCCAGCGCTTGCAAAAGTTTTTCCAGAATTTCGGGGCTCTTTATCTGCTGGTGTTCCAGTATGTCTTTGTACAAATAACTGCGGGCAATTTCCTTGATCTTGTTTTGCGCTTCGGCTTCATCCAGCACAATTTCGGGGTACATGCCCAGGGTCATGCGATCTTCCAGAAGCCTGTCTATTTCCAGCGGAGAGTGAAACTGTTTGATCTCCTGAATGGAAAATGGATGAAGATAAAACTCGAATTTCCGCCCCGTAAGCGGCTCGACGATTTGGTTGGAGAGATCGAAGGAGGATGAGCCGGTCGCTATGACTTGTTTGTCGGGAAAGTTATCCACCATCAGTTTCAGCGTCAGGCCGATGTTTCGGACGCGCTGCGCTTCGTCCACGCAGATCAACTTGCTATCGCCGAGCAGGGACTTCAACAGCGTGGAGTTGACGTTGGTTAAACGTTCCCGAATGTCCGGCTCATCGCAATTCAAATAGATCGAATTGGCGTCGTGACGTTCCATCAAATTCTTGAGCAGCGTTGTTTTTCCCACTTGCCGGGCGCCATAAATGATAATGGCCCTCTTTTTGAAGAGAGCGTTTTCTATCCTATCCTGAACTGTACGGACAACAAATTCACTCATTTTACGTAAGATTAGGGGAATCAACCCCCCTAATTTTATGTAAATTCGGGGAGTTGTCAAGAAGATACGCAAATCGGCAACACCGCACTTGCGTTCGGTGCAAGTGTTTGCGTTACGGAAATATCGGCTCAGGCTCGCCCAACACCGGGACAGGTTTTTTGGACATGATGTCGTTGAGGGCGTCGAGGGTGGCGAGCGTCTCGCGGAACGTCCAGATGGCGCGCGAGATTTTTCGGTAATACTGGATGTCGGCGGGGACGCCCACCCCGTCCACGCCGAGCATGTTGCAGAGGTAGAGGGCGCGCGGCAGGTGGAATCCCTGCGTGACGAGAATGGCGGAGCGGACGCCGAAGATATCGCGGGCGCGGTAGCAGGTGTCGTAGGTGCGCCTGCCGGCGTAGTCGAGGACGATGTCCTCGTCTGGGACGCCGAGGCTGAGGGCGTGCCGGCGCATGGCTTCGGGTTCGTTGTAATTCACGAAACGGTTGTCGCCGCTCATCAGTAGTTTTTCCACCTTGCCGGCGAAATAGAGATTCGCGGCGGTCTGGACGCGGTCGCGCAGGACGGGGGTGGGGGAGCCGTCGCGCCAAAGTCCCGCGCCGAAAACGATGGCGGCGCGACGCGGCGGGACGGTCGTCACGGAAAAGGTTCGGGGTTTGGAGTAGAGCAGGAAAATGAAGCGGGGAAGCAAAAGCCCGAAGAGGCCGAGCAGGCCCAGGGTCAGCGCGAGGCGCAGGAGAAATTTCCAAAACTTTTTAAGCATGGCGGGATTCTACCAGCAATCGTCCCGCCGCTTTATTTCATTGGTTCTCTCAGCGGTC
The DNA here is from genome assembly GCA_034411715.1 of Anaerolineales bacterium. Lineage (GTDB taxonomy): Bacteria > Chloroflexota > Anaerolineae > Anaerolineales > Villigracilaceae > Denitrolinea. The sequence continues at coordinate 975 of DAOUMJ010000108.1, read as the reverse complement.
TCGGCGAACTCGGCGGTGAAACCGGAAAAGTCACGAATCCGATTTGGATGCTTCCCGCCTGGATTTGAGCCACCCATGCAGGCTGAGATGCACCACACGTTCGTTGCCCGCCAGCAGGCTTTTGATGTTGGGACGCAAGGCCCAGATGAGCAGGATTTCCGCAAGGATGCCGTACAGCACGTCCACCCAGGGAAAGCCGTTGACGGCGCGCACCGCGAAAACGATGATGGCGAAGAGCGCCACGCTCATGGTGGTGACGGAGGCATAGCCCACCGTGAAGAACACCAGGGCGCCGAGCGGCAGGATGATGGCCAGCGACCAGGGCCATAGGCCGAACGCGCCGCCCACCGAGGGCGCGCCGCCCGCGCCGCCGCGCAACCCCTTGAAGCGGCGGCGCTCGTCGAACTCGGGCAGAAATATGGAATGGTTGTGGCCGATGATGGCGAAGATCGGCGCGAAGACGTGCAGCCAATGACTGTCCGGGCTGAGGGCTTGCGCCACCCACACCGCGGCCGCGCCTTTCAGGATATCGAGAATTGCCGTCAGCAAGCCGGCCCAGAACCCGGCCGCGCGCATGGCGTTCGTGCCGCCGGTGCGCCCGCTGGCCACCTGTCGAATGTCCCGGCCGGTGCTCAGTTTCACGATCAAGAGGCCAAAAGGCACCGAGCCAAGCACGTAGGATGCAAACAGCACGCCGATGATGATAAGCGTTTGATTCACAGTCTCTCTCCAGTTTGGGATGAAAACAATAACACACAAAAAACGGGCAGGTTACTCCAGTCTCCACTTGCGTTTCACGACCCGCCGGCAGGCCGCAGGCCTCCAGCGGCAACTGGGCGGAGGCGTGACGGATCATTTCCTCTAACGCGCCGTTTTGATGGTCTCCCGCTCAAGAGCAGTTGGCAGGGATTAACCGCACACTTGCCCTGGCGGGCAGTGCCAGGGGAGTTCGCGGAGACCGCCGAGAATTGCAGG
>DAOUMJ010000107.1:0-19862 GCA_034411715.1 Anaerolineales bacterium | reverse complement strand
ATAAGTGCTCCTTTGACTTGGCGGTCTGGGAGCCTATCCTACCTCAGCTTGCCTCTCCTTCAACCGCTTCCGTTGCACTTACGAGTTGAATCCGCCATGCTTTTATTGACAGTCAGAATTTGAATTTGTCCGTTCAAAAGGATATAGTAAATAGCGCGAGAGCGACAACCTATACGGGCTGGAAGTTGGATTTCAAACGGTTTTTTGTCTACCTAAAAGACAAGTACAAGGTCGAAAAAGTATATCTATTCATCGGACGCATTCCTGAAAACGAGTCCCTATACAGGTTTCTTGAGGATGTGGGATATAGGGTGATTTATAAACCCACCCTTGAGTATAAGGACGGAAAGGAGAAGTTTACAAAGGGTAATGTGGATGCGGAATTGGTTCTGCATACGATGATTGAATACCCCAACTTTGACAAGGCCATTATCGTTTCAGGGGATGGGGATTATTATTGCCTGATTGAATATCTGGCGATGCAGAAAAAGTTATTGCATGTCATTATTCCTAACAAGACAAGTTATTCCTCCCTGCTAAGAAAATTCAGCCAGTATTTTGTTTACGTCAACGATCTTAAGGGAAAGTTGGAGTACAGGAAATAGGCAACAAAAAAGAGGGAGTAACCTTCGGACGGAACCTTAGGTGTGCCCTCTCATCGTGATTGCCCATATAATACCACTACTTCGACTTTTGTCAACTCACTTTCAAGGAAACAACAACATCCCTGCCAAATTACCTACTATGCAATACGTGCCACTCACCACCCCACTCCAAGGAGGTACCTCCATGACCGCACGACTCAACTACGGCAAGACCTTCCTGCTCGGCTTCGGCTTCTTTGGCGTCAGCGTAATCTGGGGGGTATATAACGCCTTCGTCCCGATCTTCCTGGCGGACAAGTTCGGCCTCGCTCCCGCCTTCATCGGCTTCTTCATGACGCTCGATAACATCGCCGCGCTGTTCATCCAGCCGCCCGTCGGCGCGTGGTCGGACCGCGTCCGCACCAAATGGGGACGGCGCATCCCGTTCATTCTCATCGGCGCGCCGATCACCGCCATAGCGTTCGGCTTCATTCCAATGGCGGCGGCCCTGCCGCTGTTCGTGGCCTGCACCAGCACCACGCTGTTGAGCGCCGCGCTCTGGCGCACCCCGGTCGTGGCGCTCATGCCCGACATCACGCCCTCGCCCTTCCGCTCGCAGGCCAACGGCGTGATCAACTTCATGGGCGGCGTCGGCACCATCATCGCCCTGCAGACCGGCGGCATGTTGTACAAAATGAGTCCCAGCTTCCCGTTCTGGCTCGGGTCTGCGCTGGTCATCCTCGCCGCGCTGGTCGTCTTCTTCTTCATCGAAGAGCCGAAGGAATACGAGGAGACGGAAAAACAGCCCGGTATGTGGGCGAGCCTGAAAGAAGTTATCCAGGATGCGGACAAAAGCGGGCTGCGAATTCTCTCGGCCATCTTCTTCTGGTTCATCGGCTTTTCGGCGGTGGAGACCTTCTTCACGCTCTACGCCAAGAATCACCTCGGCCTTCACGAAGCCGACGGGGCGACCCTGCTCTCGGTCTTCCCGCTGTTCTTCGTGCTGTTTGCCATCCCATCGGGATTGATCGCCGCCCGCATCGGGCGGCGCATCACCATCACCATCGGATTGATCACGGTCACGGTGATCCTCTTCCTGTTTTACATCACCCCTGCCAACGCGCTGCTGACCGCCATCGCGCCCCTGCCGTTGGTGGGCATTCCCCTGGAGGAGGGCGGCGCGCGCATGTTGACGCTGGCGGGCGTCCTGCTCATCCTCGGCGGCATCGGCTGGTCCTTCGTCAACATCAACTCCCTGCCCATGATCGTTGATCTCACCAGCGCGGCGCGCATCGGCACGTTCACCGGACTGTATTACCTCTTCTCCACTCTCTCGGCCATCGTCGGGCCAAACGTCAATGGCCTGGCGGTGCAACTCGCCGGCGGCAATTACAACATCATCATGCTCCTGGCGCCGTTCTTCATGATCGTGGCGATGGTGTTGATGCTGGGCGTCAAACGCGGAGAGGCGCAGCCAACGCAAGGATGAAGGATGAAAGATGAAGGATGAAAGTTGATTCGCCTCTTTCACTCTTCGCTCATCACTATTCTTATACTCACTCTGGCCGCGTGCAATCTGCCCATTGCATCAGATTGCGCGCGGCCGGAGATGATCTGTGTCGGCCTCGTCACCGCCTATGGGAGGGTGGACGATCACGGCCTCAACCAATCGGCCTGGGAGGGGGTGGGGCAGGCATTGGCAGAAGGGCTGATTCACAAGGCCGATGCCATCGAGACGGTGGACGGACGCGACGGCGACAAAAACATCCGCTGGTTTCTGGAGCGGGATTACGACCTGATCGTGACGGTGGGCTACGCCCTGGCCGAATCCACCCGCCTCGCCGCGGACGAATGGCCGGATCGCCGTTTCATCGGCGTGGACCACCCCCCCTCCGACGAATCCCCCCCAAACCTGGCAACCCTCGCCTTCCCCGAAGACCAGGGCGGATTCCTGGCCGGCGCGCTGGCCGCCTCCATCACCAAAACCGGCAAGGTGGCCGCGCTGTGCGAATCGCAGGACATCCCCTCCATGTGGCGGTATTGCGAAGGCTTCCGCGTCGGCGTCCGTCACATCAACCCGGACATGCGAGCGCGCGTCCTGTATAACGAGACGGGCAGCTTCCGCGACCTTTTCAACAGCCCGGACTGGGGCGCGGAACAGGCGTTGTTCGTGCTGGAAAGCGGCGTGGACGTTTTGTTCGCAGCCGGCGGCGAGACCGCCCGCGCCGCGCTCGAGACTGCGGCCGGGCGCGGCGTCTACGTCATCGGGGCAGACGAGGATGTGTTTTATCGGTTGAAGAACAATGATTTCGTGTTGAGCAGCGCCGTCAAACAGGCCGGGGCGGGCGTCTACGCGCTCATCAAACTCGCTGTGGAGGGCCAGTTCCAGGCCGGGGAGAGACGGGGCGAATACGCCCTCGGGCCGTATCACAGCCTCGAGAGGCAGGTCCCGCCCTCGGTCCGCGAAAGAATCGAGCAAATCCGACGCGGCCTGGCCGATGGCGTCATCCAAACGGGAGTCCCGCTTGCGCCTTAACTTCGTACATCCTTGCACAATAATCAGGGAGACTGGTATACTTCGTTATTGCAGAACGATATACGTTCAATCGTTTCTCGAAGGAGGTGAAGCGCCTCAAGATTGATTGTTGCCGATTTCCGTAATTTCCCAAATGACACTTTCTCATGATTTGAGAGGAGAAGAACGAAATGAAGAAACTGTACGTTTTCCTGGCCGTCCTGGTCGCCCTTTCGATGGCGCTGACCGCCTGCGGCCCCAAGCCCACCCCCACCCCCGTTGTGACCGAACCCCCGGTCGTGGTTACCGAACCGCCGGTTGTCGTCACTGAGCCGCCCGCGCCTGTCGTCAAGGTTGGACAGGTGACCGACCTCGGCGGCGTGGACGACAAGTCCTTCAACGCCAGCGCCTGGAAGGGCGTGCAGGATGCCATGGCCGACTTCGGCATCGAGGGCAAATACCTCGAATCGCAGCAGCAGTCCGATTACGCCAAGAACATCCAGCAGTACCTGGATGAAGGTACCGACCTGATCGTCACCGTCGGCTTCCTGCTGGGCGTGGACACGGCCAAGTTCGCCATCGCCAATCCCGATCGGAAGTTCGCCATCGTGGACTACACCTATCCCGACTGCTGGCCCGGCGCCGAAGTGGGCGTGCAGTGCGGTACCGACCAGGACCTGGCGAACGTGCGCGGCCTGGCCTTCCAGACCGACCAGGCATCCTTCCTGGCTGGCTACCTCGCGGCGGGCATGACCCAGACCGGCACGGTGGCCACCTACGGCGGCCTCCCGATCCCGACCGTGACGATCTTCATGAAGGGCTTCGAAGCCGGTGTGAAATATTACAACCAGCAGAAAGGCACGAGCGTGAAAGTGCTGGGTTGGAATTCTGCCGACGGCACGGGCAGTTTCACCAACAACTTCGAGTCGCTCGATGACGGCCGCACATTCGCCCAGTCCTTCGCCGAAGAGGGCGCGGACATCATCCTGCCCGTGGCCGGCCCTGTCGGCCTCGGCTCGGCGGCCTACTGCAAAGAGACCGGCTCCTGCAAGATCATCGGCGTGGACGCCGACTGGTTCGACACCGCTCCCGAATACAAGGAAGTTCTGCTGACCTCCGTCTTGAAGCTGATTGACGTGGCGGTCTACGACACCATCAAGGACATCATCGATGGCACCTTCATCGGCGGCACCGTTACCTACACGATCGCCGACGGCGGTGTGGACATCGCTCCCTTCCACGAATTCGACGACGATGTTTCCGCGGAACTGAAGGCCGAACTCGAAGCCATCAAGGCGGCTTTGATTGACGGCTCGCTGACCGTGGACGGCGTTCTGGCCGAGTAAGTTGTTTGCCGTAAGAGGCCGGGGGATTCCCCGGCCTCTTTTTTGACTCGATCACCTGTGCCACAAAATTTATTTTCCGTACTTCACGAAAGCGCGTATCTGGCGTTCTCTAACGCCAGATTTGCGCTACACCTGCCCTGGCGGGCACGTGCCAGGGGAGAGCGCAAAGTACGCGGGATTTTCGTGATCTACTGATTTTGTGCGCAGGAGGATGCAAAATAAATTTCGCGGTACTTGTAACGCAAAATTCATTTTGCGGGCAGGACGCGAAGCAAATTTCGCGGTACGATCATCGAGGAGAATTTTTATGCCTCCAGTCCTGGAACTGCGGAATATTTCGAAGGCCTTCCCCGGCGTGCTTGCCAACGATGGCGTCAGCCTCGATTTGCAGGAAGGCGAGATCCATACGTTATTGGGGGAAAATGGCGCAGGCAAAACCACGCTGATGAACATCCTTTACGGATTATACAAACCCGACTCGGGCGAGATTTTTGTGCGCGGCGAGAACGCCGAAATCCACAGCCCCAACGACGCCATCGCGCGCGGCATCGGCATGGTGCACCAGCACTTCATGCTCGTGCCGGTGATGACCGTGACCGAAAACGTGATGCTCGGCGTGGAAGAGAAACGCAGCGGGGTTTTCCTGGACCGCGCCAAAGTGGCGGCGCGCATCCGCGAGATCTCACAACTCTACGGACTGGAAGTGGACCCTGACGCCTATATCAAAGACCTGCCGGTCGGCATCCAGCAGCGCGTGGAGATCATCAAAGTCCTCTACCGCCAGGCGGATATTCTCATCCTCGACGAACCGACCGCCGTGCTGACGCCGCAGGAAGTGGAAGGCTTGTTCAAAGTGCTGCGTTCGCTGGTGGAAAAGGGCAAGTCAATTATTTTCATTACTCATAAATTGAAAGAGGTGATGGCGCTGGCGCATCGCATCACGGTGTTAAGGAACGGGCGGACGGTTGGCACGGTGACGCCGGGCGAGGTCAGCGCGGAAAAACTGGCGGCGATGATGGTCGGACGCGAGGTGAATCTCGTTGTCCCGAAGAAAAAGGCAAATCCAACCGAACCGGCGTTGGAGGTGAAGAACCTGTACGTGGAGAACGAGCGCGGGCAGATGACCGTCCACGGGGTTTCATTCGACGTGAAGTTGGGCGAGGTGCTGGGCATCGCCGGCGTGCAGGGCAATGGGCAGACGCAACTGGTCTACGCGCTGACGGGCCTGTTGCCCGCGTCGGACGGCGAGATCTGCATCCTCGGCGAGCCGGTCAAACGCACCGCCCCGCGCAATATCCTCGAACGCGGCGTTGGGCATATTCCCGAAGACCGCCAGCGGCACGGGTTGATCCTCTCCTTCCCGATCCACGATAACCTGATGCTTTGCACGTATTACCAGCCGCCGTTCGCGCGCGGTATTTCGCTGCAGGAAAAGACGATCTTCGAGAACGCCGAAAATCTCGTGGAACAATTCGATGTGCGCACGCCGAGCATCTTCGTGCCGGTCTCCAGTCTTTCGGGCGGCAACCAGCAGAAAGTGATCGTGGCGCGCGAGTTTTCGCGCCCGATCAAACTGCTGATCGCCTCGCAGCCGACGCGCGGCCTGGATGTCGGTTCGATCGAGTATATCCACAGCCGCATCATCGAAAAACGCGACGAGGGGACGGCCGTTCTGCTGGTCTCCTCGGAACTGGATGAGATCATGGCGCTTTCGGACCGCATCGCGGTGATGTACCGCGGCCAGATCGTGGACATCGTTCCGGCCGCGCAGGCCGGCAAGGAATACATCGGCCTGCTCATGGCGGGCATCCATCCCGACGAGGCGCTCAAGACCGCGCCCGCCAAAACGGACGAAGTGGAACGCGTCTTCTAGGAGGCAGTCATCGTGTCAGCCAGTGAAGAAACCAAAAAGCCGGAAGCCCCCCCAAAGTCTGTGCAGAGGCGGGGCGGAGCCGGGATACAGTCGCTGCTGGTGCCGGTCCTGGCCGTCTTTATCGGCCTGGTGATCGGCGGCCTCGTCATCGCGGTCACCGATGCGGGTGTGGCGGCGGCGTTCGGCAATTTTTCCGCCGACCCGCTCGGGGCTTTCAAATCCATCTGGACCGCCGTCGCCACCGCTTACGGCGCGCTGTTCTACGGCGCGCTGGGAAGCCCGCGTGAAATCGCCGAGGGGCTTCGCGTATATCAATCCACCGGGGAAAACGCGGCGCTGCTGAAGGCCATCTATCCGTTCACCGAAAGCCTGGTGACAGCCACGCCCTACATTTTCGCCGGGCTGGCAGTGGCGGTCGGGTTCCGCTGCGGGTTGTTCAATATCGGCGCGGAGGGACAATTCTTCATGGGGGCGCTGGGCGCGGCGTATGTGGGATACAGCATCACCGGCCTGCCGTGGTTCATCCACCTGCCGCTGGCGATTTTGGGAGGCGCGGCCGCGGGCGCGATCTGGGGCGCGATCCCCGGTTATCTTAAAGCCAAATTCGGCGCCCACGAGGTGGTGAACACGATCATGATGAACTGGATCGCCTTCCGCCTGAGCGATTGGTTGTTGACCGGCCCGATGATGGCCTCCGGCTTCCGCCCGGTCACGCCGAACGTCCAAAGGGCCGCGGAACTGCCGCGTTTCTTCCCCGAACCGCTGCGTTTCAACTGGGGTTTTGTGCTGGCGCTGGCGGTGGCCGCGCTGGTGTATTGGTTCCTGTTCAAGACCACGCTGGGATTCGAGATCCGTTCGGTGGGCGCCAATCCCGACGGCTCCAAATACGCGGGCATGAGCGTGGTGCGGAATTTCGTGCTGGTGATGACGATCAGCGGCGGCCTGGCCGGGCTTGCTGGCGCGGCGCAGGTGCTGGGCGTGGATCGCTGGGTTGGACAGGGCTTTTCGGCCGGCTACGGATTCGACGCCATCGCGCTGGCGCTGCTGGGCAAGAGTCACCCGCTGGGGGTGGTGCTGGCGGCCCTGCTGTTTGGCTTTTTGCGCGGCGGGGCGACGCGCATGCAATCGCTGGCCGGAATCCCGATTGACATCATCTCCATCATCCAGGGCCTGGTCATCATCTTTGTCGCCGCGCCGGCCATCATCCGCTGGCTGTTCCGCATCCGCCTGCCGGCCGTGGATGAAACCGTTCTGACGCGCGGCTGGGGCAAATAACAGGAGGAAACATCATGGCAATGCAAAACGAACATCACCATACTTCCTCCCGCCAGCGGATCGGGATTGGCGCCTCGCTGCTCGTCTTTGGCGTGCTGATGCTGGCCCTCTTCTTGCCCGGCACGGAAACCGGTCAAACCGCCAAATTCGGCATGAACCTGGGCAGTTCGGCCGCGCTTCCGATTCCCGATCTGCTCGTCCCGGTGCAAACCAGCCTGTATCTTCTGTCCCTCATCATCGTGTTTCTCGGCGCGTTCCAGATGGCGCGCGGCATCCGTTCGCGCGGAGCGCTGTTTGGGATCGTATTCTTTTGCTTCGTGGCCGCGTTCCTCATCTGGGCCACCAAGGGCAAATCACTGAGCCTGATCGGCATGTTGAGCAGTTCCCTGGTGCGCGCCACGCCCATCGCGCTGGCCGCGCTGTGCGGCGTGATTAGCGAGCGCGCCGCGGTGATCAATATCGGCATCGAAGGCATCATGCTCATCTCCGCCCTGACCTCCGTGGTCGCCGCCACCATGACCGGCAGCCTGTTCGTCGGCTTGCTCGTCGGCGTTCTCGCGGGGGCGCTGGTGGCGGCCTTCCATGCCTTCCTCTGCATTCGCTTCAAAGTGAATCAGATCGTGAGCGGCGTGGCCATTAACATCTTCGCCACTGGGGCCACTTCCTTCCTCTCCTCGAAATATTTGCAGCACCAGGGCAACCTGCTCAACAACTCCGGCACGTTCCCCATCATCCAGATTCCCCTGTTGTCCAAGATCCCCGTTCTCGGGCCGATCTTTTTCGAGAACAACCTGGTCGTCTACCTGATGATCCTGATCGTCATCGTGATGCACATTGTTCTCTACTATACTCCTTGGGGCCTGCGGACGCGCGCGGTGGGCGAACATCCCAAGGCCGCGGATACGCTTGGCGTCAACGTCTTCTTCATGCGCTACGTCAACGTCATCGTCGGCGGGATGGTCGCGGGGCTGGGCGGCGTCTATTTCACCCTCGGCTCGGTCGGCCGCTTCGACGAAGTGATGACCGCCGGCAAGGGCTTCATCGGCCTGGCCGCCATGATCTTCGGCAACTGGAATCCCTTCGGGGCGTTCGCTTCCTCGATCATCTTCGGTTTTGCAGATTCCCTGCAGGTCAAGATGCAGATCCTGAGCGTGCCGATCCCCTCCTCGTTCCTCGCCATGGCGCCCTACATCGTGACCATGATCGTGCTGACCGGCGTGATCGGCCGCGCCATCCCCCCCGCGGCGGACGGCGAGGTTTACGAAAAGCAATAACCCCTTTCCCCGCTTCTTTCTGGACGGGAAGCCGGGCCGCGGCTTCCCGTCCTTCGATTCCCCCGCCGCGCATCGCGGCGCCTTCCTTTCCGCCAAAGATCGGCCGAACCTAAACGTCATCCTCTCCTCCGCCCAGGTCGGGTAACGCAGACTCGATCTCCTCGGGGCTTTGTCCCGACTCGAGCCGATCCACCGCCTCGTCGAATTCGGGAGGCAGATCTTCGCCCATTTCCCTGCCCATTTTTCGCATCATCCGTCCGAGGGCCTTCGGGTCCTCTTCGAGGCCTTCGAGATTTCCCATCTCGCTTTCGAGCGAATCGAAACGCGACTCCTCCGATTTCGCAATGCGGACGCGCGTCATCCGCCGGCGCGTATTCCCGCTTCCGCAGCGCGAACAGGTTACGGGCTTCCTGCCGTAGTCGCTGTAGGCCAGGTAAATTTCGAAGGGTTGTTTGCAGTCGTTACAGAGAAAATCGTAGGTAGGCATGACGCAATTTTAACGCCAAAGGCGCTTAACTGGTATCAGGACGATTCCTTTTCGGAGTAAAATTCATTATCTTCGCAATGAGAAAAAATTGGAGCATTCATGAAAACAGCCATCATCGGCGCGGGGTTTGGCGGGCTGGCCGCCGCCTACGACCTGCGCAACGCGGGACATGAAGTGGTCATCTTCGAGTCGGCGGATTTCGTCGGCGGGCTCGCCAGTGGATTCAAGGAGCAGCACTGGGACTGGTCGGTGGAAAAATTCTACCACCACTGGTTTCAGACCGACGCGGCGATGCTCGGCCTGATCCGCGAACTGGGCTGGGAGGATAAGGCGCGCTTCCCGCGCCCGTTGACGGTGATGTATCACGACGGAAAATTCTTCCCCTTCGACTCGATCCTCAAGGCGCTTCTCTTTCCCGGGCTGGGGTTCGGCCTCGATAAAATCCGCTTCGGCTTCGTAGGCCTTTACCTGCGCCTGACGAACAACTGGCGCGCGCTGGAAAAGGTCACTGCCGAGGCGTGGATGATGAAATGGGCGGGGAAGCGCGTCTACGACCAGATGTGGAAGCCCCTGCTGGTGGGGAAGTTCGGCCCGTTCTATCGCGACGTCAACATGGCGTGGATGTGGGCGCGCATCAAAGCGCGGACGACGCGGCTCGGGACATTCGAGGGAGGCTTCCAGGCCTTCGCCGACGCGTTCGCGGATCGCCTGCGCGCCATGGGAGTCGAGATTCGGCTCGGGACGGCTGTCCGGTTCATTAAGCGGGACGCGGCCAAAGGTCTATTGATAGACGCGGGCGGAGTCGAGGCGTTCGATCGGGTCCTCGTCACCGCGTCGCCAGGCCTGATGGTGAAGATGTGTCCCGACCTGCCGGAGGAGTATCTCAAGGGCCTGCTCGAGTTGAAGTCCATGGGCGCGGTGGTGATGGCGCTGTCGTTGAAAGAGCGGCTGTCGCGGCATGGCTATTACTGGTTCAACCTGCCGAAGGAGGAAGGCTTCCCGTTTTTGGCGCTGGTGGAACACACGAACTTCGTCCCGCCCGAAAAATTCGGCGGCGACTGCATTGTTTACGCGGGCGATTATCTCGAACAGGGTCACGAATATTTTTCGCTGAGCGACGAGCAACTGCTCGAAAAATTTTTGCCTGCATTCAAAAAAATCAATCCCGCGTTCGAGCGGGATTGGGTGAGGAAGGCCTGGGTGTTCAAGACGAATTACGCCCAGCCGGTGCCGCTGTTGAATCATTCGAAGAATATTCCCGCGATTCAAACGCCGATCGAGGGGTTGTACTTTGCTTCGATGAGCCAGGTCTATCCGTGGGACCGCGGCACGAATTTCGCGGTGGAGATTGGGAGGAGGGCGGCGAGGATGATGGGAAACGGATAAAGGATGAATGATGAAGGATGAAAAACGCCGTGCAGTTGGCACGGCGATAAGAAATCAGAGATTACCCGCAGTTTCCCTTTTCATGCGGCTTCGATTTCGTGGAGGCGTTGTTCCAAAAGGAGATTGATCAGGCTCTCGGTGCTTACACCCCTCGCCCGCGCGGCTTGCCGAAGGCGGCCAAGCAAATCTGGTTCGACAGCCACTAGATAGCGGCGATGGAGTTCGGGGAAAATCTCGAAAGAGGCGGGTTCTGTCTGATCCCAGTAATCCGCCAGGCTGTGTGTGTCCCAGAATTCGGACATCTCTTCGTAACTGTTCATTTTGGGAATTGATTTATTTTCGCTCATATTGCCTGCGCTCCTTGCGATCCATATCGCGGGCGCTTAAAATCAAAGCCTCGTGTGTTTTCTTGTAAACGAAGAACACAATCAAATAACGACCTGATTTTGTTTGCCCCAGGGCAGAATACACATCTTCGCCAGGGATATGGCCTTTCTGGACTTTTCGGTAAAATGGCTGGCCGAACAAAACTTCCATAACTTCATCAGGATTGACATTATGCTTCCAATCCAATTTATCAACTATGGCGGGAAGAAAAATAATGTCATTGATCTGCATGTCGGTATTATAACTTATATGAACTCATCCCAGATTGGTGTCCATGAAAGATGAACTTGGAGAAAAATTCATGATTTCTGGAAATCACTTTATCAAACCGCGCTACGATTCGGGCGGATTCGCGAGCATCGCGCAACGCATCCACGATCATCTTTCGTCGGGAAAATACGACGCGGTTGTGCTGTTTTTGATAGACGGCCTTGGCTGGCGGTTCATCGAGCGGTTCCAGGACGCGCCGTTCCTTCAGCGGCTGAAGCGCGATGGGACGCTGGAGAAACTGACATCCCAGTTCCCGTCCACGACCGCCGCGCACACGACCACGATCCACACCGGGCAACCCGTCGGCGAGAACGGCGTGTATGAGTGGTTTTATTATGAGCCGCTGCTGGACCGCGTCATCGCGCCGTTGTTGTTCTCCTTCGCGGGGGACAAGGAGCGCGATACGTTGAAGGGCGCCGTGGACGCGAAAAAACTCTACCCGACGAAGACGCTCTACCACCAGTTGCGGAATCGCGGCGTAGAGTCGCATATTTTTGGCGTGCGCGATTACACCCCATCCACGTATTCCAACGTGGTGATGAACGGCGCGACGTTGAACTCATTCAAAACCCTGTCCGAAGCGTTGATCAATTTGGGGATTTTGCTCGAAAAGCAGACGAGATCAACCTATGTTCATTTCTACTTCGACAAGATAGACGCACTGTGCCACGAGTACGGCCCCGACTCGCTGCAGGCTGAGGCCGAGATCGAAACCTTCCTGCTCATCATGGAGCATTACTTCACGCGCATCTTTCCGCGCGGCAGGCGCATTCTCTTTCTGATGACAGCCGATCACGGCTTTTCGGAGACCGATCCACAGACGACGGTTTTCCTCAACACCGATCCGCGCTTCGCGGGTGTGGAGCGTTTCTTCAAAACGAATCGCCGCGGCGAATTACTCGTTCCGGCCGGTTCGCCGCGTGACATGTTCCTTTACGTCAAAGATGACCTGCTCGATGAGGCGCGGGAATTTCTCGCCGGCCGTCTCGAAGGAAGGGCCGAGGTGGTCAGAGTAAGCGATTTGATTGCAGAAGGATACTTCGGCTCGACCATCTCCCCCAAGTTTCACGGCCGCGTTGGAAATTTGGTGATCCTGCCGAAGCGATATGAATCGGTCTGGTGGTACGTCAAGGACAGGTTCGAGCAGAATTATTACGGTCATCACGGCGGGTTGACGCCGCAGGAAATGGAGATTCCGCTGTTCACCTGCGCGGTGTAAAAAACAGGCGACCCATTCAGCGAAGACAAACAGAGATGAACGCCGGTTCTTTCTAAAGCGACTGATTCACGGCCCGGCGAGTTTGACGAGCCGCGCCCCCAGTTGGAATCCGTTGATCGCGCCGCGGAAATAGGACAACATGTCGTCCCAACTGGCGATCATCATGCCGCTCGGGGCGGCGCGGTCGAAACAAACCACCTGCAAACTGGCGACCGTCGCCGGCACCTGCCGCGCGATCTTATCCGCGCTCACCTGCATTGCTGTCGTAAGGGCGATGAAGGCGCGTTCGATGGTGCAGCACGGCGCCGCGCTGACACATTCGCAGCGCACGTCAATGCGAAACGTGTTCGGGATGCCGTCCGCTTCGGCGGGGAAACTGACATCCAGTGCCTGGTAGCGCGCGTCGATGGTCAGGGAAAGCGGGTCGGCCGTCTCCACCAGTCCCCGATTGAGCAACATGACGATGGCGCTCTCGTCCGGGTCGGGCGTGGAAGTGGCGGTGGGCGTGTAGGCCTGGGCGGTCAACGTCTGCACCGCCATCGTCAACTGGTCGGAGGTGAGATCGTTTCCACAGGCCGCCAACCCGAGCAGGACAGTCAATAAGAAAACCAAAACGCGGCGCTTCACGGGAATCTCCCTTCGTGTGGGTTCCCGTGTTTAACGTGCGCGGCTGGTTTGACGTTCCAGGTTTTAGGGCATCGGCGTGGCGGATTTGCGGACGGCATCGCCCAGTTGATATCCTGTGATACCGTTGTTGACGAGGTAATCCTTTAGGATAGCCCAGTAAACCGTCAATGTGCCGATCAATCTTCCGTGATCGTAACAGAACACTTGCACTTCCTCGACGGAATCGGGCACCAATCCGATAAAAAAATCGGGCGCAAGTTTCATGGCTTGAACGACGATCACAAATGTGTGTTCTGCGTTGCAGCAGTCGCCGTCACGGGGACATTCGCAGCGAACGTGGATTTGCAACATTTCGAGACGATTGGCGCCATTGGGTGGAAGATCGACATTTCCCACAAGAAGAGCCGCATTCAGGGATTGTGAAAGCGGATCTGTGGAAAGCGCCTGCAGGTTGGCATTGAGCAGGCTTGCAATTTGCCCTTCGGAAGGATGGGGAGTGCTCATCGGGGTTGGCGTATAGGCCAGCGCCGTAAACGTCTCCGCGACATGTGTGACATCGCTGGAGGTTACGGTCTCCATATCGCATCCCGTCGCAATGAAAGACAACGCCATTGCAAAGGCAATTACAAAGCGCTTCATAAAGTGACATCCCCTTTGATTGTGGACATGGCGGCGGGTTTACTCCAATTGCTTTCCCAACGCTCGGCTGTGTCCCATTCTACAACCATCGCGCCCGCCATGCAATACCCTCTGCTATAATCCTCAGCATGTTTCTCGTCACCGGCGGCACGGGATTTATCGGCCGCGCCCTGCTTCGACATCTCTCCGACGCGGGACACTCCCTGCGCGTCCTCATCCGTCCCTCGCCGCGCACTCCCAGACTTCCGACCGGCGTCCCGCTCGAGGTGGCGGTAGCCAGCCTGAACGACCCGCGCGGCCTGCGCGCCGCCCTCAGCGGCGTGGATCATGTCATCCACCTCGCCAGCGCCGAGGGGCACGGCGCGCGCGGCGACCTGCTCGCCACCGACATCCAGGGGACGAAAAACCTGTCCGAAGCCGCGGCCGACGCGGGCGTGAAACGAATCGTCTACGTCAGCCACCTCGGCGCGGATCGCATGTCCGCCTTCGCGGTGCTGAAAGCCAAGGGCATCGCCGAGGAACACATCCGCCGCTCCGGGGTCCCGCACACGATCCTGCGTTCGTCCATCGTCTTCGGCCCGGAGGATCGCTTCACGGTCCCGATTGCCCGCCTCATGCAGCGCGCTCCCATGCTGTTTCCCCTGCCCGGCGGCGGGCGCGCCGTCGTCCAACCCCTATGGATCGAAGACCTGGTCACCTGCATCCTGTGGGCCTTCGAAAATTCCGAAATGGAAAACCAGACCTACGAAATCGGCGGGAGCGAATACTTCCCCTTGCGGCAGGTGGTGGAAACGATCATGGAAGTCAGCCAGCGGCGGCGCGTCCTCGTCCCGCTGTCCATGCCCAACATGCGCGCCCTCATCGTTTTGCTGGACGCCATGTTCCCGAATTTTCCCATCTCGTCGTACACGCTGGATTATTTCTCCCTTAATCGCACCTGTCCTGTGGACAACCTGACGCGCGCCTTCGGTCTCATGCCCGCCCGCTTCACCTACCGGCTCGAATACCTGCGCCGCACCCCCTGGACGCAGCGTCTCTCGCGCTGGTCCTCCGCGCAAACCAAACGCGTCGCCGAACGATTGCGCGAGAGGTTCCCCGCCCTGAGGCCGCCGGAGTGATTCGAGAATCGCGTAAGTACCTTACCAGTGAAATTCTTGTTTTTTTGTGCAAGGATTTTTCTGCCACAGCGAACGCAGAGATCGGAGAGAACCTTTTAAAAATCTCTGCGGTGGAACCTTTATCCAACCACTCGACTAAATGACCATTCGACTACTTGAAACCCCCGAAGAAATGGCTGCGGTCGAAGAACTGCAACGCCAGGTCTGGCCCGGCAGCGAGACCGAGATCGTCCCCGCGCACCTGCTGATCACCGCCGTTCACAACGGCGGCCTCGTCCTCGGCGCGTTCGATGGGGACAAACTGGTCGGCTTCGTTTTCGGCTTCCCCGGCCTCGAAAGTCTGCCCGACGGCCCGCATCCCAAACACTGCTCGCACATGCTCGGCGTTCTCGAGTCGCATCGTGACGCCGGCCTCGGCTTCGCCCTCAAACGCGCCCAATGGCAGATGGTTCGTCACCAGGGCCTCAGCCGCATCACCTGGACGTACGACCCGCTCCTCAGCCGCAACGCCCACCTCAACATCGCCAAACTCGGCGCGGTCTGCAACACCTACCTCCGCTCGCAATACGGCGATCTGCGCGATGGATTGAACGCCGGACTTCCCTCCGACCGCTTCCAGGTGGACTGGTGGATCCGCACCCGCCGCGTCGAACGCCGCCTCTCCAAACGCTCACGCGGGACTTTGGGCATGGCCCAATTCCAAAAGGCCGGCACCCGGCCCCTGTATTCCCCTGCCATCCGCCCCAACGGATTCCTCCAGCCTCCCGAGGCTTTCTCCCCGCCCGAAGACCGCCTCGCGCTGGCCGAGATTCCCCCCGATTTCATGGCGCTCAAATCCAAAGACCTCTCCCTCGCCCGCGACTGGCGCTTCTTCTCCCGCGAGGTCTTCGAGACCTGCTTCGCGGCCGGTTACCTCGTCACCGATTTCGTCTTCGACCGCCCCAGCGGACGCAGCCTCTACGTTCTCGCCGACGGCGAATCCACGCTGGGGAAAATCCTCTAACGCGGCCATCGTCATGCCAACTCCCCTCCTCAACGCCTGGGCTGTCGAAGCCCTGATCCAAAGTCACAACCACGTCTATCGGACGGCCTATCGCACCCGCCACGAAGACCTGGATGGGGTGAGCGTCTCCCACTATAAAAACCGGGCGCCGGGTATTCCATTTCAACTGGAATTCATGGCGTTGGAACAGGACCCGGTCGTGGTGGTGGGACGCGTCAACTCCTACCCCAAAAAGCCTTCCGAAAAATTCATCCTCGACGTGTTTCATCCCGAACCGGCCCAGCCCGAATTGAAGAACCAATACGCCGCGCTGGGCTACGACTTCGTCGAGACGACCATGCTGCTGGGACTGCCCCTGCCCGTCAAAACCTCGCGCGGCTGGACGCACGTCCACAAGATCGGCTCGCTCGAGGAGATCGAATTTGTCAACCGGAGTCTCTCGCTGGGCGGCGAACATATCCCGCCGCAGGTCCTCGGCGATCCGCACATCGTCAACTTCTACGCACAACTCGAACACCGCGCCGTCGGTTGGACGCAGCTCGTCGCGATAGTCGAAGGCGTCGGTTGTCTCAGTCAGTTGTACACCCTGCCCGTCTACCGCCGCCGCGGCATCGGCACGCGCCTGATACGCCGCGCCCACCAGGAGGCCAACCATCTCGGTCTGCGCCATATCCTCCTGCTCGCATCCGAGATGGGTATGAGCCTCTACCGCCGCGCGGGTTACCAGCCGCTGGCTTACTTGTCCGTGTTCCGGCCGGGGGAATAAAAGCCCCCTGGGGCGGTACGCGCTACTCTTTCACTTCCCCATCAATCACGTCGCCCTGTCCCGAAGGCGGCGGCGTGGATGGCCCCGCCGCGCCCGGCTGTGGTTGTCCCTGCGCGTAGAGTTGCTGGCTCAGGGCGTGGAAGGCTTGCTGCACAGCCTCGCTGGCCTGATGGATGCGGTTGACATCCTCGGTCTGCGCGGCGGACTTGAGTTCGTTGATCTTCGTTTCGATGTCGGAGCGTTCGCTCGAAGGCACTTTGTCGCCGAGATCGCGCAGGGCCTTCTCGGTCTGGTAGGCCAGGTTGTCGGCGGTGTTCCTGGCTTCGATGAGTTCGCGGCGTTTCCTGTCCGCCGCCTCGTTCTGGCGCGCCTCGTTCACCATGCGTTCGATGTCGGATTTGTTCAGGTTGGTGGAGGCGGTGACCGTGACCTTCTGCTCCTTGCCTGTGGCCTTATCTTTGGCAGTGACGTTAAGGATGCCGTTGGCGTCAATGTCGAAGGTCACTTCGATCTGCGGGATGCCGCGCGGCGCGGGCGGGATGCCGTCCAGGCGGAAGCGTCCGAGCGACATGTTGTCGTTTGCCAGAGGGCGCTCGCCCTGCAAAATGTGGATGTCCACCGCGGTCTGGCTGTCGGCCGCGGTCGAATACGTCTCGGTTTTCTTGACAGGGATGGTGGTGTTGCGTTCGATCATCACCGTCATCACGCCGCCGAGGGTCTCCACGCCGAGCGAGAGCGGGGTCACGTCGAGCAGCAGGATATCCTTCACCTCGCCGCCCAGCACGCCGCCCTGGATGGCCGCGCCGACCGCGACCACCTCATCGGGGTTGACGCCCTTGTTCGGCTCCTTGCCGTTGGTCAGTTTCCGCACCAGTTCCTGAACCATGGGCATGCGCGTCGCGCCGCCCACCAGCACCACCTCGTCGAGTTTGCCCGCGTCCATGCCCGCGTCCTTGAGCGCGGACTCGAACGGCTTGCGGCAGCGCGCCAGCAGGTCTTCGGTCATCTGCTCGAACTTCGAGCGGGAGAGTTTAAACTGCAAGTGCTTCGGACCGCTTGCATCTGCCGTGATGTAAGGCAGGTTGATCTCGGTCTCCATCACAGACGACAACTCGATCTTGGCTTTTTCCGCCGCTTCCCTCAGGCGCTGGAGGGCGGGACGGTCCTGGCGCAGGTCAATGCCCTGGTCTTTCTTGAATTCGTCCGCAGCCCAGTTGACGATGCGCTGGTCCCAGTCGTCGCCGCCGAGATGCGTGTCGCCGTTGGTGGCCTTCACTTCGATCACGCCCTCGCCCACCTCCAGCACCGACACGTCGAACGTGCCGCCGCCGAGGTCGAAGACGAGGATCGTTTCATCCTTTTTCTTGTCGAGGCCATACGCAAGGGCGGAGGCGGTCGGCTCGTTGATGATGCGCATCACCTCGAGTCCCGCGATGCGGCCCGCGTCCTTGGTGGCCTGCCGCTGGCTGTCGTTGAAATACGCGGGGACGGTGATGACCGCCTGCGTGACGGGCTGTCCCAGATACGCTTCCGCGTCGGACTTCAGTTTGCCCAACACCATGGCCGAAATTTCCTGCGGGCTGTATTCGCGGTTGGTGACGGGGATCTTCACGCGCACGTCGTCCGACGGCCCGCGCACGACTTCGAATGGGACCATGCCGCGCTCCACGCTGGTCTCGTCATAATGACGGCCTATGAAGCGTTTGATGGAATAGATGGTGTTTTCCGAGTTGACCACGGCCTGCCGCTTGGCGGTCTGACCGACGAGCCGTTCCCCGTTTTTATTGAACGCCACCACCGATGGGCAGAGCCGCCCCCCCTCCGCGGTGGAGATGACGGTCGGCTGTCCGCCTTCCATCACCGCAACGACGCTGTTGGTCGTGCCGAGGTCAATGCCGATGATCTTTCCCATAAGATACTCCTCTCGTTCGGTATTTTTCTGTGATTTGATCAGGTATGTTTCATAATTTACCCCTGTTGTAAAAGAATCCTGTTAACGCCGCGTTGGATTTTTGGAAGCGGACGCGACAAAAAATGCGCCATCGTTTTGGATGGCGCATTTCATTTCAGACAATATCAGGCCGAATCACGGTTCCTGGATGTCGAAGTATTCGAACTCCACAATGATGGGATAGACGTTAAACGAGGAAACGCTGATTCCAACCTTGCCGTCGGGGAACACGAATTTGTTGTCGGTCACAGAGGCCGTCTCCACGCCATTGATGTACAGTGTCAAAATTTTGCCCGAGCAGACAGCGACATACACATTGGTATCCCTGCCCATCCTGATGGCATTCGAGCCGCCGCTTTTGATCTGATTATATCCTTTGTGCACTATGCCTTTGGAATCATAGGCATAGATGTTATACATCCCATTGTTTGCGATATTGAACTCGTACCAGCCGTCATCGCTGTAGCGGCAGATCAAACTGACGTTGTTGTTGTTCTTGCCGCGGTTGTCGGCCGAAACTTCCAGACGCACATCCTTATATGACTGCTTGTCGTAGACAAGATAGGAATAGAGATAGTTATCCTCGATTGTGAAGACCAGTTTGCCGTTTTCGATGGCATATTTGGCCTTGCTGTCGCTCGACTTTGGATCGTCTTTCTTGATGAAATTGGTCCAGTCGCCAAGCACGTCGGCAAGGAATTCTTCCTTGAAGAAGGGACTGGGAGGCGGCGGGATTGGGGTGGGCGGCGACTCAGTCGGCGGAATGGGCGATGGCTGCTCCACCAACGGCTGGGGCGGCGCGCTGGTGGGCTGGATGATGGCCGGGGGCGGGGGCGGCGGCTCCTGGGTTTTGGCGCCGAAGTCAAAGCCGCAGGCGAGGCCGACCGTCAACACCAGGATGGCCGTGAACAAAAAGGGAGTAAAAACGGTGCGTTTCATGGCATTCTCCTCCAAGAGAAGCGGGGACGAAATTCCGCATGCCCTGCTCTGCGGATTGGCGAAAGTATAGCACAATTGGAAATAAAATACACCATCCCTTTTCGGATGGTCTCCCGCTCAAGAGCAGTTGGCAGGGATTAACCGCACACTTGCCCTGGCGGGCAGTGCCAGGGGAGTTCGCGGAGACCGCCGAGAATTGCAGG
>DAOUMJ010000106.1:0-19761 GCA_034411715.1 Anaerolineales bacterium | reverse complement strand
GCGTCGGGCGGCGTGTGGCCCGATGGAAGCACCACCGCCGTGACCAGCGGGGTGGGCTGGACGGTTGCGGGCGCGAGCGCCGCGGCCACTTCGTTATTCAGGTCGCGCAGGATTCCCATCCCGTTGAGGATGACGCCGACCAGCCCGACGACGGCCAGGATCTCCACCATCAAAAGGAGACGATCCATCGTGCGCCTCACGCGCGGGACTTCGGGCGGGTCGGCCTCCCGGGCCGGCGCGGCCGGGGCGGCCGGGGCGGCCTCCCCCGCTTCGAGGTCCGGCGCGACCGCCACCACGCGTCCCGTGCGGCGGAAATGCTCGATGCGATCCCGCCGCGCGCCGCGCCGTTTTTCGATCAACAGTCGGCGCAGTTCCTCCTCGGTCAGGTCTTGGGGGGCTTTTCTTCTGGGCATGGCGAGGGGATTATACCAAGCATTGCCAAAACCCCGCACCCTCGTTATAATGTCGTTCTGTTCGGGCGGGTAGCTCAGCTGGTTAGAGCATCGCGTTGACATCGCGAAGGTCGCAGGTTCGAGTCCTGTCTCGCCCACTGTGTAAGTACACAAGTAGACAGGTACACAAGTAAACAAGAAACGCCATGACCGAGACGAGTAGGCGGTCAACTTCCTGACAGGGAGAAGAGATCGAAGATTGAGAGTCTCTTCGAGGAAACCCGTTGAAAACCACTCGCGAGCGTGAAGCGGAAAAGCGATCAGTGTTCAGTAAACAGTGATCAGTCAGTATGCGGAACGGCTGGCCTCGTTATCGGCTGAAGAGTGGTAAGTCGAAATTAATTTCGACTTACAATTCGGGTGGAACCGCGTGAGGAAACCTCTCGCCCCGTAGTTGGGCGGGAGGTTTTTTTATTAAGCCCCTGCCCTCACCCCCGGCCCCTCTCCCGATTACGGGAGAGGGGGGAGACGCCCTCACCCCTGGCCCCTCTCCCAATTACGGGAGAGGGGAGAAGGCCCTCACCCCCGGCCCCTCTCCCGATTACGGGAGAGGGGAGCAGAATGAAAGAAAGGAAGCGAGAATGGCACAACATGTTCAGGAAAGATACGAAGACTCCCAACTTTATAAAATCCGCCACTCGGCGGCGCACGTGATGGCGCAGGCTGTGGTCGAGTTGTTCCCCGATGCCAAGTACACGATCGGGCCGCCCGTCGAAAACGGCTTTTACTACGACTTCGACCTGCCGCGCAACCTGACGCCCGAAGATTTGGAAGCCATCGAAAAGCGGATGCGACAGATCATCCAGGGCAAGCACGAGTTCAAGAAGAAGGTCGTGTCGGCGGAGGAGGCGCGTCAGATTTTTGCGAGCCAACCCTACAAGTTGGAGTTGATCGAAGGTCTCGAAAAAGGCGGCTTCGACGAGTACGGGAATCCTCTCAAGGAGAAAGTCGAGATCTCCATCTACCAACACGATACGTTTACGGATTTGTGCCGCGGCCCGCACGTCGAAAACACGAAGCAGATCAAACCCGACGCGGTCAAGTTGATGAACGTGGCGGGCGCGTACTGGCGCGGCGACGAGAAAAACAAGCAGTTGCAGCGCGTGTATGGCACGGCATGGGAGAACGCGCAGCAACTCAAGGACTATCTCTGGCAGTTGGAAGAGGCCAGGAAGCGCGACCATCGCAAACTGGGCAGGGAGTTGGAAATCTTCATCTTTGACGATGAGGTCGGCCCCGGCCTGCCGCTCTGGCTCCCGAACGGCGGTGTGATCATCGAGGAGTTGGAGAAACTCGCCAAGGAGATGGAGGAGCAGGCGGGCTACGTCCGCGTCCGCACGCCGAACCTGACGAAGGAGGACCTCTTCCTGCGTTCCGGTCACCTCCCCTACTACGCCGAGTCCATGTACCCGCCGATGGAACTCGAAGGCGTGAAGTATTACGTCAAGCCGATGAACTGCCCCATGCACCACAAGATCTTCGGCTCGAAGGGACGCTCGTACCGCGACCTGCCGATCCGGCTCGCAGAATACGGGACGTGCTACCGCTACGAGAAATCGGGCGAACTGTTCGGGTTGATGCGCGTCCGCTCGATGCAGATGAACGACGCGCACCTCTACTGTTCCGAGGAACAGTTCGAGGACGAGTTCATGGGCGTGATCGGGCTGTATCACAAGTACTTCGAGTTGTTCGGCATCGAAAAGTACGTGATGCGCCTCTCGCTGCACAGCAAGGAAGGTCTTGGCAAGAAGTACGTGGACAACGAACGCCTGTGGCTCAAGACGGAAGACATGGTTCGCCGCGCGATGACGAAGCACAACGTCCCGTTTGTGGAAGCGGAGGACGAGGCCGCGTTCTACGGTCCGAAGATTGACGTGCAGATCTGGTCGGTCATCGGGAAAGAGTTTTCGCTGGCGACGAACCAGGTGGACTTCGCCCAGCCCGCGCGCTTCGACTTGAAATTCACGAACCGCGCAGGCAACGAGGAAGTGCCGCTGTGCATCCACCGCGCGCCCCTCAGCACGCACGAACGCATGATCGGATTCCTGATCGAGCATTACGCGGGCAACTTCCCCGTGTGGCTTTCGCCCGAACACGTGCGCGTCATCCCGATCACGGATTCGCAAAACGAGTACGCGCAGGGAATCGTCCAGCAGTTGCGCGGCCAGGGAATCCGCGTCAGCGCGGACGTGAGCGCGCAGCGCATGAACGCCAAGATCCGCCAGGCGCAGTTGATGAAAGTCCCGTACATGCTGGTGGTCGGCGAGAACGAGATGAACGCGGGACAGGTCTCGCTGCGTGTGCGCGACGGAAGCCAGCAGAATAATATTCCGCTGGGCGAGTTCGCGGCGCGGGTGAAGGAACGCATCGCGCGGCGGGCGAAGGAGTTGTAACCCTGAATCAAATACCGGCTTGGTCGAATTCCCGCATCTGGGCGCGCAAGAGCCGCAGGAGATATTTTCGTATCAAGGGCATGGCGGGGGCATATAGAAACCTGGCGCGGAGGGAGGCCCCTGCGAACCAGGTTTCGGCCTCCTGCCATCGTTCGAGCAGGCTCAACAATCGAAAGAGGTCCAGGAGCGCATGATCCACCGGCTTCGCCGCGAAATAGCCCAGGAGCAGGGAGGCGCGAAATTGTTGCATGTATGAGGAGGATAGGGCCGATCCATTCGAGAGAATCTGCACCCGGCAGGTTTCCAGGTCCGTGATGATTCGCGCCAGGTCGGCATACACGGGTCCGACCGTATTCTTGGGATCGAAAGAGCAAATTCTGTGATCTTTCGTGACGAAGATATTCGCGCAATTGAAATCGTCGTGGAGAAGCCGGTACGGCGTGATGGCGCGGCCATGGATCTCATACAGTTTTTCCAGCAGGGCCGGGAGGGCCGATCGTTCGTTCACATCCAGGAATTTCCCGATCGCGGCAAAATTCTGGCGTGCATTTTCATACGACGACTCGGTAAAAACGGTCCCCTCTCCTGCCGGGTTCCCGCCCGTGCGATGGAAAACGCGAAGCCAGTTTCCCGCCAGTCCGAGATAGTCCTTGAAATCCGCCTGCGCCCGTCCGTTCAACAAAATGCGGGGGGAACCCAATAACGATCGCAGGGAGCGAAGTCCGGCCTCCTCCATGACGACTGCATTAAGATCGTCGTATAAGGCCAGCGGGCAGACAGCGAAGAAGCAGGCGGCATGTTCCTCCCTGCCGAAAACGCCGTGAAGACGCGCCAGCGACTCGTACTCCCCCCTCGCCTCCCGCCCCATTTCTGCGCTGTGGACCGCCTCCGAGAGAGACATACCCCTCGCATGGCGGATCTTCACAAGAATAGCCCTGTCGTTGTCCCCATTCGTCCGGAAGGGATAACGGAAAAAGTATGACCACGGGCGCGGGTGAAAGGTTGGCGGCCCAGCCAGTCTCGCTTTGGCCCCATACCAGGCGGGCAGATCCGTTTGCAGTCGCGAAGTGAGCGCGGAGGAAACCAAATCCCGGGGGGGCGAGTGGGTTCGAAATCGCCGCATGACGTTACGAATAATACCAGAGGAAAATCCTGTTGTATACGGCCATCAACATCCTCCTGACCGGACCCCACTCCAGCACGCGCCGCGCCAGGCCCGGTTTGCGTTTTACGGGTTTCGCCTTCAACCCTTCCCTCAAATATCCCAGCGTATTGGACAGGTTCATCGCCAATGGATCGCTCACCATCAGCCGCAATAGGCCCGCGTCGTTCATGCGTTTGTCCAGTTGGCGCACCTGTCCCATGGGCTTGTCCATATCGAAGGGCAGGAACCGCTGAAGCGTGGATTTGTACGCCGTAAACTGCCAATGCGAGGCGCCCGCCAGGGCGGCCACGCCTTTGTATTGGATGCGCCAGTCTCGCGTCTCGGCGTAGACTTTTTCATTCTCTTCCTCGGTCTGGCCGAGTGAAAGATTGAATTCGAGGAAGGTTTCCCAGGGAATGAATTGTCCTGCCTCGAGCGCGGCGTTTTCGCGCGCCCATTGGAGCGTGGACTCATAAAACTCGGGCGGCGTGCGGAAGGGGCGCGCCGTCACCATTCCGACGTTCGGGAACGTTTCGAGAATTTCCACGGAGCGCCCGAGCCAGTTTGGCGAGAACAGCACGTCGCTATCGGTGTAGGCGATGATCTCGCCCGGCGCGCCGCCGAAGATGAAATTCCACGCGCCGCCCTTGCCCACGTTCTTCGCGGAGAGAATCAGGTATTGGATGCGCCCTTCTTCCTTTTCCTTGACAAGAAAGTCCCGCGCTTCGGCGCACGAGCCGTTGTCGAAGACCATCAGGTCGAACGGCAGTCCCGCCTCTTTTCGCATGGACTCCAAACAGGCTTTCAGCACGTCGAGCGTCTCGGCGTAGAATCCGCTCAGGAAGGGAATGTAGTTGAGCAGCGCGACGGTGATCCGCTC
Organism: Anaerolineales bacterium; assembly: GCA_034411715.1. Classification (GTDB taxonomy): domain Bacteria; phylum Chloroflexota; class Anaerolineae; order Anaerolineales; family Villigracilaceae; genus Denitrolinea. The sequence goes on along the minus strand of DAOUMJ010000106.1, from coordinate 14,892 downwards.
GGGGCGGGCCACGTCTTTGACGAATTTTGCGGGGTTTTGGCCTTTGCGCATGTTCGATTCACGATGTCCGATGGACGATTTTTTGAATACGCTTCTTCCAACGTTTGGGACGAACGATATTTTCGATCGCGCTTTCCGGCAGGAAGAAGAGAATGGTTCGCAGGAATAATTCCACGCCGCGCAGGAAACGCAGGGAGGTCATCTTCGGGCGGACCACTTTTCCGTCCACGAGTTGATGCGTGGAATCCAAAATGGTGTAGCGGATGTTGGCCTGCCCGCCCGCCAGGCGGATGTTTTCGTTCGTATCGGGATGCTCGTGATGCGATTGTCCGCCGGGCAGGTGGCTGTAATCGTGATTCTGGTGGACGATCATCAGCGAGGGCGTGCAGTCAACGACAAGCCAGCCTTCCCGGCGGGCTTTGTAGATCATCCAATTGTCCCAGCCTGCGCGGCCGATGGCGAAATCGGGAACTTCGAGGTAAGCGGAAGGAGGGAAGAGGAAGAAATCGGAGCCGGCGGGACGATGAAGAGAGCCTGACGCATGAACCGTCTTGCGCAGCCCGTCCTGCCAATCGGGGGGAAATTCGATGGGCTGGGAAACATCCACATCCCAGCGTTGACTCACGCAGACGAATTTATCCTTCAACTTTACGACTTGTTTCGCGATTTCGACAAAATCGGGCATGAGAATCATGTCCGCGTTGACGATGCAGAGCAGGTCGCTTGCGCTGTGTTCCCGCGCCAGTTGGAACATGGACGAGACGAGCGGGATGCCATTCTCGTTGCGCTTTACGTTTCGAATGTGCTTCACGCCAAATTCGCGCGCGGCCTCCGCGAGGCCTCTCTCTTCGCCGAACAGAACCGTTTCGACCTCGGGGAGAAGCGTCCACGAATGGATCGCGTTGCGCTGGATCATGGCGATGTGCGGATCGGTGAAGGGTTTGGGAGCGGAGAAAAGGGCGATCAGCGGCATCTTTGCGAAGACCTTTGCAAAACCTGGCCGTCAATTTTCATGGCGGCGCGGGTCGGGCAGGCGGCCGTCGGCAGGCCGGGGCGCGGGCGCGGAATCCGGTTTTCATTCCTGGGTTGCATGAGGGGAATTATAACGGCGAAATTTTTGAAAATTGGGTCGAATATCCCGATTGAAACGGATATGCGCCAGGGGCGATCCGTGTCTCAAAAGAAAATCGCCCCTGAGCAGGTAAACCGCCCAGGGGCCTTGAGTTTTTCCTCGCGGGCGCGTCGCTACGCCTCGTAACCCGCGGCTTCCTCCTCCACCGACATCACCGGCTCCTCGGCGGGTTTGCGGTCGAGGAATTGAAGGGCGAGCGCGACGACCTTCGTGTAATACCTGGTTTCGCCTTTCTCCTTGTCTTCGTACTTGTCCGTTTTCAAACGACCTTCCACGAACACCAGGCTGCCCTTCTTCAGATATTGCTGGCAGACCTCGCCAAGCCGTCCCCATGCTTCGATGTTGAACCAGTCGGTGTATTCCTTCGTCTCGCCGGCCGCCTTCCAGCGCTGGGTGACGGCAACGCTGAAATGACAGACCTTCTTGCCGGTGGGCGTGAAGCGCGTCTCCGGGTCCTTGCCAAGATAGCCGATCAGTTGAACGCGGTTGAGGGCGGGCATTTATGCAATCCTCCTTTCGTCAGGGCTTTTAGAGGCAATTGTACGTGTCATTTTGAGTCTCCTTTTCTCTAAAAGAACGGTGGATGGGGGGGTCGAACAGGTTATACTATTGCTGGGGTTCGGCGGGCGGCTCCGCGGCGGGTTCGGCCTGAATCTTCTTCAGCACCAGCATGCCTGTCTTCATCTCGACCACGTTGTACCCGGCCGGCAGGGCCTCAAGGGCGTTCTCCTTGATCTCCTTCGAGAAGAAGAACATCCTCCCATTGGAATGAAGATAGTAGGTGACGCCTTTGGAATTGGTATGTGCGTAGGCCATGGTTACTCCTTTTCTCTGAATGTGCCTAAAGTTTAGCACACATTTTCTAAAAGTCAACAGGGAATCTTTCCCAATTGTTCGATATTTCACAAGGATATGAAATGGACAAGCCGATGATCATCGCCGCCAGCCTCGATGAACTGCGCGCCGCCCGCCTCCTTCTGGACGGGGTGGTCGGGTTCGTCCCCACCATGGGATACCTGCACGAGGGACATCTTTCCCTCGCCCGCCGCGCGCGGGAGGAATGTCGGAGCGTCGTCGCCAGCATCTTCGTCAACCCGACGCAGTTCGGACCGAACGAGGACCTCTCGAAGTACCCGCGTGACCTGAAGCGCGACCTCACCCTGCTCGAATCCGTGGGCGTGGACCTGGTCTGGACTCCCGACAACGAAACGATGTATCCGCCCGGGTACGCGACCTGGGTGGAGGTCGAAGGGCTGACCAGGCCGCTCGAAGGCGCGGCCCGCCCGGGTCACTTTCGAGGCGTCACAACGGTCGTCGCCAAGTTGTTCAACGCCGTCCAGCCGCAGAAGGCGTATTTCGGTCAGAAGGACGCGCAGCAGGCCGCGGTTATCCGCCGCATGACGCGCGATCTGAACTTTCCCATCGAGATCGTGGTCTGCCCAACGGTGCGCGAGGCCGACGGACTGGCGATGTCGAGCCGCAACAGTTACCTGAGCGCGGAGGAGCGCCAGGCCGCGACGATTCTCTTTCGCGCGCTGACCGCCGCCAAGGACGCGTACGAGCGCGGCGAACGCGACGCGGAAACGCTACGAAAAATCATGGTTGAGACTCTGGCATCCGAGCCGCGCGCGCAGACGCACTACGTCTCGGCCGCGGATTACGACACGCTGGAGGAATTGCAGACGGTGACAGGGAAGACGTTGCTCTCGATGGCCGTCTTCATTGGCAAGACCCGGCTGATTGATAACTTCGTGCTGGAATGAAAGCGCGGAGCGGAATGGCTCCCGCCGGCTTGCCGGTAAGCGGAATATCCACTTACAAAATGGAGCCTGACGAGCAAGTCATCAGGCTCCGTTCTTTCTTTTTCGTTCTTTACTTACTTGCTGATGTTACGCAGTTTATCAGTACCGCAACATTTATCTCGCCCGGCGGGGCAACATAAATGTTGCGGTACTGCGTAAGGTGAGTTACTTGTTCAACTGCGCATCAATGCGATACTCGGAGGGATCTGAATCCTTCCACACCAGGTTGTCGCCGAATTTGTCGTAGTAGCCCCTGGCGCTGACGACGACGGTGTAGGGCGCGTTGCGCGGGAAGGCGTACGGCATACGGTAGTTGCCGTTGGCATCCGTCTTGGTGAACATCAGGATCTGGCTATCCGGGTAGTTCGCGGCCGCCCACGAGTTGTAGTTCACGCCGGAGACCAGCACGAACACGTAGGCGTTGGCAACCGGCTTGCCGGTGCTGGCGTCGGTCACCGTGCCGAAGAGGGTGATGCCGCTGGCGGCCGGCGGGATGGGCGTGGGAGACGCGCCGGAGCCGACCACCACGCTCGCCTGGGTGAGCACGCGTTTTTCCGTCCCAACGTGGAATTGCACCGCGTAATCGCCGTCGAGGATCGGGTTCCGGCTGTTGAACAGGCAGAACTCATACGTGCCGCTGGCGCCGGAAGCCCAGGGATCATTGCTCTGATAGATGATCTGCCCGCCGCTCGACCAGGTGGAGCCCCAAACCTGGCCGTCGGTCATGCCGGCATAATCGAAAGCAGCCGTCATAGCCGAAATGCCGGAGGGGAAAGAAGAAACCTCCCGTCCCATGTTGCAACTGAGATCGGCCTCGAACCACCGCACGGGGCCAAAGGCCTCGCCGCCTCCTCCCGGCGCGCTGGGCGGCGCGGTGTGATAGGGGCTGTTGTAGGCGATGCCGGTCTGCGCGGCGGTGACGAGCGGGCGCGCCAGGTTGATGGGACGCAGCGCGTTGATGAACCCGCCGATCGGGATGCAGGTGTCGCGCTCGTCGAGAACGCCGTCGCCGTTGGTGTCCTGGATGACGCGGCAATCGGTGATGTCGCCGCCCGCGCCGGAGGAGGCGCGCGTCGGCACGCCGATGATGTAGCCGTCGTCGCTGGCGCCCAGTCCGCCGGAGTTGCCGCCGGAGATGGCGGCGTCGGTCTTGATCCAGGCGCGGTCGCCCACCTGTTCCTGCGAGGTGAAGCCGGAGACGTTGCCATCGGTGTAGGTGATGGTCTCGCCGCCAATGGACGGGAAGCCGTAAATGTTGACGTGATCGCCCACATGCACCTGGTCCGAATCGCCGAGCGGGACGTAGGGCAGGCGCAGTTCGGAGGGATTGATCGAACTTCCATCCAATCCAGATACGATGCGAATGATCGCCAGGTCGAGATAGCCGTCAATCGCCACCACCTGGGCGCGATACGAGAAGACCGCCGGCTTGTCCTCGGATTGGACCAGCCCAATCGCCAGGGCGTCGGGGGTGAAATCCGGATCGCCCACGGCAGCCGGGTCGGCCACGTGCGCGTTGGTCAGGATCAGGCCGTCGGGGGAAATGATCGTGCCGGAACCGACGTAGCCCGGCTTCAACTGTCCGCCCTGCTCGAACAGGCCGAAGATCTTGACGGTGGAGGCGATCAGGTTCTGCCGAATAGCGGAAGGATCGGTAGGACCGGGCGTCACCGGTTGCGGCGTCTCCCCATTGCCGATGCAGGCCACCGAGGCCAGCACGAGCGCCAGCGCCGCCAGCCAGATTCGGTGCAAATTACCCTTTTTCATGGCTGTCTCCTTTTAGAATTGGATCGAATGAAGGAAGCGGAAGAAGGCCGCCAGCCCATCCTGATAATCCGCTTCGGAAGCGCGATAGGTGACGATAATCGCCTGCCCGCCGTTCAGGAAAATGTAATCCAGGCCGCGCACCACTACAGGCAGGTCAACGTGGGAAATGTTCGGGTCGGATTCGACGTAGGCATACGTCACCTCGTACGCATCGCGCCCGCCCACGATCACGGCCTGCTGGCCAAGCACACGAAAGGCTGTCAGTCCCTGCCCGTAATCGAGCGTGAGCAGGTTGACGATCTCGCTCAACCCGCTTTCGGCCGGCAAGGGATACTGTGTGATCGAATACTCGGTCTGGAACCCGGCCGAGGCGCGCTGGCGCGCATGCACCAGCACGTTCCCCTGCGGTTCCGACTGGATCCAACCCGAGGGGACAGAGGCCCTGATCCCGCCCGCCTCGAACGGCCGCGTGCGGCTTTCCACGCCACCCATGTAGAACCAGCCCGCCAGCAACGCGACGAGCGTGAGGACGATCACCGCGATCTCGGCGTATCGGTCGCCCAATGAAAGTTTGGATGTGTTCATCTCCGCCTCCTATTTCGCCGCCAGCGCGGACTTGACGTTGCGATGGATCAGCCAACTGACCGCGCCCAGGCAGACGAACGCCACGACCGCCGCCAGGATCAACCCGGACCAGGGGCTGGCCGCGCCGCCCGAAAGGGATACGCCCCCGCGCGTCACCTCGCCGCGCGCCCAGTTGAACAGTCCGTTGGCGACCGCCGCCAGCGTGATGCCGAGCGGCATCCACCACAGCGGCTCGCTCTCGAACTTGGCGCGCCCGAGGAAATAGCCGGTGATGCCAGCGAAACCGGCCTGCGCCAGCGCCACCACCGCCATGCGGATGACGCCCAGGCCCAGGTCCACGCCGCCGTTTTGGACGACGAACATCACGTTCAGCACGGTGGCGTAGCCGAGACCGGCCGCGGTGGCGTAGACCACGCCGTCGGTGGCTTCGTCGAACTCCGAAGAGTTGTACATGCTATAACGCACCGCCGCGTATTTCAGAAATTCCTGCGTGAAGCCCACCACGAGAATGCCGCCCAAAATGGTGGTCAGCGCGTCGGTGTACAGCCAGCGGGAGACGTTGAACACATTTTCCACCAGCGGCACGCCCACCGCCGCGGCCAGCAACGCCCCCAGCGCGAACACGCCCAGCACAAAGCCCTTCGGCTCCGGCTCGAGGCGGTCCTGCTGATAAAAAACGCCCAGCCAGATGACAGCCGGGACAATCGCCAGCAGGACGCCGGTCAAAAGAAGCGTGGAGGGCGTGAAGGCCGGCTGGACGAACGCGTCCACCGCGTAAACCAACCCGACGAAAACGACCAGGGCCAGGATCAGGCCGAAGTTCGAGCGCCAGGCGCCGCGCCGTTCGCGGGTGGCCGTCTGGTGGTGGCGCTCACAAAACCACCGTCCGCCGAGCGAATGTACGCCCGGCTCGCCGCAAACACAACATGTGTTTTCGGGCATGTTCTCCTCCTTGAGATGGATTGGCACTTCAAACCAACACTCGCATTGTAGCAAAAAACTTGCAATATTGAAAGTGGAGTTTTCCTATCTCTTTTTCTTTGCCGTGAAAACCGGCGGCGAAGAGCCTATCCGAAAAACCCCGGAGCGTGGACTTTCAGTCCGCCCGGCAAGCAGACTGGAAGTCTGCGCTCCGTTATTCGGATAGGTTCTTATTTTGCGCGAGCGCATCGTTCAGACTGCCGGGCGCGGCGAGAGGAATGGAGAGGGAACAGCCTGCAATTCGCAATTCCAGATTTTGGCCTGAGGGGAAGACCGAATCTCCGTCGAATCCGAAGAATGTCCAGAAGACTGCCTGCGCGCGTTTCGTTTCCAACCGGGCGGACAGCGCGGGTTCCTTGTGTCCGTAATATCGCGAGCGCCAGCCGCGCGTGGAATGTTCATCCCCGCGCACGAGGGAGAATTTCGCCTCGCCTTCGAGCAATCCCATGCGGACATGGATTTTTTCGGTTCGATGCAGCAAACCAAACGATTTTGATTCTTTCTCCAGCATAGTCCAGTTGCTTTCGTAGGTCGGAATGTCATTCCGACCTACAGGCGCGGAAAGATCGTTCAACAGCCACTGCAACGAAAAACGATGCGGACGATTCCCGAAGAGATGATCCACCACCAGCCAGCGGTCATCATTCAGCGAAAGCACAGTGCGAATGTGCTTCACCCCCAGCCGCGCGTAGCCGTCATGCTCGCCCTGCCATATCGCTTCGTCCTGCCGCAACACGCGTCCCCGCGCCCACCCGCCCCAGGTGAAGCGGCTGAACCACAACATCTGATCGGCGTCGTCCACCGTCACCGTGTTGTGAACGGACGTATGCGCCAGGCCGTTCTGCCAGATGCCGCGCCCGTTGTAGAGAAACGTCCCCGCGTCAACCGCGATGTTCCTGCCGCGCATCCACAAATCCACGTGGAGTTGGTCGGCGTGCGAGGGACGTTCGCGAAAATCCGTACAGCGGATGAAGGCAACGCTCGACTCGCCGCGCAGGATGTGGACGCCTCCATCGGGATAACTCGCGCTCACCTGACGCGGCGTCGTCTCTCTCTCGGACCTCAGGGCGGATTCGCCGCTCAACCAAAACAGCGTCTCGTCCCACGCGCCCGCGTCGAAGAGACGTTTGCCGCGCGTGAGAAACCATCCCATCTGAAGCGTGGGACGATAATCGGTGAAATCGCACGAATCGAGCGGACAGACCAGCGCGCCGTCGTTCGAACCGTAGACGGGCATTTCGCCGCTTTCGGGTTGAATGAGTTGCGCGAGGAAATCCAGCGATCTTGAAATGGATTGAACCAGCGCGTCGGAAAACCGATCCCGATTCAATTCGCCCAATCGCATCGCCAGGAAGTACACGTGCAGGATGAAGCGATGATAGTTGAGTGAATACATCGAGTATGTGCCATCATCAAAAATGTGGATGGCCGCCTCGCGTTCCAGAATCTCGCGTCCGAGCGCGCGATAGGTTTTGGCGTGTTTCAATTCGGGGAAGATTGTCCCTGCCAGCCAGATTCCGAAGGCCTCGCTGACGGCGTGATTCCCGCGCGTGGACACGGCGTAGGCAATGTTATGGTAAACCCTGTCCGCTTGTGCGGCAATGAGTTGCGTCAAATGCGCGAGGCGTTTAGGCGTGGAACTGGACGACTCTTTGAACGCGTATAAGCCAAAGCACCAGGCGAGAATCCGCAAGGAGGTTTCCTGTCCGCATTTCCAATTGGGGCCGCGCTGTGGAGGATTCTTCCGCGCCCAATCTTCGACGAGAATCCAGAAGGCTTCGGGATAACGCTCATCTTTTTTGAAGGCGTAGGCGCGCATCAGCGCGTAGACCTGGTTGAAGCGGCTGGCCTCCCAGATGAATTTGATGTCGTATGCGCCGTAATCGGGGATTTGCGACCAGCGCTTTGTTGCGTCCACGCGGATGTTCGTGCGCGGGTCGAGATGCCAATCGGGAGGAAAGCCGATTCGATAAGGCGTATGCTCGAAGTAACGCAGTTCGCCCGCCAGGATTTTCTCCGCCTCGTCCACCGCGAGTTGTGGATTCCACGGCAAATTGGGCGGCAGGGAGGGAATCTCATCGAAGAAAAATTTCGGCGCATGCTGATTTCGCCACGCAGAGTAATTTTCGGGTTCGGAGGGAATCCCGGGCTTGAGCCAGTATGCCAACGGACGGTCGTCCCACTCGTAAACGGGAAATTGCAATCGTAAAATCCCCAGCCGCATCCGCAGGGCATAGCCCGCGCGGAAGAGAAGCCAGCGCAGGCCGAAGCGTTTGTAGAGGGAGAAGAGCGCGCGGAGTTTGTTGAGCATGTATCGGTTACAGCGTCAGTACTGCAACATTCATGTTGCTTCTGCCAGTCAGCAGCGACATGAATGTCGCGGTACTACATCACCGCCCTCTCCGCGCGGTGTAAATGGACAGTCCAACCCAAACCAGCGGCAGACCAAAAATGATGAACGGCGCGACGGCGTGGAAGCCGCGTCTCCAGGCGAGGGACAGCGCCGCGCCGAGCAGGGTCAGCGCGATGAAGAGGGAACTGACGATCACCGGCTTGATCCCGCCGATGACCATCCGCTGGTAGAGATGCGTCCGATGCGCGGCGAAGACGTTTTCCCGGCGAGCGAGGCGGCGGAGGAAGGTGAGGCCCGCGTCCATGATGAAGGTCCACAGGATGGCCGTGCCGAACATGAGCGGATCGCCGCCTTTATCGGCGGACATCAACGGCAGGACGGCGAAGCCGAATCCCAGAAAAGTGCTGGCCACGTCGCCCATGAAGATGCGCGCCGGCGGCCAGTTGTGGCCGAGGAAGCCGAGGCTGGCCGCGGTGATGGCGAGGGCGATCCAAAACGCGAGGGGATGGTCGAGTCCGCCAAAGGTCGAGGAAAGAAGCGCCCAGCCGAGTCCTGCCGCCAGCGCCACACCGCCCGCGATGCCGTCAATCCCGTCCATGAAGTTGTAGGCGTTGACCAGTCCCAGAATCCAGAGGAAGGTGATGGGGATTCCAGCCCAGCCCAGATGCCACACGCCGAAGACGGGAATGGTGACCGAGTCGAAATATCCCATGCCGAGCATGGCGATGGCAATCGCCGCGAATTGAATCGGGAACCGGATCTTTGGCGAAAGCGAGCGGATGTCGTCCTGCCAGCCGAGGAGGGCGAGGAGTATTCCAGAAACGATGAAGGCGAGGCCTTGACCGGTGAACCCGTTGGCGATCCCAAAAACAAGAACCGTTGCAATCACAAGGACAACAATCGCCAGCCCGCCGCCGCGCGGAGTGGGGATCGAATGGGAACTGCGCTCGGTGGGATGGTCGAGGATGTGACGCTGAAGCGCGACGCGGCGAATCCACGCTGCGCCAAGGTAGGCGAGGATGGTCAGGATGAGGAAGGCGAGGAGAGGGAAAAGCATGGTTTGGAATCCTGAAGTTCTACTTCAGGGGTTTCCGAAAGTAGAACTTTCGGATTCCTTCGCAACAAATTTAAACAGTTCCAACGTCTCGGCAAGTTTATCGCGGCGGTCGAAGTGTTTGACGAGGTAATCGCGCGCCCGCTGTCCCATTTGGCGGACGCGGGCGGGATCGTCCGCCAGTTCGCGGACGACCTGCGCCAGCCGCGCGTCGTCCGCGGGCGGGACGAAGACGCCGCCGCCGCTGGTCTCGATCACCTCGCGGATCGCGCCGTCTATGATGAGGACGGTGGCGCGTCCCGCGGCCATGTGGTCGAAGACCTTGTTCGGGTAGGTCATGCGGAAGCCGGGGATGTCCTGCAAGATGGCGAGGCAGAGATCGGACGCGGCGACGACGGCGGGCATTTTGCTTTTCGGGGCCGCGCCCGCGAAGGTCAGGTTGGCGAGGCGCAGGCGGTCCGCTTCGGCGCGCAGGTTCGCGCTTTCCTTCCCGTCGCCAAATAAGACGAAGTGAATCTTCGTTTCATCGCGCAAACGATCCGCAGCGCGCAGCAGGGTGTAGATGTCGTTGGCCTGCCCCATCGCGCCCGCGTAGAGGACGATGAATTTGTCGTCGAGGCCGAGTTCGCGGCGGATGGATGAACCGTCCGCTTCGGGCGTGAAGATCGAGACGTCCGCGCCGTAGGGGATGAAGGTAATCTTTTCGGCAGGGACGCCGCGCCCGACGATGTAGGGTTTGTAGGCGGGCGAATTGACGAGGATATGCGCGGCGCGATGGTAGAGAAATTTTTCGAGGGCGCGCGAGAAGTAAATCGCGACGGGGTTTTTGATGACGCCCATGTCAATCCCGAATTGCGGCCAGAGATCGCGCACTTCGAACAGGAACGGCTTGCGGAGCAGGAAGGCCGCGAACCAGGCGGCAAATGCCTGAAAAATGGGCGGCGAGGAGCCGATGACGAGATTGGCGTCTCTCACGCGCAGCGAGGCCGCCACCGCGCTGAACATGAAACCGAGAAACGAAACGATGCGCCAGAAATAATTACGATGCAGCGAGGGCAGCATGAAGGCGCGCAGGACGCGCACCTCCTCGATCTCCTGCTCGATGACGAAGCCGCGTTCTTCCACGATGCGCGTCCCCGTCTGGTAGTTCACGTCGCTGGCGACGATGACCATCTCGTGTCCGCGCTCGCGCAGGTATTTTGCCATCTCGAAATGGCGGGTGAAGCCCGGCTCGTCGAAGGAGACGAAGGCCTCGTTGACCAGAAGGATTTTCATTCAGGATTACCGTGATTTGGCACACGGATGAACGCGGATTTTACGGATTGACACGAAAAAAATTAAAGAAAAAAATCCGTGAAAATCCGTCTGCTCCGTGAAATCCGTGTACAAGTTTGTTGCCCCATTATAACGGCGGCAGGCCGAAGTCCGCGCGGACGAAGGAGAACATGACCGCGTCGTAGACCTTTTCGCGGACGGTCATGCGGTCGCGCAGGATGCCCTCGCGATGCGCGCCGCTCTTCTCCGCGGCCTTGATGCTGGCTGCGTTATCCACCGCCACAACGATCTCGACGCGCAGGAGACCCAACCGCTCGAAGCCGAATTTCGCCGCGAGGCGCGCCGCCCGACCCGCCAACCCGTTTCCGCGACGCGAAGAGCGAACCCAATAGCCGAGGTTGCAAAAATGATACACGGGGTGAATGTGACTCAAACTGGCCGCGCCCAGCATCGTCCCGTCGCGCGCGTCGGTGACGGCGAAGCCGTAGTAGCGGCCGGCTTCCCAGCTTTCGGTGACGATGCGGATGTAATTCGCCGCGTCGTCGCGCCCGTAAACGGGATGCGCCCACGACATCCACGGGATGAGGTCGTCGAGCGATTCGCGCACGTCCGCGAGGAACGCGTCCGCGTCGCGCGGCTGGAAGCGGCGCAGGGCGACGACTTTGTCGGTGAGAAGAGGCTGGAGGAACACGGCAGACAGATTCTGGGATCAGTGTATTGTTACTCGACAATTCCTTCAGGATCAGTTGCGATCCTCGATAGCGGCAAAACAAAAACTCCTTCGGCTAGCGAATACGGCTGATTGCCAGGATATATCACCGTCAGTTTATCCAATTCCAAATCCTGCATGGCCGTCCGCATGGAGGGGGTGAGTTTGGGCGCATCCATGCGTTTGCATTCCACGCCGATGCGCTTGCCGCGTTTGATCAGGAGCAAATCCAATTCCGCGCCTGAATGCGTAGCCCAGAAATAGGCATCCTCAGGTTGCGTAGATTTGATGACTTCCTCGATAACGTAACCTTCCCAGGAAGCGCCCAGTCGTGGATGAAGATTCAGTTCATGGTCAGACTTAATGCCGAGAAGATAGTGCAACAAACCTGTATCTCGAAAATAGATCTTCGGTGACTTAACCTGTCGTTTTCCGAGGTTCGAAAACCAGGGATGCAATTGGCGAATCATGTACAAGTCCTGTAACAGGTCCACATAACGCCGCACGGTCGCCTCGCTGATGTTTAGCGCGCGTGCCGCCTCCGATCCATTCCAGATCTGTCCATGATAATGAGCCATTAAACTCCAAAACCGAAACAGGCTTGTGGCTGGAATCTTAACGCCGAATTGCGGCACATCCCGCTCCAGGAACGTGGAGATGAAATCCTTGCGCCATTCCAGGCTTACCTGATTCGTCTCTGCCAGAAATGAACGTGGAAAACCGCCGCGCAACCAGTGCGCCTTTTGGAATTCCAATCCTACTTCCTCGAGATTAAAGCCGCTCATGCGAATGGTTGTAATTCTTCCCGCCAGCGATTCGGACGATTGTCGCAACAAGGCGGGTGAGGCGCTGCCTAAAATCAAAAAACGCGCCGGCAATGGGTCGCGGTCGCACAGGACGCGCAGAATGGGGAACAGATCGGGTTTCCGCTGTACTTCGTCAATGACAACGATGCCGCGCAAATCCTGTAATTCGGTCATCGGCTCATTCAGGCGTTGAAGACTGATGGGATTCTCCAAGTCAAAATAGTTGGAAGAATCGGGAGATACAATCTGGCGGGCAAGCGTTGTTTTTCCGCATTGACGCGGCCCAATCAGCGCAACGACGCGGTTTCGGTTGAGCGATTCGTTTATCTGTCTGAGAAGTTTGGTTCGTTCAATCACGCCCTTATTTTACCGTGAAAATTCGTCGTCGCGTGACGAATTTTCATGGTGTTATGGGAGTGCGTCGCGCCAACCACAACAGGAAAATCCAACCTGGCAGGTGCGATATCATGCCCACAGGGTACGCATCCTCGGCTCCAAAGAAACGCCTGCGGAAACGCAGGCGTTTGTGATTACATGGCGATATATTCCCGCAGGTTGTGTTCCACCGCGTAGGCCGCGGCCTCGGCGCGGTTGTTCACGCCCAGTTTCGAGAGGATACTGCTGACGTAGTTCCGCACCGTCCCCTCGCCGAGGAACAAATTCTTGGCGATCTCGCGGTTGGTCTTGCCCTCCGAGACGAGCAGGAGGACGTGCTTTTCCTGCTGGCTGAGATGCGCGAACGCCGACGCTTCTTCCTCCTTGACCGCGCGGCGGACTTCCTGGAAGACGCGCTGGGTGACGGCCGGGTCGAGCAGGGCTTCGCCGCGTCCCACCGCCTCGAGCGCCTTGACCAAATCCTCGCTCCCGATCTGCTTGAGGATGTATCCCGACGCTCCGGCGCGGATGGCCGAAAACAGCATTTCGTCCTCGGCGTACGAGGTCAGCATGATGACCTTGGTGTGGGGATAGCGGTTAACGATCTCCTCGCAGACTTCAATTCCAGACGTTCCCGGCAGGCGGATGTCCATCACCACCACGTCGGGTTGGAGAGCGGTCACCTGTTCGAGCGCCTCGCGCGCCGAGCCCGCCTCACCGATAATGTCGAACTGCGGGTGCCGCTCGAGCAGGGATTTCAATCCCAGCCGCACCACTTCATGGTCGTCCACGAGCAGGATGCGTTGTTTCGCCATTGCTCCTCTTCTTCCTCTATTTCAGATTGGAATTTTAGTCGAGGGCGGATTGTCTGACAAGGGCATTTGCACGGCGCGCGCAGGGCATCCGCTGTTGGAATCACCCCCCTTCCTCCCGCCTCTGCCGGCCCTGCGCGGCCGCCTCGGCCAGCAGGCCTCGCCACCCCGTCAGCCGCGCCCCTCCCAGCAGGCTGACCGCCAGTGTCACGAATCGGATCAACACCGCCGCGGTCACGCCCTGTTCGAACGACGCGCCCTGCGTCACGAGAAGCGCGGTCACGCTTCCCTCGAGCAGTCCCAATCCATTGACCGAGATCGGCAGCAGCGCCGCGAAATAAGAGAGGACCGCCACGCCCGCGGCCTGCCAGAACGAAATCGAAATCCCCAGCGCCAGCGTGACGATCCAGAACGAGACGAACGACGCGCCGATGGACAGCCAGGACAGCGCCAACGCCACGATGACCGTCCGCGGCGACGTGAACCAGACGCGTCCCGCCTCGAAGACGCGCCGGACCCGCGACCACATCTTCTGAACGACGGGCGCTCGCATCAGCGCGGACGTTGAGGCGGCTCCCGTTTCGAGGAGCGGATTCGCCCCTCCGAGCGTCAGCGCGAGCGGCAGCCAGAAGAACATGCCCGCGAGGTTGAAGAGTCGGTCCGCAACCACCGACGCCACCGCCACCGCCCGCCGGGGTTGTCCCTGGGCCACCGCCGCCATCTTGACCAGATCCCCGCCGACTGTGGTGGGCAGAAAATTCGAGGCGAATGCGCCGATCAGCGTCAGCCAGGTCAGCCGCGGCAGCGGAAGACGGATGTCCTGAACGCGCAAAAGATACTGCCATCGAATCGCGATAATGAATTGCGAAAGCAGAAAGGCCAGCGCCGAGGCCGGCAAACTCGTCCACGAGACGCGTGCCAGCAGGGGCCAGATCTCCCGCCAGTCCACCTGCCACAGCAGAAAGAAGATCAACCCCAGCGGGACGAGCCAGCGGAGGATCGTCCACATTTTGTTTGGCGCGCGTTTTTCTTCCATCATTTCACACTATGCGGTATTGGCCTGTCAAAAACGATTCTTTTTCATGTAGTACCGCAACATTATAGAGTATTACTCCGTGAAAACTACGCCAACCGCGAAGATTTTGCGAGTACCGCAAGATTTATCCTGCTCGCGCAGGCGCAAAATGAATTTTGCGGTACGAACCGCGCTATAGTATTACTCCGCGAAAACTATGCCAACC
>DAOUMJ010000105.1:0-30587 GCA_034411715.1 Anaerolineales bacterium | reverse complement strand
TCCATCGGCTTGCCTGTGACCATCGAGATGGCGCGGGCGGTGGGCTGGTCGTCGCCTTCGGGCGCGTTGAAGAGATTCTCGTAATCGTACGTCCAGGGCTCGTAGTAATCGTCAATGGTGGGCAGGTAGGGGTTGAAGAAGATGTTGCCCAACGCTCCAAGTTTGGTGTGCAACTTGAGGTTGAGTCTGCCGCTCTTCTTTTCCCAGCCGCCTTTGTATTTTTCCTGGTCTTCCCACAGGGTGGGATACCCCGTGCCAGGCTTGGTCTCGACATTGTTCCACCACATGTACTCGGTGCCTTTGCGATCCGTCCAGATGTTCTTGCAGGCAATACTGCACGTGTGACAGCCGATGCACTTATCGAGATGGAAGACCATTGAAACGTGTGCGCGAATATCCATGTGTTTGCTCCTTTTGTGTTTCGCTTTTCGCATGTTGTGTGTTTCGTGTTGCGTGTTCCGTCATTGCGAGGAGGGTGTTCTTCCCGACGAAGCAATCTCCTGGTCGTGGTGGGGATTGCTTCGCTTCGCTCGCAATGACGGGCGATAAGCGATACGCGATCAGCGAATCACCATTCCAGTTTTTCCATCTTCCTCACCACGCAGTACGTATCGCGCGTGAACACGCCGATGGGACCCCAGTAGTTGAAGCCGTAGGTGAACTGGGCATAGCCGCCCGCGAGTTCGACGGGGTTGATGCGCGTGCGCGTCAGGCTGTTGTGACCGCCCGCGCGCTTGCCCTTGCGAATCTGCGACTTGGGGATGAAGACCGTGCGCTCGACCGCGTGATAGTACAGGCAAGTTCCAGGCTGGACGCGGGCGCTGACTGCCGCGCGCGTCACGACCACGCCGTTGTCGTTGTGGACTTCGACCCAGTCGTTGTCCACGATGCCGACGCTTTCGGCTTCCTTGTCGTTCAGCCAGACGGGATCCATGCTGCGCGAGAGCGTCAACATGCGATGGTTGTCCTTGTACGTCGAGTGGATGTTCCACTTGCCGTGCGGCGTGATGTAGTTGAGGATCAGGCTCTTGTCGTCCAGCGGACTGTTCACGATATCGCCGATCTTCTTCCAGTCGCCTGGCTTCGCCACCAGTTTGGGCTTGAAGGTTGGCAGGTTCTCGCCAAAGTCCATGTAATACGGATGGTCAATGTAGAAATGCTGGCGTCCTGTCAACGTGCGCCAGGGGACGCGTCGCTCCACGCTCAAACACCACGCGGAATACGCGCGCCCGTCGTTGACGATGCCCGACCAGCACGGGCTGATGAGCGTGCGGCGCACCTGTCGCGTCAGGTCGAAGAATGTCATGCGGACATCGCGCACGTTCGCGGCGAGATCCGCCAACGGCATGCCGACTCTTTCTTCCTCATGCTTGAACGCCGCGTACGAGACCTCCCCGTTCGTTTCGGGCGCGAGATACAAGAGAATGTTTGCCGCGTCGAGCGCGTCTTCCAGCGACGGATATTTGTTCCCGCCCCATTCGACGCATCGCATGTGACGCGGGTCGGGCGAGCCGCCGACGGGATTCTTCAGCAGGTCGTCGTAGAACTCGGCGATGGGAATTTGCACGCCGTTGCCGTTGATGCCGTCCGTGCGGAGGTTGGGTCCCAGTGAGATGAACTTGTTGTAAAGGTTGGCGTAATCGCGTTCGACCACGCGGAAGTGCGGCATGGTCTTGCCAGGGATGGGTTCGCACTCGCCCGCGCGCCAGTCCTTCACATTGGGCTGGGAGAGTTCGTCGGGGGTGTCGTGCATGAGAGGTCCCATCACCAGGTCTTTAAGCGGCTCGGGGAACACGTCCGTCGACAGTTCACTGACCTTCTTGGAGAATGCTTTGAAGATTTCCCAGTCGGTCTTGGATTCCCAAACGGGCGGCACAGCCTGACCAAGCGGGTGGACGAACGAGTGCAGGTCGGTGGTGTTCAGGTCGTTCTTCTCGTACCAGAACGCGGCGGTCAACATCATCAGTTCCATCGAGCAGGTGGCGTTTGTTGTGTTCATCGGAATCTCCAACGCTACTTCCGTGCTGGTGGGCAATCGCATCGGCGCGGGACGCGAGGACGAGGCTTATATCTACGCGGGCCGCTCGCTGGGACTCGGCGCCGTCGGCGGGATGCTGATGGGCGTTCTGTTGCAAGCGCTCAAGTGGCCGATCCTCTCGCTGTATAACGTCTCGCCTGAAGTGATTCAAAGCGCCAGCCTTGTGATGAACGTGGCGAGCATCTTCCTGTGGGTACGCGTCAACAACATGACCATCGTGGTCGGCATCCTGCGCGCGGGCGGCGATACGAAATTCTCCCTGTTCGTGGACGGCATCATCATTTGGATCGTCGGCGTGCCGCTCTCGGCGCTGGGTGCGTTCGCCTTCCACCTCCCCGTTTATTGGGTGGCGGTCTGCGTCATGTCTGAAGAAGTGACGAAGTGGTTTTTTGGGATCAGCCGCTATCGGTCGAAGAAATGGATCAACAATTTGGCGCACGCAATGTAACCCCCCTCTGCCCTCACCCCCCAGCCCCTCTCCCGATTACAGGAGAGGGGGGAGTGTAAAAACAAGGCTTGTCGGAGAAGCCTTGTTTTGGTAGCGTTATTTCAACACCTGGAATTCCAGCCCAAACTTGATCAACTCGTCGGTGATGACCCTGCTCCCCTGCTCGGTGTAGTGACCGAGTCCATCCAGCCATTCGTTTGGGGGTTTTGATTCCTGGAAGTACGGGTCGGGAAGGGCGCGCACGATCACAATGCCGCGCTTCTGGCCTTCATCTTCCACAAATTTCTGGAAATCGTGGTAGTAAATTTTCAGAACTTCGGCTACCTCTGGCTTTGAAATCAATCCCAAGCCAGGCATAACCCATTGATAATAGTGATCGTCTATGATGAACACTCGCAGCAAAACGGGCGTCCCTGCGCGCAACTCGGCCAATTGATCGAAAACCGCGTTGAAATTGTCTTTCTCCTTTTGCAGGGCTTCGCGCAGGCAATCCTGGTTATCTTCCCCGCCGCAAACTTTTCCTGCGAACAATCCTTCGGGTGTGTTCAAGAACTCAAGATGGAAGTCGAAGGTGATGACTTCCGCGTTCCTGACCAATTCGCGCAGCGCTTCGTCCGTTTGTATGTGTTCCAGAATTTGATAGGGTTCCCACCTCTCCTGGTCGTGGATGACAACCTTCACGCCCATCTCCTGCTCGAAATAGGCCGCGTACTGTTCGGGGATATCGCTGGTTTCGGCGCGCGAGATCACGCCCATGACGAGGTAATCCCAAACTTCGGGCTCAGGCGTGGAAGTCGCGGTCGGCGGGACGGGCGTCGCGGTGGGAGTTGGCGGAACCGGCGCGGGTCCGCAGGAAGCGAGAAGGATCAGAATCGGGATCAGCGAATATTTTACGAGTCGGTTAAACATTTTGTCTCCTTTCTTCAATCACGGTTTCAACGGGGCGTAGCCTGCCTCGCGCAATAAATCGGCCACGATCTGCACCGCCTTGTCTGTGGGTCCAACCCGCCCAAAGATGTCGTCGCCAGGCTGCTTGTCAAGTCCATCTGGCTGATAGTAGGGCGCGATGTCAACGACGGTGATGCCGTATTCCATGGCGATTTCTCGGATGGCCTCGTTCAACGAATCGGCGTATCGAATAAAAACGCGCGCATCTTCGTCTGTCAATTTCTGGTCGAACATCGTTCCCATCCACGCGTCCACTGTCCCCCACACAAACGTCCACATGATCGCGTCGGATGGATTCGCCAAACTCGTCAATTCATCCAGGTAAATCCTCAGTTGACCGACGGCTCTTTCATGGGAATCGCGCAGGCATTGTTCGCCGTCCTCTCCCCCACAGATCCCGCTCAGGTACATCCCTTGCGCGCCGCCCGTATAGGATTCTGTTGGAACGCTGAAAGTGATCGCCTCGGCGTTTTCCACGAGGGCGCGAAATTCCTGGTCGGTTTGCAATTGCTCCAGCATGTCTGCCAGGGTTTTGCGCGAATGGAAGGAGACATCCGTCAAAGTGACTTTCACCCCGAGGTCTGTCTCGATGTACGCCGCGTAGATTTCGTTCCAGCGCATGGCGTAGGTGAAGTCGCCGCCCATCGAGACGTATTCCCATTGTTCAGGCTCAGGTGTGGATGTTGCGGTCGGCGGGACGGGCGTCGCGGTGGGAGGCGGGGGCGTCGCAGGGATGCAGGAAGCGAGGAGGGCGACGATTATCAATGTTGCAAAAACGAGGCGGGTTTTCATATCAAATCTCCTTGCAGGGCGGACATCATGTACTTGTAGTCACGCCCTTGAAGTTCTGTCAGGGTGTGAATGTTCCAACGACAATGTTTTGCGCGATCTTGCCGTCAACAATTGTCGCTTCGTAACGTTCGCCTCCGATTTTTGCCGGTCCCACCCAATAAATACATTCGTAAACAACCTTGTTTCCATTCACCTGGTTATTTCCGCAATCCATATAGTTCTTGCCAAATTCCGCTTCGTACAACTTGCGCACCTCGTCCTTCCCACGAAATGTTCCCTGTCCGTTTGTCTCCACAACATCATCGGCCATGAGCGCCATGGCTCCATCCAAATCGCCTTTTCTCAATGCTTCCTGATAGGCCTCGATGACGAAAAGCGGCTGTTTGGATTTTCCTGCTTCACAAGCAGAAATACTCAAGAGCAGTGCAATCCAGAGCGAAAATCGAATCAAGGTTTTCACGTCAAGCTCCTTTCCAATTATTTCTCGAGGTTGATCTTCATCAACTCATCCAGGATCTCCTTATCCCCATCTTTGGTCAAGCCCACGCCTCGGACCCAATTTTCTGGCGGCGCATTTTCAAAGTAATCGTCGTGGAATACCTTTATGTATTCGATTTGCCTCTTTTCCGCTTCCGCCATTAGAAACGATGCCATATCCAGAAAGTGTCCGACCAGCACATTCCTCTGCTCTGCGGAAATGTTGGGATAGTGCGACTGGAACACCCAACTCCCCATGATAATCTGGCGCATCCCGGTCGTGTCCCCGCCGCGGATCTCGATGACCCGGTCGAGGACGGCAAGCCAGTCCTGCTTCGTCTGTCCATAGACGGCGCGTAAACAATCCTGGTTATCCGCCCCGCCGCATTTTCCGCTCAGGAATTCCTGCTCGGCAGAATCGGTCGAACCTGGATTCCAGTCGAAAGTCATCACCTTTGCGCGGCGGAAGGCGTCCAGCGCATCCTGGTTGGTGTTCAACATTTTCAGGAGGGCCTCGGCTGGCGAACCCATGGCGTAATTTATCAACTCAACAGATACGCCGAATTCCTCCTCCATGATCGCCTCGTACTCATAGGGAAAACTGGCGCCAAACGATTGGAGTTGAGACCCCCAGATGAGATAAGTCCACGTTGGCTGATAGCCGACGCCTCGCAGCATATTCGCGATAACCAGACTCCCCTCGTCGGAAATGTGCAGCCCATCCGGCTGAAAGTACGCGGCGGGCGGCGGTTCGCCGGCTTCCGAGGGAAAGACATGATGCGCGTACATCCCGCGCGCTAGCGCATCCGCACGCTGGAATTCCTGAAACGCTGCGAGATACCCGTACATGACAGCTCTGTCCTCGGCTGAGACCCTGTCCTTGTAATACCCATCATGGATCCAACTGCCAAATGTGAACACGTGGATCAGCACAGTGCGCCCCGCGGTCAACTCTTCGATGATGTCGGCCATCTCCGTCCAGTCGGTTTTGGCTTGTTCCAGCGCCTCGTGCAGACATTGCTGATTGTCGTCGCCTTCGCAGATTCCAAGCATGTATTTCAGTTCCGGCGAATTTCCCCACCCGCCCGAAAAATCAAAGACGATTGCCTCCGCGTCACGAACCAATTGACGCAATTCCTCATTGGCGCGAAGGTTGGCAAGCAGTTTTTCAGGCTCCTGTCCGTTGACTGCTAACCGGTGCAGTGTCACTTCAATTCCCATGTCCTCTGTGATGAATGCCGCATACTGTTCTGCGATGGAACTGCGCGCCAGGAAACTATGCCCCATTGTGATGAGATCCCATGTTTCATGCTCAGGTGTGAAGGTTGGCGAAACAGGTGTGTTGGTTGAGGTCAGCAGGACGGGTGTCGCGGTCGGAGGAATCGGCGTTGGCGAACAAGCCGCGAAAAGCATAGCCCCCACAATCACGAGAATCGCGATCGGTTTTGCGCTCATCTCTGCCTCCTTTGGCGAAAGAGACAATTTCTGCTTGAGTTGACTTGTTATATTATAATATAACAAGTTTTCGATTTCAAGCCCTATTCCCAAATCTGATAAAATTGTCCGAAATGACCGAATCTTTGCGCCTCCACATTGACCCGCAGTCCAACCTGCCCATCTTCGCGCAACTGCGACAGCAGATCGCCTGGCTGATCGCCAGTGGGACACTCAAGCCGAACGACCGCCTGCCCACCATCCGTGAACTCGCGGAACAACTCGGCGTTCACATGCACACCGTCCGTCAGGCGTATCACAGCCTCGAAGCCGACGGGCTGGTGGAGACGCGTCCGAGCCGCGGGACGCGCGTCACGCCCTTCGACGCGAGTCGGCTCGCGGTGGGCGCGTCCGCCTCCCCGTCCCATACGATCGGCGTCCTCATCCCCAACATCTTTTCGTTCTACGATCCGTTCATAAACGGCATTGAGGAAGTGGCGAGGCGCGCGGGATATATGATCATCGTCTGTTTCACGCGGGATAGCGAGGAACTGACCATCCAGTCCGCGCAGCAACTGGCCGCGAAAAACGTGGATGGCATGATCGCGGCCTCGCCTGTGGCGGGCGTGTTCGAGAAACAGTTTCCATCCAAATCCCTGCCCATCGTCTACGTGGACGCGCCGCAGTTTCAGCAACATTCCATTTTGTTGGATTTGGAGAAGGCGGGATTTCTCGCGGCGCGGCATCTCATCGAACACGGGCATCGCAGAATCGGGATGATCAGCGCGCCATTATCGTGGCCGAATTTTCAAGACGCGCATAAGGGATATCAACGCGCCCTTGCCGAATCGCAACCAACTCACGAACCCTCTCTCGTCATCGAGACGCCGACCTTCTCGCTGGAAAGCGGCTACCAGGCCGCGCTGCAAATGCTGGCGCTCGAAAATCCTCCCAGCGCGGTGTTTGTCTCTGGCGACCTCATGGCCGCGGGCGCAATCCGCGCCCTCAAGGAACGCGGCAAACGCATCCCCGAAGATATCGCCATTGTCAGCAAGGACAACATCGAACTCGCCGCGCTGATGGACCCGCCGCTCACGACTGTGAATTTGCCTTCCTATCAAATGGGCGTGGAGGCGATGAACATGCTCACGCGCCTCATCTCGAAGAAACGACTCGAAAAGAAGCGCGTGACGTTGGAAAGCGAGTTGATCGTTCGCAAGAGTTGTGGGTGCTAAATCGCGTGATTCCCCCATCGAAGGTATAACATCAAATCTTCCTGCACACCAATTCCCCCTTCCCAATCGGGACGATCAGCGCGTCCACGCGCGTATCGCCCAGCGCGCGCTCCAGCATCGTCTGTAACGCCTCGCGGTGATTGGTGGCATTGTCCGCGATGAGCAGACCGCCTTTGACCAATCGGGGTATCACCAACTCATAAATTTCGCCATACACTTCTTTCTCCGCGTCCAGAAAGCAAAACGCGATCTGATCAAACGTCTCGATGTGCTTGCGCGCGTCGTCGGCGATCAACTCGACAACGTTTTCAACGCCTGCAAGTTGAAAGGTCTCGCGGGCAAGCGTCACTTTTTCGGGCAGGACTTCAAAGGTCGTGACGCGCCGTCCTAAACGTTCCGCTGCGAGCGCAAGCCAGAGAGTCGAATATCCCGCGCTCGTCCCCACTTCGATGATGTTGCCTTCGGGCGCGCCTGCCGCGAGCAGGGCAAGGAACTTCCCCGTCTCAGGCGGGATCTGGCGCAGGCGCTGCATTCGCGGCGTGCCGTCGTCGCGGTCTTGCGCGTCGCGGGTTTCGAGATATTTCATTCGTTCGAGCACGGCGTGAGGGATGGAATGAAACACTGCTCAGTCTCTTTTCATTCGCCTGAACAGAATCGTTACCAGCGTTGCCGCGCTCCCGAAATACAAACACCAAACCATGTTCGCATATCTGCCGACAAGATTTCCAATTCCCGTGCCTGTCTCATTGACGGGCATGGGGATGGCGGGAATCACAATCGCGGGGAGGAACAGAACCGCGTGGAAAATGAACAGCCACTTGATCCAATTCTCCAGTTTTCCGCCAGCGAAGACGGGCGCGGCGGCGAGAGTGGCGGCGGTCATAAACGCGTATCCGAGCATGTCTTGTGCGAAAATTGGCGTGCCAGGGATGAAGACGAAGGGCAGTGCCGCCTCCTCCGCGACGGGCAGGTAGTTGTTCGCGACGAAGGTCAACTGGATGTAATAGGTCAGCGTGCACATCACCGCGTAGATGACGGCGAACGACAGTCCGAGCTGGCTCCACACTTTCCTTTCGGCAGGCGCATATTGATGAATGCTCGTCATCATCGCCACGAAGGCGGGCGCGAGCAGGAACGATGAAGCGAACATCATCGGTTGATCCCCGATGACAAGTGAGACGAAGAATAGCGCGATCATAAACGACGTCAGCGCGGCAGACCAGAAGCCGAGCAGGATTGTTGCTTTTGTTGGGTGGGTTATTTGCTCCATGTTGTTTCCTGTTTTGATTTGATTTCGATTTCCTCCGCAAACGTCAGCAGTTGCACTCGGCCACGCCGGGGGCGTTCAGGGTGGGATTAATCAAACAGCGCCGACCAGCACGCTTCATTTCCCACCAACAACTTTAATCCCTCGCGTACAGGTTTTTGACATGGACTTGCCTCGACCGCCCGCGCAACCTCAACAGCGGCAGGGGAAAAATACGCGATCCACTCACAGTGCAAGCTCCCCTCTTCATGCCGCGTAAAGACGGCCATCTCCGCAGGTTTGCCCGCCGACTCGAAGGACGGCTGGAAGAGTTGAATAATCTCTGCGGAGGGAATATCCGCCCACATCCCATCGCCAAGCGATTTGGCATACCAGCCGCTCACACCAGCCCCTTGTTCTTCGCCACCCGCGCTGCCTCGCGCCGCGTGTTGACGTGCAACTTGGACAAAATATTTCGGATGTGACTCTTGACCGTGTGAATGCTGATCGTCAGCCTTTCGGCGATCTCCTTGTCCGACGCGCCTTGCGATGCCACCGTCAACACGTCCAATTCGCGCGGAGTCAAATCTGCCGGTTCTTCTCCGTTCAACGTGAAATAGGCTGGCGCTTGAGTGCTCAGGCGGCGGAATTCGGACAACACCCGCGCCGCCAGCGAGGCAGATAACGCGGCTTCGCCGCGCATCGCGCCGCGCACCATCGCCAGCATCTCCTGTGAACGGATCTCCTTCAACAAATAACCCTGCGCGCCGTTTTTCAAGGACTCGAAGAGTTTCTCATCGTCGTCGCGTACGGTCAGCATGACGATGATCGTCTTGGGCAAAACCTGTTTGATCTGGCGCGCCGCGTCCAGCCCGTCCACGCCGGGCATTTGCACGTCCATCAGAATCAAATCGGGCTTGAGTTCCTGCGCCTTGACGAACGCCTCCAACCCATCGTTTGCCTCGCCCACCACCTGCATATCGGCCTGCGCGCCGATGATTCCCGCCAGCCCTTCGCGAAACAGGGCATGATCGTCCGCCAGCAAAACGCGAATGCGTTCCATGATTATTCCCACTCTGCACCGCAACACATCGTCCCTGAAAGGGATTCATGTTGCGCGCCGCGGCAAGATAAATCTCCCTGGCGCTGCCCGCCAGGGCAAGTGTGCGGTACTAAATAACTGCGCATTGTCATTCATCCGCCTTCCATGTCAATGTCACCCTTGTCCCGCGTCCCTGCGCCGATTCGATCTCCACCTGTCCGCCGATATGCGCGGCGCGCGCCTGCATGATCTTCAAACCGAAATGCCCGTTCGGTTCGGGCTGAGACGAATCGAATCCCCTGCCGTCGTCCTCCACCGAGATGAAATGATGGCCGTTGAACTGTCCCACCCGCACGAGGATATTCCTGGCCTCGGCGTGACGCGCCGCATTGTTCAACGCCTCCCGCGCGACGTTGAGCGCCTGCTCCGCCACCTGGCGCGTGCACCTCGGCGGCGACTCCGCCCGCAGCGCGACGGACAGGCGGGTTTCCTCCGCAAATTCCTCCACCGCCTCCTGCAAACGCTCGCACAAGTGGAATTCGGCGGGC
This sequence comes from Anaerolineales bacterium, assembly GCA_034411715.1. GTDB lineage: Bacteria > Chloroflexota > Anaerolineae > Anaerolineales > Villigracilaceae > Denitrolinea. Next base: position 20,379 of record DAOUMJ010000105.1, on the reverse strand, counting down.
GAATCGTCCATCAGGTTGTTGATGGCGCGGCGCACGTCGCTCGCGGCTTTTTCGATGGTTTCGCGCGTCTTGCGTAAACGCTCCAGCGCGGTATCGTCCCTTCCCTCCGCCAACAACTCCACCGCCTGGTCGGTCATCAAACCGAGATAACCCAACGTCTGCCCCAAGCCGTCGTGCACCTCCGCCGCCACGCGGTGACGCTCCTCCAGCGTCGCCACGCGTTCGGTCTGCGCGTACAGTTGCGCGTTTTGCAGGGCAATCGCGGCGGTGTTGGCAAGTTTGGTCAGCAAGTCGGCCGAATCGTTGGTGAAATGATTCGACGTTGAACTGCTCACGCACAACGCGCCGATCACCTTCTCGCCGATCCGCAGCGGCGCGACGGCGTGGCTGGCGGCGTGCGTTTCGCTCAGCAGGCCGCACCCGCCCACGCATTGCCCGTCGCGGCAAACCAGCGCGCGCGGGCTGGCAAGAACCGCGCTGGCCTGGTTCACCGTGGATACGGTCTCGCGGCCGGCATCCGGCGCGGGCAGTCCGCTTGCGGCCTGTAAATGCAAACGTTGTTTGCGCTCGCCGAGCAGACACAGCATGGCCGAATCGCCGTTCAACAATCGGCGCGCCTTTTTGGTGACGGAATTCAACACGATCCGCACGTCCAATTGCGAAGCGATCTCGCGGCTGACTTCGTTCAACGCCTCCAGTTCGCGCGTCCGCTGCGCGACGCGCTTCTCCAAAGTGGATGTCAACGCCAATAATTCGGATCGCGAAGCCCGCAGGTTCTTTCTCATCGAGTCGAACGACTCGGACAACGCCCGCATCTCCTCCGGACCTTCGACCTGCACCGCGCTTTCCAGGTCGTTCCCGCCCAGGCGCTTCGCCGCCCGCGCCAGTTCCCGCAGCGGCTCCAGCGCAGACTTGCGCGTGATCCGCGCCCCGGCGCCAAGCAGGATCAACGCCGCGAACAAAAAGCCGAACTGCATGGCGCGCAGGCGGTTGATCTTCGCGATGGAGTTCGCTGCATATAACCGCACCACTTCGTCGGCTTGCGCCGCGAGTACGGATGATTTTTGTTCGACAGATTGCAGAAGGATTGTGAATGATGGATCGCCGCGTGATGTTCGCTGCAATTCGTCGAGGAGGGCGCGGAATTCGCTCCAGATGAGCGACACCTCATTCAACGCGGCGATAATCCCAGGGTCCCGCGTGACCGGGAGAGTGACATCCGCATCGGAAAGATAAGGAGCCGTCCCGCCATCCAGCAGGGCGCGCAGGGTCTGGTCGAAGGTCTGTTCCACTTCCTGTAATGAGGCGTTGGTCACATCCTGTCCCGCACCCGCCTCGAAGGCAAGCCGCGCCATCTGCTGCGCCAGCATCCGTTGACGACCAGCGAGGTTGATCACCAACGCGTCCCGCCGCTGGGTTTCCAAACCCCACACCATCGCGCCGATGGAAATCAGCACGAGCAGGACGAAGGCTGTGAAGAGCAGACTCAATCTTCCCTGGAGGCTTTTTAACACGATCGCATCCTTTGGCGAAAGCAATGACCGCATTATACATCCGATAATCACGCTTTCGCCGGGCGCTTGAATATCCGCCCGGCAAGGCCTTCGATGTTGTCGGGTTCGAGAATGCGATACAATCGAAACCGAGCCGCCAGCGCCATGCGAACCGACATCCTCCTCAAACGCCTCCAATCCTTCGACTTCCTGCGCGGACTTGATGACGCCACCCTCGCGCGCCTGGCCGAAAGCGCGGCGTGGAATGTATACGCGCCCAACGCGGTGGTTTTCTGGGAGGGGGACGTGGAATCGAATTTGTTCTATCTGCAATACGGATCGCTCAAGGTGTTGAAATCCTCACTCGATGGACGCGAGCAAGTGTTGCGCTTCATCGCCGCAGGCGAGATCTTCAACGAGGTGGGCGTGCTGGCGAAGCGACCCAATCCCGCCACGGCGATGGCGTTGGAGGAATCGGGCGTCTGGCTCATCCCGCGTCACGCGCTCGAAGAGATCGTGCGGACGCACACGCATACGGCCATGCAGATCATCGAGAATATGGCCGATAAGATCATCAGCCTCGTCGCGCTCGCGGCGGACTTATCGCTGAAAACCGTCGAAGCGCGTTTTGCCAAACTCCTGTTGGAGCAAGCCGAGGGCGATGTGATCGAACGCCGCCGCTGGACGAACCAGACCGAACTCGCCGCCCGCCTCGGCACGGTCCCCGACGTGTTGAGCCGCGTCATCCGCGAACTGACCAAGGCGGGGCTGATCGAGATGGACAAACAGCAAATCCGCATTTTGGATCGCGCGGGATTATCAGCGCGGGTGCAAAACGAGTAACGCCGGTATACGGATTATACCGATCACACGGATTTTCTTTAAAAAAATCCCGTGTAAATCCGTAGAATCCGTGTACAAAAAACGCACTTGAAAAACCCGACAAAAGTCGGGACGCACAACGGCGGAAAAGGGTAAAGTGGGTATATCGAAAGGAGTCCCATGCCCGACATCTATTTTCCTGATGCAAAATCCAAAGCCGTCTTTGCCGCCGATGGACCCAATCCGCAATTCCTGATCGAGACGCCGCAATTCAAGGCGCTCGTGGTTGGACTGGAAGCGGGGCAGCAGATCCCCGTCCACCCTGGCGAGGCGGCCATGTATCACTTTCTCGAGGGTGAGGGGTTAATGACCATTGACGGTGAAACCTTCGACATCAAGCCTGGCGTCACGGTCATCGCGCCAAGCGGCGCAAAGCGCGGCATGAACGCCAAAACCCGCGTCGTGTTCCTCGGCTCGAAGGGCGCGTCGTAGTACCGCACACTTGCCCTGGCGGGCAGCGCCAGGGAAATTTATTTTGCGCCTCACCCGCAACATGAATGTTGCGCTACAAAGGATAATCCCATGCCCATTCCCTACCTCCTCACGGCGCTGCTCTACACCTTCGCCGCGCTCTTCGTCGCGGCAGATGCGTCGCTCGTCAGCCTGAATCTCCTTGCGGCTTTCCCCGCCTTGCGCTGGGTGCGCGTCCACTTCATCACGCTCGGCATCCTCTCGCAGGTCGTCTTCGGCCTGCTTCCCATCCTCGTCGCGTCGCTCGCGAAAAAACCGAAACCCGCCTTCCGCTGGGACATCTGGCTGACTCTCAACATCGGCTTCATCGCGCTGGTGGCGGGCTTCGCGGGCGTGAACCATCCGATGATCTTCGCGGGCGGCACGCTGATCTTCATCGCCGCGACGCTTCTCCTGATCCAACTATGGAACGTGCGCGGCGGTGACGCTCCCGCATCCCTCAAGTTTTACATCACGGGCGTTTTCTATCTGCTCGTCGGCATCATCATCGGCACGGGATTGTGGCTCAATTGGAGCGAGGCGCTCCGCATCCAGGTCCCGCTCGAAGCCCACATCCACGCCAACTCGTGGGGCTTCATGTCGCTGGTCTTCGCGGGCCTGCTCGCGGACTTCATCCCGATGATCACAGGCCGCGCCCTCGGAAGCGGACGCGACATCGCGGTCATCTACTGGGGCATGACGCTCGGCGCGTTCGGTCTCGTCCTCGGACCCTGGCTGGGCGGCTCGCTTCCTCCGACCATCGCGGGCTTGATCCTGCATCTCGGAGCGACGATCTGGCTGATGGTTCTGATGGGACGCGCCCTCAAATCCAGCAGACGTCTCTCCAGCGCGGGCGGCTGGCATCTGCTCGCTTCGTACTCGTGGATTCTGCTCCCCGTCCTGGTCGCGCCGTTGATCCTGCCTGGATTCATCAAAGGAGGCCCTGTCGAGTCGATTGCGCCTCAAGCCTTGATCTATGGCTGGGTTCTGCAATTCGGGATCGCCCTCGTCCCGTACATTGCGCGGCTATTCTTCCTCAAAGCGGACTCTCCCCAACTCGGCGGCTCCTGGCTCAGCCTCGCGGCGGTGACGCTCGGAAGCGTCTTCGTCTGGGTGAGCATCTTCCTCGTGGACGTGCGCGGCCTGCTCTACGGCATCGGCTTCGCGCTCTACGCGCTGGCATTGATCCATCCTGTGAAGGAACTCTTCGAGATCGCCCGCGACGGGCTGAAGAAATTCGAGTCGGCATAAATTTGTACCGCAAGATTTATCTTGTTCCCTCGCAAGATGAATCTTGCGGTACTGAAAAACCTTCGCCGCCTCTTCATAACCAATTCACACTTTGCCAATAAAATCTCGCCAAACCAAAGGAGACACACCATGACAAAAACCACCCCCGCCCGCTACAGCCCCCTAATGGTCACGCTACACTGGGTTACTGTGATCCTCGTCTTTGCCGCGTTCCTCCTCGGCAAATCCATGACTCGCCTCCCGAACGACGACGCGGCCAAACTGACCCCGCTGGCAATCCACATGATGTTGGGCATCACCACGCTGGTCGTGATCGTCGCCCGCTTCATCGTGCGGATGAGAACGCCGCGCCCCGCCTACGCCTCTACGGGCAATCGCTTCCTCGACGGCCTCGGTGAGTTCGTACATTACGCCCTCTATCTCTTCGTTTTTCTGATGGCCGTCAGCGGATTTTCGCTCTCCGTGCAGGCGGGACTCGCCCCCATCGTCTTCGGTGGAGTCGGCTCGCTCCCTGCGGACTTCTTCGACTTCACCGCCCGCGCCCTGCATGGTTTCATCGCGCCCGCGCTCTTCCTGCTCATCCTTCTGCACATCGGCGCGGCGTTCTATCACCAACTGCTCCTCAAGGACAATCTCTTTTCGCGAATGTGGTACGGGAAATGAGTATCGGGCGTAAGAAACGTCCGCTACGCAACGACGCGTAGGAGACGCTTGCCAGAGTCGGCTCGCCTCAATTGAAAAAGGTCGTCGTAATCCAGACGGCCTTTTTCAATTGCACACATAATCCACCAACGCTCGGCGGCCAGGACGCAATTGCTCGAACCGGTCAACGAGGATAAGGATGTTTTAAAACCACGGCGATCAACGTGGCAATCCGCCCGCCATGCTTTTCCGCGACTGGGCATACATCAATCCCAGAATAATCGCCCAGGCCAGGAGCCGAACCGTCATTGCCACAACGCTGTCTATCGCCACCACGTCACGATACGCGGTTTGCAGGATGACCATCACGAGCGCGTGAACGCTGAACGTCCCGATGGCAATGGGCATGGCGAGTTTATGATTCATCCAGATCAGGATGGCGGTGACGAAAACGGTCAGGATGCCGATGGTGTAGTTGTAGACGGGGAGCCAGTTGATAACGTAATAGCCGGGGTCGTCCCCCAGCAGGACTTTCCCGCCCGCGAAGACTGCCATCCCGCCGATGACGAAGGCGAGGACCGATGCGATTTTGTTGAGGGTCGTGTTCATTGTCTCTTCTCCTTGATTGGAATTGTTCTTGAGTATATGTCCCGCCTGCCGACAGGTTAATGACTTAAGTCGGGTTTCGGGATGTATAATGACGCGCAGGCGCAATGACGAAAGTTGAGAACCGATGAACAAAGACGAGCCTCTTCGCCGCGTGGATATATTGAAGTCCGTATCCTATTTTTCCGATGTGGACGCCGCCGCGCTGAACCCTGTGGCGCATTCGGCGATCCGACGCGCCTACGACGCGGGGCAGGTCGTTTTGATCGAAGGCGAACCCTGCGCAGGGTTGTACGTTGTCGAAAGCGGATGGCTGAAAGCGGTCAAGATCGGGCTGGACGGACGCGAGCAGGTATTGCAGACGCTCAAGTCTGGGGATGTCTTCAACGGCATCAGCGTCTTCACCGACGCGCCGAACCAGGCGACCGTGACCGCGCTGGAAGCCTCGGTCGTCTGGCTTGTCCCGCGCGAGGTCCTGCTGAAATTGATGGATGAGCATCCCGCGCTTGCGCGCAAGGTGGTGAAGGATCTGGCCGAGCGCGTCATGCATCTGGTTCGGATGGTGGAGGATCTGTCCCTGCGTTCGGTGGAGGCGCGCCTCGCGCGGCTGTTGCTGGAGCAGGCGGAGGGCGGCTCGGTCCAACGCCGGCGCTGGGCGACGCAAGCCGAAATGGCTTCCCGCCTCGGCACCGTCCCCGATGTGGTCAACCGCGCCCTGCGGAAACTATCAGAAGAAGGAATGATCAACGTCGAGCGTCATCAAATCCAGATTTTGAATAAGGAGGGATTGAGGACGATTGCGCAGGTGATCGAATAAAAGTACCGCAAGATTCATCTTGCGCAATTCGGGGCGAAATAAATTTCGCGGTACGGACCACAGAAAACCGATAAAAGTCGTTGAATGACTCTCGCTCAAGGTGTATGGTTGCCGCACCTTGAGCGAGTTTTGTTTTAAGCAGGAGCGCCCAACTCGAAGTAACAGAAGAACCCCCGCCATTGAGACACAGAGTCACGGAGATTTAAAAAGGTTTTCTCAGTGTCTCCGTGACTCTGTGGTTCAGCCGATTTCGGCGCGCCTAAATTATGGACTTGCCATGAAGTGTTGGAGCATCTCATGACTCACCTCACAGACAGACCCATTCCTCTCATTGACCCTCGCCTCTGCGACGGGTGCGGGTTGTGCGTGCGCGCCTGCCCGACCAAAGCCTTGGCGTTGCGGGATGGAAAAGCCGTTGTCGCGGACCCGCTGGCGTGCGAATACAGCGGTCTGTGCGAGGCGGTTTGTCCCGCGCAAGCGATCACGCGCCCGTTCGAGATCGTGATCGCAGAGGGAAGGTGCGTCGCACCAGACGGGCAGGATGATTCCATTCGACAGGAGAATCTCCACGATATGCTTGATCCCATCGAGTCAGGTGCGACGCACTCGTGCAAATTCGACAAAAGTCGTTGAGGAAGATTGAAGACCTGTCTACAATGCAGGCATTGTATGAGCGTCCCGAAGGCTTTGTTGGAGAAATTCGAGCGTCGGGCGACAAGCCTTCGGGACGTTCCCGCTAAACGAAAGGAAAAATAACCATGAGCTGGTCACTCAAACTACTCAAAGTCAAAGGCATTGACATCAAGGTTCACCTGACCTTTGTGCTGATCCTCATCTGGGCGGCATATCGCTGGAGCGTCAGCACGGGCGAAGGGACGCAGGGCGCGGTCTTCGGCATCGTCGCAACGCTGCTGCTCTTCCTTAGCGTGACCCTGCACGAACTCGGCCACAGCCTGCAAGCCATCAAGTTCGGCGTGCGCGTCAAGGACATCACCCTCATGCCGATGGGCGGGCTGGCGCGGTTGGAGGAGATCCCCGAAGAGCCGAACAAGGAATTGCGCATCGCCCTCGCGGGACCGCTGGTGAACTTCGGCATCGCCGCCCTTCTGATCGGACTCGGCGCGCTTCTGGATGCCCGCGCCCTGGTCTCGTTGGAGGAATTGCAAGCCTCGCTCGGAAGCGTCAGTTGGAGCGGACTGCTGGCGTATCTGACCTCCGCAAACCTGATCCTCGGTCTTTTCAACCTGATCCCTGCCTTTCCCATGGACGGCGGACGCGTCCTGCGCGCGTTGCTCGCAAAGAAGATGGATCACGCCAAAGCCACGAAGATCGCCGCGCAAGTGGGTCAGGGCTTCGCGTTCCTGATGGGATTGTGGGGCTTCATGAGCGGCAGTTGGACTCTCGTGCTCATCGCCATCTTCGTCTGGATGGGCGCGGGGCAGGAAAGCCAGGGAGCGCAGGTCAAGCATACGCTGGGCGAGGCAACTGTCGGTCAGGCAATGACGCGTTCGCCTCACGCGCTGAGGGTCAACGATTCGCTGTCGAAAGCTGTCGAATTGACGCTGTCCACTTCACAGGCAGATTTCCCCGTATTGGAATGGGGCAGTAATCGGGTCGCTGGCTTGATCGGCGAGATTGACCTCCTGCGCGGATTGCAGTCCCTCGGCGCAAACGCGGCGGCGCGCGAAATCATGCGGACGAAGATCGCCGCTGCCAGCCCCGATGAATCGCTTCACGCCGCGCAGCAAAAGATGCTGGCAAGCCGCACGCGCGCCCTGCCCGTGCTGAACGCCGAAGGCGAACTGCTCGGCTTGCTCACCGCCGACGACGTCAACGAAGCCTATCGGCTGATGGCGGTCAATCCGCAACTGGCGGTCAGCGCGCGGTAATGATGAACGTCCCGAAGGTTTTCTTGAACAATCTGGCTCATCGCTCAAACCTTCGGGACGATGTACACAAGTATGGAGAACCTCGAATGCAAATCACCAAAGACACCCGCGTCTCGGAAATCCTGTTGAAATACGGCGACATCGCCGACGTGATGGAAATCTTCGGCGTCCAGCGCGTTGGGAAGTATTCCCTGCGCATGTTCCTCGCCAAAGCGCTGACCGTGGAATGGGCGGCGCGCGTCCACAAAGTTCCGCTGGATGAGTTTCTCGGAATTCTGAATCGCGCGGTCGCGAAGAAGCACGGCGGCGCACAGTGATAGAAAGGAGAGAACCATGATCAACAAACTGGTTGCAGGAATCGCGATAATGTTCTTTACTTCTGCGCGCCCGCCTGTCAACGGGCGTTCGCCAAAGACCCTGAAAAGTATCTGAAAAAATAATGATAAGGATTCACGCATGAACAAATTTCTCAACAAATGGTTTCGCAAATTTCACCGCTGGCTGGTGTTGCCCTTCACCGCGTTACTACTGACCGTCATCTTCGCGCGCGGCACGGCGCTTGGCGACGCCACCCAGCGTATCCAGGCGGCGCTCATGATCGTCATGGCGATTACCGGCTTATACCTGTACCTGTTGCCGTATTGGGTCAAATGGCAAAGACAGAGAGCGGGAAACTAACATGCCTCACCCCTATTTCCTCATGTCGTTACTGTACCTGTCCCTCGTGGCGTTGGCCGCGCTGGCTTCGATCTTGACGGGGCTGGAAATCATCCCGCTCTTCGGCAGTTTGAAATGGCTGCGAGTGCATCTGGTCACGCTCGGCGCGTTTTCTGAAATCTTGTTCGGGCTTGCGCCCCTGCTGGTTGCGAAGGTTCGCGGCTTGCCGCGTCCCAAAATGCGCTGGGATATCTGGCTCTTCCTGAACGCGGGACTCGTGCTTTTGTTGATCGGCATTCCCACCATCACGCGCTCGCTCATCGTCAGCGGTGGGACACTGGTGGGCATCGCTGCGGTTCTGCTCATCAAGCAACTGGTTGACCTGCGCCCCGCGCAAGCCCCTCAAAAAACATCGAGCATGGGAGGGCGCAAGTTCTACATCACCGGGTTGAGTTACCTGATACTCGGCGGTTTGGTCGGCACAGGTCTCTGGTTGGGATGGAGCGAGGCTCTGCATATCGCATCTCCCATTGAGGTCCACGTCCACACCAACCTATGGGGCTTCGCCGCGATCGTTCTGGCTGGCTTGCTGGTGGACTTGTACCCCTCGTTCGCGAATCGTCCGCTGGCCTGGCCGCGCATCATTCCATGGATCTACTGGACGATGACGCTCGGCGCGTTCGGGCTGATTGCGGGGCCCTGGCTGAACGCCAGCCTGTTCACCGTCGTCGGATTGATCCTGCATACGCTCGGAAGCATCCTTCTGCTGGTCATCGTCATCAAACCGCTCCTCGGCGACCGCCGCGCGTGGACGCCAGGCGTGTGGCATCTGGTTACCTCCTACGTTTGGTTCTTCCTGCCTGTCGTTGTCGCGCCGTTGATTGTCGCGCGCGCCACCGATTTTCCCGTGCAGGAGATTTCGGGCAGCGGCGGTCCGATCCTGATCTTCGGCTGGATTCTGCAATTTGGCTACGCCCTGGTTCCATATCTATTCACGCGCTTCTTTGAATCAGACAAGTCCCCGCGCCTGGGCGGGACCTGGTTAAGCCTCACGACAGTGCATATCGGAAGTGTTCTATTCTGGGTCAGTTTGTTCTTCCCGAATGTGGAGCAAGTCTCACGGGCGCTGGCTTATGGGTTTTGGATTCTCTCCGGGCTCCCGATTTTGATTGGGTTGTGGAAGAGTTTTCGTTCGGACGTGCAAAGAGTCGAAGGAAGTCAGGCCGTGGATTCGGAGGATTGAGAAACGGCTCCATCGTTATAACGAGATAATCCTTAGTGCCGTTTTCAACTGCTCGACTTCCTCGAGCGTGTTGTAATGCGCGGCCCCGACGCGAACCATGCCGCCGCTGTCTTCCAACCCGAGCCGCTCGGTAACATTGATGGCATAGTAGTTTCCATCCCAAACATAAATCCCTTCCCGCGCCAGTTTTTCGGCAACAACCCGCGGGTGGAAATCCTTCAATCGGAATGAGAATGTAGCCACACGCTCTTCCAAACGGCGAACATCGGTCAATCCATAAAGTTGTAGTCCAGGGACGGATCCAAGAGCGGAAAGAAGCGCCCGCGCCAGTTCATATTCGTATGCGCGGATGGCAGTCATCGCCTTTTTGAGTTCCAGTCGTCGACCTTGGTAATTTTCCTCAGCCAGACCTTCGACATGCTCTCCACCAAACTCCTTGCCTACCCACTCAAAATATTCTATTGCTCCCAGCACTCCTGCGATACCCTCGTGATTTTGTGTGCCGGTCTCGAACTTGCCTGGGAGTTTATTCGTTGCAGGGCGCACTTTGTATGCAAATAGATTCTCCAGTAGATCATGCTTCCCGTACAATATCCCCGAATGCGTTCCGAAAAATTTATAGGCGGAAGAAATTAAGAAATCACAATCCAAATCTTGAACATCAATGGGGCCATGCGGGGCGTACTGGACGGCATCAATGTAAACCATCGTACCGATATCATGCGCCATCTTGATGATCTTTTTAACAGGATTGATCGTTCCAAGCGAGTTGGACGCGTAACCTACAGCCAGCAAGCGCGGCTTCCGTTCCAGAATTTTTTGCAACTCATCCAGTTCGAGGGTGCCATCTTCTACATCGAAATCCACCCAATTGACCTTTACTCCTCGATCTTGCGCTGCCAGGACCCAGGGTGTCACATTGGCGTCGTGATCGAGACGCGTTACGACTATTTCATCCCCTTCCTTCCACTCGCGCGAGATCGAGCGGCTGATGTGCAGGGTGATGGTGGTCATATTATTGCCAAAAACGATCTCTTCCGGAGATGCCGCATTATAGAAGTCAGCCATTGCACGGTGAGCCTCATCCAAGACCTCGTCGGACGCAATGCTGGTGGCAAAGACACCTTCATGGTTGGCGTTGCATTCGAGCAAATATCGGTTGATGCGGTCAAGGGAAGGTTTGGCGATCTGCGTCCCGCCGGGATTGTCGAAGAAAACGGCGGGGCGGTCGAGCGAGGGGAATTGCCGGCGGACGAGATTCAGGTCGAGAGGCATGGCGGTCTCCTGCGTAATTTGAATTGTCGGGAAATTTCCAGTATACTGAAATTGTACCCGACGAAAGGAGGCACGATGTTTAGCAATATCCTACTCTCTGTGGACGGGTCCGAACATGCGCTGCGGGCCGCAGACATGGCCGGAGACCTGGCGCGCGCCATGAACGCGAAAGATCTCTTCATCGTTATCGCCTACGACCCGATCCCTCCCTATTTGGGCGAACCCAACCTGCAGCAGGCCATCAACGCCCGGCTGGAACAATCCAAGGCTGTTTTGGACGCCGCGGTGGAGGCGGTTGGAGAAATTCCATCCGAAGTGCATACGGAATTGCTGGAGGGTTCCCCCGCCGAGGCGATCATCGAGGTGTCGCAAACGCGCGGCGCCGAACTGATCGTGATGGGCACACGTGGGCTGGGGCGCATCGCGGCCGCCGTACTGGGCAGCACCAGCCAGAAGGTGGTGGCGCACGCGCCGTGTCCAGTCTTGATAGTCCGATAGTCGGATAGTCGCTAGTTGGATAGTCGGGCGAGACGCTCAGCCTCGGCGAATTCTTCGGGCGTGTTCACGTTCCAAAAGCACAGCCCCGATGGGTCGGCCGCGGCGATTTCGGCGCTCGTCAATTCGCGGACTCTGACCGACGGAAACCAGGCGATGACCTTCCACAAGTCTGTTTCGATGGCGGCTCGGATGGCAGGCAGGCAGGCCGCGCGGCGGTAGACGGCGTGGAAGGGTTCGTAGCCCTCGTCAGTTTTTGGGATGACCACATCCGCTTCCTCCTCGACGAGGAGGCGGGTCGCGGTTTCGAGCAGCGTTGCGCTGGCAAACGGCATGTCGCAGGCGACGACGGCCACGATGGGCAGGGTGGCAGACGCGACCGCAGTGTAGAGTCCGCCGAGGGGGCCGCGGCCCGGCGCGAGGTCCGAAACGAGGCGGGGATTCCAAAGTCTGGAGACTTTGGAGTCCGTCAGGAAGGCGTAATCTTCGGGGCGATTCGTCGTCACGAGGATTTCGTCCGCGAGAGGGGCGAGGCGTTCGATCACTCGTTGGATGAGCGGGCGTCCCAAAAATGGCTTGAGGGCCTTGTCCTCGCCCATGCGTTCGGATTTGCCGCCGGCCTGTATCACGAGGCTGAACATGCGGTATATTATACTGGTCGAAGGTTGTAAGTCGAAAGTCGCAGGTTGACGTGAGCAGTATTGCCAGCGTTCTGGATCAACTGACGCGGGAGGGCGAACTCTTTACCCGGCGGGAGGACGGCGCGGTGCGCTGTTTCGCGTGCGGACACCGCTGCCTGATCCGCGAGGGACGGCGCGGGATTTGCCAGGTGCGCTTCAACGAGGGGGGAGCGCTGCGCGTGCCGTTTGGGTACGTGGCCGCGTTGCAGGCCGACCCCATCGAGAAGAAACCGTTTTCACACGTTTTGCCCGGCGAGACGGCGTTGACCTTTGGGATGCTGGGATGCGATTTTCATTGCCCCGGATGTCAGAACTTTTTTACATCACAATTTGGGAGAGACCCCATTTCAAATAATGCGGTTGGTTTGATTCGCAAAATTACGCCGGCGCAGATGGTGGACGCGGCGCGGCGGACGCGCTCCTCCGTGATCGTCTCCTCGTATAACGAACCGCTCATCACCAGCGAGTGGGCGGCGGCCATCTTCAAGGGGGCCAAGGCCGCGGGGTTGAAGTGCGCGTACGTTTCCAATGGCAACAACACGCCCGAGGTGATGGAATACCTGCGTCCGTACCTGGACGCCTATAAAGTGGATTTGAAGTCCATGAACGATAAGAACTATCGCAAACTGGGCGGGGTATTACAGAACACGCTGGATGGAATCAAGCGCGCCCGCGAGATGGGAATCTGGGTGGAGGTGGTGACGCTGGTCGTGCCGGGCTTCAACGACAGCAATGAGGAACTGTGGGACGCGGCGCGCTTCCTGGCGGGACTCTCGCCCGATATTCCCTGGCACGTGACGGCTTTTCACCAGGACTATAAGATGACGGATCACGACAACACCGACGCGCGCACGTTGCAACGCGCGGCGGACATCGGCCGCGAGGCGGGACTGCGCTTCGTTTACGCGGGGAATTTGCCGGGACGGGTGGGCGAGTACGAAGACACGTTCTGCCCGGGGTGCAATCGGCCGGTCGTCGAGCGACGCGGCTACACGGTCCGCGCGTACCGAATTACGGGGGAGGGGAAATGCGAGCGCTGCGGGACGGTCATCCCCGGCGTGTGGGCGCGGGAGCCGGGCGAGGTCCAGTTGAACGGATGGGGCGTCCCGTTGCCGGTGTACTGAATCGGATTTTGCTGTATAATTTCGCAACCTTACGCAGGAACGGTTCGAAAGGAGGTGCAAGCCCCAAATTTGATGGCAGTTCGTTGAACAATGTTCGTCACCTTACCCAAACTCTCAACCTGGAGGAGAGAACCGTGAACAAGAAACTGTTTTTCCTGCTTTCGGCGCTTGTGCTGGCCAGCATGATCCTGGCGGCCTGCGGCCCGAAGGCCACCGCGACACCCGCTCCGGCGACCGAACCGCCGATGACCGAACCGCCGGCGACGGAACCCCCCGCGACGGAACCGCCCGCTCCCGAGAAGGTCCCGGTTGCCACGTTTGATGGCACGAGCCTGTCTGTATCGGATTGCGATTATGGCGGCTATTTCAAGTCCATTGAGGCCACCGATGCGTCCACCGTGACCTTCACGCTGTGCAAGACCGATGCGGCCTTCCTCTCGAAGATCGCCTTCAGCCCATTCGCCATCTACCCGTCCGAGTGGGTCGAGGCCACCGCCGGGGAGGAGACTCGCACCAGTGAAGGCCTCGAACACCCGATCGGCACCGGCCCCTACATGGTCAGCGAATGGAAGCGCGGCGAAAGCATCACCTTCGTGAAGAACCCGAACTATTGGGGAGAGGCGCCCCTGGCCGCGGAAACGCTGGTCTTCCGCTGGTCCACCGAATCCGCCGCCCGCCTGCTCGAACTGCAGGCCGGCACGATTGACGGCTTCGACAATGTGGGCCCGGATGATTTCGCCACCATTGAGGCCGATCCCACCCTGCAAATCGCCCTTCGCCCGGCGTTGAACGTGTTCTACGTCGGCGTGACGAACACCTTCCCGCCCTTCGACAATGTCAAGGTTCGCCAGGCGATTGCCATGGGCATTGACCGCCAGCGCATTGTGGATACCTTCTACCCCGCCGGCTCGGAAGTCGCCTCGCACTTCACGCCCTGCTCCATCCCGAATGGTTGTGTGGGCGATCCCTGGTACGACTTCGATCCCGCGGCGGGGAAAGCCCTGCTGGCCGAAGCCGGCTTCCCGGATGGCTTCCAGACCAAACTGTATTACCGCGACGTTGTGCGCGGCTACCTGCCCCAGGTGGGCAACGTGGCCCAGGATATTCAGGCTCAGTTGAAAGAGAACCTGAACATTGACGCCGAGATCGTGGTGATGGAATCCGGCGCCTTCATCGAGGCCTCGGGCAGCGGTCAGTTGAATGGCTTCCACCTGCTGGGTTGGGGCGCGGACTATCCGCACGTTACCAACTTCCTGGATTACCACTTCGGCAAGGATGTGCAGCAGTTCGGCACCACCTTCCCCGAGATCTACGAGAACCTGATCGCGGGCGGCCAGATCGGTATCCCGGCTGATGCCGAATCGTATTACGTCGCGGCCAACAACGCCATTCGCGAACTGGTTCCGATGGTGCCGATTGCCCACGGCGGTTCCGCCGCAGCCTATCTCGCGGATGTGGAAAACCCGCAGGCCAGCCCGCTGACCTCCGAGGTCTTCGCCCACTCCAAGCCCGGTGACCGCGAGGTGTTCGTGTGGATGCAGAACGCCGAACCCATCAGCATGTTCTGCGCCGACGAGACCGACGGCGAATCCCTGCGCGCCTGCGAGCAGGTCATGGAAGGCCTGTACGCCTACGAGGTCAACGGGACGGACGCCAAGCCCGCGCTGGCTGAATCCTGCACCCCGAACGAAGACTCGACGGTGTGGGTCTGCACACTGCGCCAGGGCGTCAAGTTCCATGACGGCAGCGATCTCGACGCCAAGGATGTGGTTGCCACCTTCAACATGGGTCTCAACCCGGGGTCGCCCTTCCACGTGGGTAACACCAACCTGTGGGAGTACTTCGACTACCTGTGGGGCCTGATGTGGAAATAGGCTCCATCCCTGTTTGATCAATGACGATACGGGATGGCGGGGAACCGCCATCCCGTATTCGCAAAGGGACATTCCATGCTCCAGTACATTGTGCGGCGTGTGTTTGCGGCCATTCCGGTCCTGTTCGGCATTTTGCTTGTCACGTTTGCGCTGGCGCGGTTGATTCCTGGCGATCCCTGCCGCGCCATCCTGGGTGAAAAAGCCACCGACGCCGTTTGTGATCGCTTCATCCGGGAAAAGGGGCTGGACAAACCGATCCTGACCCAATTCGGCATTTACATCGAAGAGATCGCGCGGGGAGAATTTGGGCAATCCATTCGCTTCGGCCTGCCGGTGACGCGCCTGCTGGCGGAACGCCTGCCCACCACCGTCGAACTCAGTTTTTCGGCCCTGCTCATTGCCATCTTAGTTGGGATTCCGCTTGGCATTATTTCCGCTGTCAAACATAATTCCTGGGTGGATGTCGTCACCATGGTCTGGGCCAATATCGGCGTGTCCATGCCGGTCTTTTGGCTGGGACTGATGCTTGTCTATGTGTTTTCCCTCCTGCTCAAGGATACCCCCTTCTGGCTGCCCCCCTCCGGGCGGGTAAGCCCTGGAATCCCGGCCCCGCCGGTGGCCGAGGTGTGGGGATTGAACCTCCCGGAGTCGGGATTTCTGCCTGCTCTTTTCGATTTCATCAGCCGCATGAACATTCTGAACGCGCTCCTGACCGCCAACTGGAAACTTCTGCGGGATGCGGTTGAACACATGATCCTGCCTGCCGTGGCGCTCGGCACCATCCCCATGGCATTGATCGCCCGCATGGCGCGCTCCTCCATGCTGGATGTTCTCGGCCAGGATTACATCCGCACCGCCCGCGCCAAGGGACTTTCGCGCAGCGGGGTGGTGCTGAAACACGCCTTTCGCAATTCCCTCCTGCCGCTGGTGACTGTTATCGGGCTCTCACTGGGGAGCCTGCTGGGCGGCGCGGTGCTTACCGAGACCGTCTTTGGACTCTCCGGGGTGGGGCGCACTCTCTTCGAAGCCATCACCGCCCGCGACTATGGAATCGTACAGGCATTCACCGTGGTGATCGCGGTTTTTTTCGTGCTCCTCAATCTCTTGGTGGACATTTCGTACGCCTACCTCGACCCTCGCATCCACCTCAGTTAGGAACCGAACATGACACAGGATAGCAAAGCCACAAACCTCGACGCCGAAGGCGTATCCCTCAAATCGGTCAGCCTGTGGCAACTCACGAGAAGACGTTTGTTCCGTCGCCGTTCCGCTGTGGTGGGGATGGTGATACTAGGCATCCTGATTTTCATTGCCGCCACCGCGCCGTGGATCGCTCCTTACGATCCCATCCAGGTATTGATCGGCGTCGAACCGGTCAAACAACGGCAGGCCCCCTGCATCCACCTGCTGGGATGTCCCGAAGACCAGCCGCAGCACATCGCCGGTATTGACGGCAATGTGCGCGACCAGTTCAGCCGCCTGTTGTACGGCACGCGCATCAGCCTGTGGATCGGCTTCTCCACCGTCACCTTCGCCATTATCATCGGCACCGTTCTCGGCGCCTTGAGCGGGTACTTTGGCGGCTGGATTGACAATGTCATCATGCGCGTCATGGATGTCCTGCTGGCCTTTCCCTCCCTCCTGCTGGCGATTGCCATCGTGACCGTGCTGGGGCCCGGGCTGACAAACGCCCTGCTGGCCATCGGCATCGTCTCCATCCCGGCCTACGCGCGCGTCGTGCGCGCCTCCGTCCTCTCGGTTCGCGAACTGGACTTTGTATCTGCAACGCGCGCCCTGGGCGGATCCCACGCCCAGATCCTCTTTCTGCGCATCCTGCCCAACGCCCTCACGCCCCTCATCGTGCAGGGGACGCTCGGCATCGCCACTGCCATCCTCGACGCGGCCGCGCTTTCCTTTTTGGGGCTGGGCGCGCAGCCTCCCATGCCGGAATGGGGCTCCATGCTCGGTTCGGAACGCAACCAGGTTTTCACCGCGCCGCACCTGGTTTTCCTGCCCGGTTTTGCCATCATGTTGACGGTGCTATCCTTCAACCTGCTGGGAGACGGCCTGCGCGACGCGCTCGACCCGCGCCTGGCGCACAGCGCGTAAGGAGAAACAACAGGTTTCAGAGCCCCGTTTTCTTCGGGAAAACGGGGTTCTGCATTTTACGGAACGATCACGGAAGCCATGCCGAGCATCGCCAACCCTCCAAAGACGATCAGCGTCGCGGCCGCGCCCAGAACCGCGTCGCGGCTCTCGCGCCGGTCCACCAGGCGGAGCAGGGGGTAGAGTCCCTCCACCTGCCAGAGCGGACCGCCGAACCAGGCGAAGATCAGGCCTCCCAGCAGGCCGCCGATGTGGCCCCAGTTATCAATCAGCCCGCCGCTCGAAAAGCCGATGAAGAGGTTGATGACCGCCACCGAAACGACATGCCCGATGGCCTGTTTCGCTTCCTCGCCGAATAATTTACGGTTCTGGTAGAGAAAAATTCCCTCGGCGGCGATCAACCCAAAAATGGACGTGGACGAGCCGACCGAGTATCCGCTGGTGAAGAGAAAGGAAAGCACGTTGCCCGAAAATCCCGCCAGCAGGTAGAGCGCCAAAAAACGGAAGTGGCCGAAGCGGCGTTCCAGCCCCTGTCCCAGCGCGAACAGCGCGTACATGTTGAAAGCGATGTGCCAGAGCGAACCGTGCAGAAGGATGGGCGTGAGCAACCGCCAGATCTGTCCCTCGCGGATCAGTTCGCTGGATTTGGCGCCGAGGATGATCGGCAGGTCGTAGCCGAGGAGGAAGTTCGAAGCGAGTTGCAGCAGGTAAACGAAGATCGTCAGCCCGAGGATGGCGTGGGTGACGCGCGGGGACGCGGACGGAAGCCGAAGGGCGATGGGGCCGCTAGGAGGCGCGGCCGGCGGAAGACTTGTCCCGAGCGAAGTCGAGGGATCAGGAGAGGAGGCGGGATATTGATTCACAGTGTCACCTGGCGGGGTTTGACGCGATGATGTTCCGCGTTGATGATGGCGCGGATGGAGTCCACGCTTTCGTCGAGATGGAAGTCGTGATTGAGGATGACGTAATCGAAGGCTTCGATGCGCTGGAGTTCCTTGCGGGCGGTGGCGATGCGGAGTTTGAGTTCCTCGGCGGTTTCGGTCTTGCGGGTTTCGAGGCGGCGGACGAGTTCCTCCTCGGTTTCGGTGGTAAGGAAGATGAGCAAAGCCTCGGGCGCGAGTTTGCGGACGGTCTCCGCGCCCTGCACGTCAATACGGAGGATCACGTCCTTGCCGCTGGCGAGAGCGTCGCGGACTTGTCCCTTGGGAATGCCTTTGTAATCGCCGTAGACGATGGCGTACTCGATCAACTCGTCCGTTTCGATCATGCGCGCGAACTCGTCCTTGCCGACGAACCAGTAATCGCGCCCGTGGACTTCATCGGGACGTTTTGGCCGCGTGGTGGCGGTGACGACGAAATGGAACGGCAGGCCGCGCTCCTTCATGCGCTGGATGACGGTATCCTTGCCCACGCCCGACGGCCCCGAGATGACGATGAGCAGGGGGCGCGGATGCGGCAGGTCGAAGTTGTGTTCGTGGGGCATTGGGCTATTGTACCTGAATCGAAGATTTCATCCCGGCGCGCGGCGCTAGATCCACGTTGGCTCCTCGTACGTTCCGAACACTTCCTTCATCACGTTGACAATCTCGCCCAGCGTGGCGTAGGCGCGGACGGCGTCGAGGATGTACGGCATGGTGTTCTCGGTCCCCTGGCAGGCGATGCGGAGGCGATCCAGGGCCTGTCCCACGCGGCCGGCGTCGCGCGTGCGGCGCGCCTCCTCGAGACGCGTCACCTGGCGTTTGTAGCCTTGCGGGTCCATTTCGAGCAGGGGAATGGTGAGCGGCTTCTTTTCCTCATAAGCGTTCACGCCCACGATCTTGCGGATGCCCTCGTCAATCTCACGCTGATAGCGGTAGGCGGCGTCGGCGATCTCGCTTTGGAAGAATCCCTTTTCGATGGCGGGGATGACGCCGCCCAATTCTTCGATTCTGCGGAAGTACTCGCGCGCCTGCTTCTCGATGCGGTCCGTCTGCGCTTCGACAAAGAACGAACCGCCGAGCGGGTCCACCGTGTTCGCCGCGCCCGACTCCTCGGCGATGATCTGCTGGGTGCGGAGGGCAATCGTCACTGCATGTTCCGAAGGGAGGGCGAGCGCCTCATCGAGTGAGTTGGTGTGGAGCGATTGCGTCCCGCCGAGGACGGCCGCCAGCGCCTGGATGGCGACGCGCACCACGTTGTTTTCGGGCTGCTGCGCGGTGAGACTGACGCCCGCCGTCTGTGTGTGGAAACGCAGCAACCACGAGCGCGGGTTCTTCGCTTTGAACGTCTCTTTCATCTCGCGCGCCCAGATGCGACGCGCGGCGCGGTATTTGGCGATCTCCTCGAAGAAATCGTTGTGGGCATTGAAGAAGAAGGAAAGGCGCGGCGCGAACTCGTCCACGTCCAGGCCGCGTTGGATTCCCCAGCGCACGTATTCCATCCCGTCGGCGAGGGTGAATGCCAGTTCCTGCGCGGCGGTGGAACCGGCTTCGCGGATGTGGTATCCGCTGATGGAGATGGTGTTCCATTGCGGAACCTTCTGCGAGCCGAACTCCATCGTGTCCACCACGAGGCGCATGGACGGATGGGGCGGGAAGATGAATTCCTTTTGCGCGATGAACTCTTTCAGGATGTCGTTCTGGATGGTGCCGCGCAACTGGTCTGAACGCACGCCCTGTTTTTCCGCGGCGGCGATGTACATGGCCCAGATGATGGGCGCGGGCGAGTTGATGGTCATGCTGCTGGACACTTTATCGAGCGGGATGCCATCGAGCAGGATTTCCATATCCTTGAGCGAGGAGACCGCCACGCCGCACTTGCCGAATTCGCCCAGGGCTTCGGGCTGGTCGGTGTCGTAGCCCATCAGGGTCGCCAGATCAAAGGCGATGCTCAGTCCGGTTTGGCCCTGTTCGAGCA
>DAOUMJ010000104.1:0-14658 GCA_034411715.1 Anaerolineales bacterium | reverse complement strand
TCCCTCGCTTCTTTCCTGACCCTTCGACGTGCTCAGGGCATCGCCTTTGGCCTGCTCGCCGTTCTGGGAGCGTTTCTACTCTTCAAGGCCACCCCCGAGGGCCTCGGCCTCTCGGACGATTCCATCGCGTACATCGCGGGAGCGCGCAGCCTGCTGGCAGGGGACGGGTATCGCGCGGCGTGGCTCGAATCGAACAAACCCGTCACTCATTTTCCCCCCGCGTTTTCTGGAACCCTCGCCCTGATCGGCCTGGCAGGGATCAATCCCATCAACGGCGCGCGCCTGCTCAACGCGTTACTCTTCGGCGTGAACGCGTCGCTGCTCGGCCTGCTCGGCTGGCGGATGACGAAATCATCCATCGCGGGGATCGTTCTGGCCGCGTTGTTCATCGTCAACGATTCGCTCCTGCGCGTCCACGCTGTGGCGATGAGCGAGCCGCTGTTTTTGTTTTTCAGCCTGCTGGCGTTTTTATGTTTTGACCGGGCTTTGGCGATTGAAATCGCCTCAACGCCTGCAAAGCCGACCTTTATCGGCTCGCGCGGAGAAGTCCGCGAAGGCGGACTTCGCAAAGGTTGGCGCGAATTCATTCGCCCGACCTTCTGGCTTATCGCCGCTGGCTTTCTCGCCTCCCTCGCCTACCTGACACGTTACTCCGGTCTCGCTCTCGTCGCGACGTTCATTGTCGCGCTCATCCTTCTCACCGCTACCCGGAAAAAACGCCTGTCCTCTGCCGGGATTTTCCTCGCCAGTTTCATGCCCCTCGTTCTGGCGTGGGGCATCCGCAACCGCATCGTCGCGGGGAACACCACCAATCGAATCTTTGTCTGGCATCCCGTGACGGGAGATACCCTCCTGCAGGGCCTGCGGACATTCTCTGAGTTCGTAGTTCCAGTGGAAGAGTGGCGGCGCGAGTTGTTCCAGACGCCGGAGATTTTTGTAGCAATCATCATTATTATCACGTTGGGGTTATTGGTGTGGTTGGGATGGGGCGCGTGGGTTGCCTTCACCCCCAGCCCCTCTCCCGATGACGGGAGAGGAGAGCCGCTGGCCTTCACCAACGGCTTATACATCTTCGGCTATCTCGCCTCCGTGCTGTTTTCGATCAGCCTCTTCGACGCCAGCACGCCGCTGAAAGCGCGCATCCTCGCGCCGGTCTATTTGCCGCTGCTGCTGCTCCTCGTCGGCGCGGGGGCGTGGATGTGGAAACGCGCGGGCCGCGCGGGGCAGGGAATCGTCGTCGGCTTGGGACTGCTCATCTTTAGCGTATCCGCCGTCGGTCAGGCGCGAACCGTGACGGAACTCGCGAAAGGCGGGCAGGGATTCGCGTCCTTCAGGTGGTACGATTCGAAGGTCATGGCATACCTGCGCGAGACGCCGGCCGGCACGGTCATCTACACCAACGAGCCGGGCGCGGTCTATCTTTACACAGGACATCCCTGCCGCGTCCTGGCCGAACGCGTGGACCCCGTGACGGGACTCGCGAGGGATAATTTCGACGCGGGCGTGGAATTCATCCGCCAGGATGTGCTTTCAGGCCGCGCCCTGCTGGTGGTGTTCAACGTGGGCGGCGAAGATCAGGAGGATCTTGCGCGATTGACCGAGGGTTTGTATCTTGTCATGAAATCCGCCGGGAGCGCCGTCTATTCCGCGCCGCCGTAAGACGTACCGCGAAATTTATTTCGCCTCACGAGGGGCGACATGAATGTCGCGGTACTGCTGGAGTGCAAATGACCATTCAGGAAAAATTCGACCTGACCAACCGCGTCGCCGTCGTCACGGGCGGAGTTGGTCTGCTTGGCAAGGAATTTTGCCGCACGCTGGCGGAGGCGGGCGCGGCTGTCGCGGTCGTGGACTTGAACGCGGACGCGGCCAAACAAGTGGCGGACGACCTGACCCGCGGCGGCTACCGCGCCCTCGGAATCGCGACCGACATCACCCAGCCCGAGTCGGTGGACGCGATGGTCGCGGCGGTTCTCGCGGCGTTCGGGCGGCTGGACATCCTCGTCAACTCCGCGGCCCTCGACCCGAAATTCGATCCCGACGCAGCCGCCAAGGGCATCGCGCCAGGCGCGTTCGAGGATTATCCGCTCAAGGACTGGAATGCGGCGCTGAACGTGAATCTGACGGGAATTTTTCTAGTCACACAGGCGTGCGTCAAACCGATGATCGCGCAGGGCAAGAAGGGCAGCGTCATCAACATCTGTTCGACTTACGGACTGGACGCTCCCGACCAGCGAATTTACATCAAAGACGGCAAGCGCGTCGCGTACAAGCCTGTCTACTACACCGTCACCAAAGCGGGCGTGCTGGGATTCACCAAATATCTCGCCGCGTATTACGCTGGCACGGAAATCCGCGTCAACGCATTGACTCCAGGCGGTGTGTTCAACAATCACGAAGACTATTTTGTCCAGAATTATTCCGCAAAAACTATTTTGGGTCGCATGGCGAAGAAGGATGAAATGAACGGCGCGCTGTTGTTTTTGGCGTCTGATGCTTCGTCCTATATGACAGGCAATAATGTCGTTGTAGACGGCGGTTGGACTGCGTGGTAAATGGTGATTGGTAATTAATAATTGGCGATTGGTAATTGCCTTTGCCCTAACCACACCGCGAGGCATAGCGCGCTCTCCAGCCGCAACTGAACCTGCCCGTCATTGCGAGCGAGTGTTCTTCGAGCGAAGCAATCCCCTCGCCTCCCAGGAGATTGCTTCGGGAAGAACGCCCTCGCAATGACGGATGTTAAAGTAGAGAATTACCATTTACCAATTACCACTCACTGATAACTGATGACTGACACCCTCGCCCTCATCCCCGCGCGCGGTGGCTCCAAGGGAATCCCGCGCAAGAATATCCGCAACTTTGCGGGCTACCCGCTGATCGCCTGGAGCATTGCCGCGGCGAAGCAGGCGCAATCGGTGACGCGCGTCCTCGTCAGCACGGACGACGAGGAGATCGCGGCGGTTGCGCGTCAATTCGGCGCGGAGACGCCCTTCCTGCGTCCCGCCGAGTTCGCACAGGACAACACCACCGACCTGCCCGTGTTCGTCCACGCGCTGAAATGGCTGGACGAACACGAGGGTTATAAGCCCGATGTGGTTGTACAGTTGCGTCCCACCTCGCCCATCCGTCCGCGCGGATTGGTGGACGAGGCAGTCAGGATGCTGCTCGCCCATCCCGACGCGGACAGCGTGCGCGGCGTCGTCCCTGCGGGACAGAATCCGCATAAAATGTGGCGTCTCACGGATGAGAACAGTCCAATGAAGAACCTGCTCGACGTAGATGGAATCGAAGAACCATACAACGCGCCGCGTCAAGTTCTGCCGCCGATTTACTGGCAGACGGGTCACATTGACGCCATCCGCGCCGCGACGATTCTCAACGGCTCGATGAGCGGCAAAAACATTTATCCTCTCGTGATTGATCCGCGCTTCACCGTGGACATTGACAATTTGCAGGATTGGGCGCGCTACGAGCATCTCGTCGCCGCGGGCGGACTCGACATGGTTTGGGCGGGACGCGTCCGCAGGCCGATACCCGCGTCCGTCAAGTTGATCGTCTCGGACTTCGACGGCGTCATCACAGACAACCGCGTCTGGACGGACGAAAACGGCAAGGAAACGGTAGTCGCCTCACGGTCAGATTCGATGCGGGTGCGGGATTTGAGGGAGCGCGGAATCGAGGTCATGATCCTGTCGTCGGAACCCAATCCCGTCGTCCGCGCGCGCGCCGGGAAGATGGGAGTCGAATCGGTGCAGGGCGTGGACATCCGCAGTAAGGGCGAGGCGCTCAAAAAGTTGCTCATCGAAAAGAACGTGGACGCGTCGCAGGTGATCTACATCGGCAACGACCTGAACGACCTGCCGTGCTTCGAGATCGCGGGCTGGGCGGTGGCGGTCGCGGACGCGTATCCCGAAGTGCTGCGCGCCGCCGATCACGTGCTGTCCCGCGCGGGCGGTCATGGCGCGGTGCGTGAGTTGTGCGAGTTGGTGTTGGAAAAGATCGTACACGGATAAACGCGGTTTGCACGGAGACACTGGCAACCGTCATTGCGAGCGTTCGTTGCGAAGCAATCCTCTCCTGTGCGCGGAGATTGCTTCGTCGGGAAGAACACCCTCCTCGCAATGACGGATCGTCCGCGAAATCCGTGTCCAGAAAAAAGGAGATCAAATGGCACGCGAAATTATATTTGGAAATCGAACCGTCGGCGACGGACATCCCGCCTACGTCATCGCCGAGATCGGCATCAACCACAACGGCGATCTGAACATCGCCAAAGAGATGATCAACGCCGCGGTGCACGCGGGCGCGGACGCGGTCAAGTTCCAGAAGCGCACGCCCGATGTCTCGACGCCCGAAGCGCAGAAGAGTCAAATGCGCGAGACGCCGTGGGGTTACATCCCCTATATCGAATATCGCCACAAGGTCGAGTTCAACGAAGAGCAATACCGCGAGATTGACCGCTACTGCAAAGAAAAAGGCGTCCCGTGGATGGTCTCGGTGTGGGACGAACCCGCCGTGGATTTCATGGAACAGTTCGACACGCCCGCCTACAAAATTCCTTCCGCCTCGCTGACGGATCACAACCTGCTCAAGCACGTCCGCAAGACGGGCAAGCCGATCATCCTTTCGACGGGCATGTCCACGATGGCGCAAATTCACAAAGGCGTGAAGACAGTCGGCGAGGAGAATCTCGTTGTCATGCACTGCACCAGCACGTATCCGTGCGAACCCGAAGAATTGAATCTCAAAATGATCGAAACGCTGCGCCGCGAATTTCCCAACAACCCCATCGGCTATTCGGGACACGAGGTCGGACTCGTCCCCTCGACGATTGCCGTCTCGCTCGGCGCGTGCATGGTGGAGCGACATCTCACGCTCGACCGCGCCATGTGGGGCAGCGACCAGGCCGCGTCGGTGGAGCCTGGCGGCTTCGAGCGGCTGGTGAAATATATTCGCGTGACCGAGGCTTCACTCGGCGACGGCGTGAAGCGCGTGTACGAATCCGAGAAACCGTCGTTGAGGAAGTTGCGCCGCGTCAATGATGAATAAACGTGTTGCGTGTTGCGTACTGCGTAACGAATGACGGACTCCAAAGTCTCCAGACTTTGGAGCCAACGTCGGGAGACGTTGGAGTCCGCTCCATTTTCAAGCCAGGGACACGAAGGATTCTTTGTGTCCCTTTGTGGTAAATTTGGGATATGACGATTTCGCAATCCATCCGCCGCTCGCTTCGTCCCCTCGGAAAAACCGCGCAAGCCATCGCGCGTTGGAAGCGAATCTCTTTCGACGACGCGCCGCCCATCTTCGGCAACGCCAAGCCCAAGAGCGGATCGCATTTGCTGCTGCAGGTTCTCAACGGCTTCACGCGCATCATGCCCTATCGCTACGTCGAAGCCGAGCCGATTCGGACAATTACCAAAAACGGAACACGCAACACACAAAACGAAATTTTGACAGAACTGAAACGGATTCCATCGGGCGTGATCGGCTGGGGATATGTGGACGCGACCCCCGAAAATGTCTCATTCCTGACCTCGCGCGGGCGCGTCAACTTCTTCATTTACCGCGACCCGCGCGACCTGCTCGTCTCGCAGGTCTTCTTCGCCACCGAGATGTACGAAGAACACGGCATGCACGATTTCTACAATTTGCTCCCCGATTTTGGCAAGCGGCTCCGGGTTGCAATCACAGGCATTGACCGCGACGGCCTGTACATGGTCAGCGTGAAGGGACGCTACGAAGGCGTCTTCCAATGGCTCGCCACCCCAGGCGTGATGTGTGTCCGCTACGAGGATTTGGTGGACAACCGCGATGCGACCCTCGCGTCCATGCTCGATGAAGTGGAAAAGACGGGCTGCAAAATCCCCACGCCGCGCCAACAGGCAATGTCAATTCTGATGGACGCGATCCAGCCGAGGAAGAGTCACACCTTCCGCTCCGGCAAAACGGGCGGCTGGCGCGAGTTTTTCACGGAGGAACACAAGCGGCTGTTCAAGGATGTCGCGGGGGATCTGCTGGTGAGGCTGGGGTATGAGAAAAGCAACGATTGGTAGGCGGACGGCAGAGACGCTTCGCAGCGAACGCGCTCGATGGCGGGTTGCGGGAAGATGGTTTTCCCGGCCCCTGAGTCGACTCTCTTTTTTGTCTAAAAACCCGACACATGATCCAACTCCCCGGCCTGATTGATCCTCATGTCCACGTGCGCGAACCCGGGCAAACGCACAAAGAGAACTGGGACACCGCCACCCAGGCCGCCCTTGCCGGCGGCGTGACGATGATCCTCGCCATGCCCAATACCAGGCCGCCCATCTTCGACGCCTCCACCCTGGATCTCGCGCTGGGCGCCGCCAAACGCAGCGCGCGCTGCGATTACGCCCAATTTCTCGGCGCGGCCTCAAACAATTCCGACATTGCCGCCTCCCTCGCGGCCGGATGCGCGGGCCTGAAAATGTACCTCGACTCCACCTTCGGCGAACTGCGCCTGGACGATATGACCGTGTGGATGCGGCACTTCGCCGCGTTCCCAAAAGACTCTCCCATCGTCCTCCACGCCGAATCGCGGACCATGGCCGCCGGGATCCTCCTCGCCGCCATTTACGACCGTCCCGTGCATATCGCGCACGTCTCCTTGAAGGAGGAAATCCTGCTCATCAAAGCCGCAAAGGAACGGGGCATCAAAGTGACGTGCGAAGTCTGCCCGCACCATCTGTTTTTATCGAAACCCTCCTCTCTCACCCCCCTCCCGGAATCGAGAGAGGAAACGAGGGGGGAGGGCAGGCTCGAGGTTCGCCCGCGCCTTGCAACCAAAGAGGACGTTGAAACCCTCTGGAAATACATGGACCTGATTGACTGCTTCGCCACCGACCACGCCCCCCACACCCTCGAAGAAAAAGACTCCGACAACCCTCCCCCCGGCTTCCCGGGCCTGGAAACGCTGCTGCCATTGTTATTGACCGCCGTAAACGAAAAACGATTGACCATTGACGACATTATCCAAAGATCCGTCGTCAACCCGCGCAAAATCTTTCATCTCCCCGAACAACCAGAAACGTGGATCGAAGTGGACGAACATGCGGTCTATGAGATCAGGGCGCAGAATCAATTCACGCGCTGCGGCTGGACCCCCTTCGAGGGGTGGAAAGTGAGGGGAAAAGTCACGAAAGTCGTATTGCGCGGCAAACCGGCCTTCGAAGGCGGCAGGGTTTTGATTCAACCGGGCTATGGAAAAAACGTCCGCGACCCGGTTTTTTTCGGATAGGCACTAACATTACAGCGCAAAGTCCAACGCTAGAGAGCGTCTCTTACGCTACAAGCGTAGGCAGACGTTCTCCCCTGGCGCCGCCCGCCAGGGCGGTGTAACGTCTGCCTACCTTGCGCTGTAATGCTAATCAAGGATGGGGATCGAAACGCAGAAACAATCGCGAAGAAGTTTTACCAGTATAATGAGCGTACCCCCCCTCCAACTCTTGCGGGATGGTGGAACGCTGTGTCCATAGACCTGAATCTCCTCAGCCTCTATCGCCTCAACGGACAGGAACAGGCGCGCCCGCCGGGCCTGCTGGCCTTCGCGCCGCCGCGCAAAACCGCGCGCGGCCGCGAGCGCAACCCCCTGCTCGTCTCGCTCCTGCTCAACGGCAACGCCCCCTTTGCCCGCGAGGAATACGAAAAACTGGCGGGCGAAGCCGCCGCCGCCTTTCACAACACCCACGGCGCCCTCACCGCCGCCCTGCGCGCCGCGGCCGAGTCGGTCAACCGCGCCCTGCTCGAGCGCAACCTGTCCACCACCGGGCGCGGGCAATACGCCATCGGCTGGCTCACGCTGGCGGCCCTGCGCGAAACCTCGCTTACCGTCTTGCAGTGCGGCCCCACGCACGCGATCTCATTGCACGGCGGAAATATCCGTCATCTGCACGATCCCGCCCTCGCCGGCAAGGGCCTCGGCCTCAGCCAGTCCATCAGCCAGTATTTTTCACAGATCGAACTCCAGCCCGGCGACCGCCTGCTTCTCTGCCCCAAACTGCCTCCCGCCTGGGAAGGCGCGCTCGCTTCGGATCGCGGCCTGCCTCCCATCGAATCCACGCGCAAGCGGATGATGGCCCTGGTCGAAGGCGACGTGAACGGCGCGCTCATCCACGTGACGGAGGGGACGGGAAAATTCCATATCGCGCTGGATGCGCCTCCTTCCACGCCCGGGCTTGCGGATTCCTCCCCGGCCGCGCCTCCGGCCCCGCTCTTCTTCCCGCCTCCTTCCACGCCCGGGCCGTCTGGCTCCTCCCCGGCCTCTTCCCTCTCCAAACCCGCGCCCGCGGCCGGGCTGGATTCCACCCCCGCGCACGTGGTGGGACGCCCGCCCGGCGAAGGCCCCTCCGCCTACGCCATCCCTCCCCAGCCCGCCGCGGCCGACGAGGCGCTTGTGGAGCAACTCGCTTCGGCCGCCCTGGCGCGTCAATTCCCGCCGTCCATTCCGCGGGCAATGCCTCCCGAACCCGCCATCGAATCCGCTCCCACCGCGGACGAGGAGGAACCCGAACTCGAGACGGTGGACGTTTCGTCTGCGCCGCGCCGCTCGGCGGAGGAAATCGCCCGGCGCCGCGTCGAAGCGCAGCGTCGGACGGCGCGCGCCGCGGTGGGCGGCCTCCAGGCCTGGCGCGGCCTGACGGCGCGGGTCGGCGCCGCGCTCCGCAAGTTCCTGCCCCATCTCCTGCCCGGCGGCGAATCGGACCTCTCCCTGCCGCTGCCGGCCATGGCGCTCATCGCCCTGGTGGCGCCGCTCATCGTTGTGACGATCGGCGTGTTGGTCTACATGCGCTTCGGCGTCAGTTCGCAGTACGATTTTCACCTGGCGCAGGCCCAGGCACTGCGGCAGAAGGCCATGGCCGAGACCGATCCCGTCCTCCAACGCGAGGCGTGGACCGCCGTGCAGCTGCGCGTGGCGCAGGCCGAAACCTACCGCGTCACACCCGATACGGCCGCCCTGCGGCAGGAGGCGCAGGCGCGCCTCGACGCCCTGCTGGGCGTGACGCGCCTGCAATTCCGGCCGGCCTTCAATCCCGCGTTGAACGCCCAGATCAGCCGCATGGCCGCCAGCGATTCCGACCTGTACATGCTCGACGCCGCGCGGGGAGAGATCCTGCGCGCCGCCGTCACCGGGCGCGGCTACGAATTCGATCTCAATTTCGACTGCAAGCCCGGCGTGTACGGCAACCACACCATCGGCTCGCTGGTGGACCTGCAGGCGCTGCCGCGCTTGAACACGCTCAACTCGTCGGCGCTGGGCGTGGACGCGGCCGGCAATCTGTTGTATTGCGCTCCGGGCCAGACGCCCACCGCCTTTCCGCTCACGCCGCCCGCCACCAACTGGGGCCGCGTCACCGGCATGGCGCTCGACGGCGGCAGGCTCTTCGTGCTGGACGCCCCCGCCCGCGCCGTCTGGATCTATACGGACAAGGACGGCGTCTACGTTGACCCGCCCCTGTTGTTCTTCGGCGCCCAGATCCCCGAAATTCAGGATGCCATTGACATCGCCGTCAGCGGCGACGAACTATACCTCCTTCACGCGGATGGGCGACTCACGCACTGCATCTACAGCCGCATCGAGACCGTTCCCACCCGCTGTGATTCCCCGGCGCAACTGGCGAACCCCTTCCCTGCCTACGGAGAAATGAATGTTTTCGGGCAGGCGCATTACACCCAGTTGATGTTGACCGGCCTGCCCGATCCCGTCCTGCTCCTGCTGGACGCGGAAGGCCGCTCGGTCCATCGCCTGGGCGCGCGCGGCTTCGAACTGCAGGCCATTTTGGATGCGGCCGCCGGGTCCCTGCCGGCCGGACAATTGGGCGCGATGGCATTCAGCCCCAGCCGCGTCCTGTACCTGGCGGACGGCGGCCAGGTGTATTTCACCGCCGGCGTGCCGTAGCGCAGTAACGCAAATTGCCAATTTGCGCCACAATGCAATCGGCGATTTGCGCCGCCAAAAAGGAGCGCGCATGACCAAATCCTCCGGCAATTTTCTCGCCTCCCTCCTGGACTTCATCCTGTCCCTCTTCTGGAAGAAGCCGGCCCCAGCCCCCCCTCCGTCCGCTCCTCCCCCCGCGCCCCTGCCCGATAACGACGACGAGCCTGCCCTCCCGACGACCAGCAAGGTGATGCTCATCGTCTACGACCCGCTGATGGATGGCGGACAGAAACTCTCGCAGAAGATGAACTGGCATCGCCCCGACGACCTGGGCGCCGCCTGCGCGGGCGACATTCTGCAGCACAGTCACGGCATGGCGCGTTATGAGATCGTCCAGCGCGTCGAGTTGAACGAGTTCCCCGCCAAGGTGGATGGCTTTCGCTACACCCCGCAATCCTACCTGGAGGTGCTGCGCGGCGCGGCCCAGCCGCACCAGCCGCAGGAGGCGGATTACGCGGCCATTCTCTCGCGCTTCGACATCCTCTCCAAAGTCGCCAGCGGCGCGATCGGCGAGGTATGGCTCTTCGCCTTCCCGCACGCCGGTTTCTACGAATCGATCATGGGCGGCGCGGGCGCGTTTTGGTGCAACGCCCCGCCGCTCAAAAATACCGAATCCTGCCCCCGCCGTTTCGTGGTGATGGGATTCAATTACGAACGCTTCGTGGGCGAAATGCTCGAATCGTTCGGCCACCGCGTCGAATCGATCCTGGCGAAAACCTTCGAGAGGCTGACAGGCGAAGCCAACCTGTGGACGCGCTTCGCCCGCTACGACAAGATCGCGCCGGGCCGGGCGGCCTGCGGCAACATCCACTACGCCCCCAACAGCGAACGCGATTACGACTGGAACAACCCGCGCCCGGTCCCCAGCGAGTGCCATGACTGGCTGCTGAACTTCCCAAACTTCAAGGGCGATGTGCGAACCGTCGCCTCCGCCGAATGGGGAAACGGCGACATCCGCCTGCACCATCAGTGGTGGCTGAAACATATCCCGCACGCGGCCGGGCGCAGGAGCGGCGTTCACAACAACTGGTGGCAGTACATTCTCGATCCGAACAGGATCGTCTGATGTTCCAAAGAAAACGCCGCCGCAGGGATGCGGCGTTTTTCTTCCCCACAGGCTCGCTTCGCGCCCCTGTCGTAACTGCAAGGCGTGTCCGCATATTGCAATGCTTCCCGGCAAAAACCCCATGTAAAATCAAAACAAAGGACGCCAGCAATGAGTTTCTCGCCAGCCTGGTTCCATGCCGCCGACATGATCCCGCTCACCCTGCTTCTCGTTGCCGGGTTGTACGCCGTTCTGGGATTATACGGCTGGCATCGCCGTGAATCGCCGGTGGGGCGGATTTTTACATGGCTGATGGCGGCCATGGCGGTCTGGAGCCTGGGCTATGGGATGGAGGTATTCGCCGGTTCCCTGCCGCAGAAGATCTTCTGGGCAGAAGTGGAATATCCGGGCATCGCGGCCGCCCCCGTTCTGTGGCTGGCATTCGCCCTGGAATATACCGGCCGCGCATCCCTGCTGACCCGCCGCCGCTGGATCCCGTTGTCCCTCATCCCGCTGATCACCGTGGCGCTCTTCTGGACGAACGAATCGCATCGCCTAATCTGGAGTTCGATCGATTTCGTCCAATACGGCGGGCTGATCCTCCTGGCCCCCTCTTACGGACCGATGTTCTGGGTGAACGTCGTCTATTCTTATGCCCTTATCCTGCTCGGCAGCATCATCATCATTCTGGGCGCCCTGCGCGCCCCGCGCCTCTATCGCTCGCAGGCCGCGGCGGCGGTCATCGCCGCCTCCGCGCCGGTGCTGGGCAACGCGCTGTACGTGTTCGACCTGCTTCCCGTCTCCGGCATAGACCCGACGCCTTTCGTATTTCTCCCCTCCGGCCTGGCGCTGGCCTGGGCCATCACTCGCTACCGGTTTTTGGACCTGTTCCCTCCCGCGCAGAGCGCCATCCTCGACGGCCTGGCCGACGGCATCCTCCTCCTGGACCGCAAACGCCGCGTCCTGTTCATGAACGAGGCGGCGGAAAGGATATTTGGGAAAAAGGCCGATGAATGTCTCGGACAGGCGGCCGAACGGGTCTGCGCGTACGGCGACAACATCATACCCCTGCTGGAAGAGAGGAAAAACCGCCGCCCGCGCATCATGAACGTCGGGGGCGGGACGCGGCAATTCGAGATCCACGTCTCACCCATGCGGACGCTCCAGGCGCGCAGTCGTCCCGAAAACGTTTCCCATCTGGTTATCCTTCGCGATGTCACCGAGCGCCAGCAGGCGGAGGAGGCCCTGCGCTGCCGCGACGACATCCTGCGCGCCGTCAGCCTGGCGGCGGAACAGTTCCTGACCTCCGCCTGGGAAGAGGGCGTTCCGCAGGTGCTGGAACGACTGGGGACCGCCGCCGAAGTCAGCCGCGTCTACATCTTCGAGCGCCATCTTTCCGAGGAAGGCGTCTCGCTCGTCAGCCAGCGATTCGAGTGGGCCGCGCCCAGCGTGCCGCCCCAGATTGACAACCCCAACCTGCAAAACCTGGACTGGATCGAGGCCGGCTTCAGCCGCTGGGAAGAGGCTTTCCAGAATCGCCGCCCCATTTCCGGCCGGGTGCGCGATTTTCCTCCTTCGGAAAGGGCTTTGCTGGAACCGCAGGAAATTCTCTCCATTGTCATCGTTCCCATCTTCCTCGAGAAGGAATTATGGGGTTTCATCGGCTTCGATGACTGCCTGCGCGAACGCGACTGGAGCGAGGTCGAATTGGATGCCCTCTCGGCCGCGGCCGGCATCTTCAGCGCGGCCCTCGAACGCCGCAAGACCGAACTGCGCCTGCTCAAGCGCCAGCGCACCCAAAATCTCCTGCAGGAGATCATCCGCGCCGCCTTGCGAGAGGGCAACGTGCAGGCCACCGCGCAGATTCTGGTGGACCACCTGG
Source organism: Anaerolineales bacterium (assembly GCA_034411715.1). GTDB lineage: Bacteria > Chloroflexota > Anaerolineae > Anaerolineales > Villigracilaceae > Denitrolinea. The sequence continues at coordinate 1,773 of DAOUMJ010000104.1, read as the reverse complement.
GAAGCCTGATCCGCGCCGATTATTGCTTTCTGGCGCGCTGGGACGACGCCCGCCAGCAGACCATCCCCTTTGCCTCCTTTGGATTTCCCACCGAACAATATCGCGCCATGCGCTTCCAGCCGGGCGAAAAAACATTCACCCAGTCCGTTCTCGAGGCCGGCCACCTGCTCGTGGCGGAGGATGTGTTCGACAGTCCCTACGTCAGCCCCCGGATTGCAAGCGTCTTCAATGTCCGCTCCCTCCTCGCCATCCCCATGACTGCCAACGAGAAAAAACTGGGAGCGGTATTGCTGGGTTTTTCACAACCGCATCGCTTTACCTCCGATGAGATCATCGTCGGCGAACAGGCCACCGAACTGATCTCCCTGGCATTCGCCCGCAGCGATGCCCTCGAGGAATCCCAGCGCCGCGCCGACGAAGCCGACACCCTGCGGCGGGCGGGCGCCACCGTGGCCGAAACGCTCGACCTGCGCGAGGCCACCACCCGCATCCTCGAGCAACTGGCCTTTGTCCTCCCCCACGACAGCGCCTCGATCCAGTTGCTGCGCGGCGGCGAACTGGAGATCATCGGCGGCGAAGGCTGGGACGATCCCTCGCGCGTGATCGGCATCCGCTTTCCCGTCCACTCCGACAACCCCAATTCGGTGGTGATCGAGACGCGCAAACCCTATCTCCTCCACGAAGCGGATAAGATCTACCCCGCCTTTCGCCGGCCCCCGCACGACCACATCCACTCCTGGCTGGGCGTCCCGCTCATCGTTCGCAACGAACTCATCGGCCTGCTCGCCATAGACGGCCGCGATCCCTTCCAATTCACCCCCGACAATATCGAACTGGTCAGTGCCTTCGCCGGGCAGGTGGCGGTCGCCATCGAGAACGCCCGCCTGTTCGACGCCGCCCAGCAGCAGGCCATCACCGACGGGCTGACCGGCCTCTACAACCGCCGCCACTTCATGGAACTGGCCCGCAACGAATTCGAGCGCGCCCGCCGCTACAAACGCCGCCTCTCCATCATGATGTTCGACATTGACCACTTCAAGATCGTCAACGACACCTACGGACATCCCACCGGAGATCAGGTATTGCGCGCCATCGCCAACCTGTGCCGCGAAAAACTTCGCGAAGCCGACCCCATCGCCCGCTACGGCGGCGAGGAATTCATCGCCCTGATCGTGGAAGCGCGCCTGGCCGCGGCGCGCAGGGCAGCCGAGCGCCTGCGCGCCGAGGTGGAAAAGATGGTCGTCCGCCACGAAAAGGGGGATGTCCGCGTGACCGTCAGCGTGGGCGTGGCCGAACTAACTTCCTCCATTTCCACTCTCGATGCGTTGATCGCCCGCGTCGACCAGGCCATGTACGCGGCCAAACGTCTCGGACGCAACCGCGTCGCGGCCAAACGATAGACCTGTCGCTCGAAGACCAGGCGGCAACACGTCACGTCCCCCTCCGCCTTCGCCAACTCATCAGTGTAACGCAACTGATCCTTTTCATCGTGCTACAATCGGCGTCGGGGAAAGTCGCCGTTGGGAAAGCCTCGCGCTAAACCCGTTTCTCTTGCCTCCGGCAAGCCACACCTTGCGCGACTTTCCCTTTTTGGTTTCGGCTCGTCCGAGTTAGGAGAAGTTATGAACATCTTTGTTACCGGCGGGGCGGGATACATCGGCTCGGCCGCCGCGGTTCATCAGTATAACTATTTACAACTTCATTAGCAAAATATTCTACTGTTTGTCGATCAACAGAATTAGGATCACGACACACAAACATTAATTTCATACT
>DAOUMJ010000103.1:0-52526 GCA_034411715.1 Anaerolineales bacterium | reverse complement strand
CGGGGGTGTTGATGAGGGGGACGAGTGCCTGGATGCCGTTCGACCATAGCCGTTGGCGCGCCGGGTGCATCCATTCCTTGACCAGGACGAGGAATAAGTCCGGCGTTTCGCTGCGGAGGCGCGTGAGGCTGGTGGTGAGCAGTGCGGCGCGGACGCTTGGGTCGCGCACGGCTTGAGTCCATGCAGTGAGGCGGGCGAGCAATCTTTCTTCTTGAGGAGGAATGCGTCCCAATAGAAACGCGGCAAGCAGGCGAGTTTCGAGCCAGCCTTCATCCCAGAGCGCGTCGGCAAGTTCGAGCGCCTGGATGGGTCTTCCTTCTGCCAAAGGACCCAGTTCGGTCTCGATCTGGCGAAGGACGACAGCCGGTGTTCGATAGGTTGGAAGAACGGACGAAGGCGCCACGCCCTGGCTCCGCAGCGAGCGATTGACGTAATAGTCCAGTATCTCGCGGTGTTCGCGCAGGAATTCGCCCGGCTGGTCGAAGAGGTCTGCCAGGCGCGCGGTTTGTTTTTTGAGGCGGGCGAGGTCTATGGCGGGCATGGGTTCGGTGGATAGTGTGCAGTGACCAGTCACTGATGACCGATCACTGCTCACTGGTTTTTAATACGCTCTGCCGAACAGCACTTTCTTCTCGGCTTCGTTTCCGCAGACGATGCACCTGCCTTTGTTCGCGGGCTGTCCTTCAAGAGGGATGCAACGGGCGGTGGCTTTGGTGTCTTCTTTGATTTTCGCTTCGCATTCCTTGCTGCCGCACCAGTAGGAGAACGCCCAGCCATCGGCAACGACCTGCTTGAGTTCGTCGTAGGTCTGGGGGTCGTGGATGTTGGCGTCGCGGAAGGCTGTGGCGCGTTTGAGGAGGGAATCATGAATCTCGGACAGGAGTCCGCTCACGGTCGAGGGGAGACCCGTTTGCGAGACGAAGGATTTGCCCTCGCGTCCCGCCACGTCCCGTCTTGCCAGCGCGACCGAGCCTTTTTCCACATCCCTGGGTCCGATCTCGATTCGCACAGGGACGCCGCGCATCTCCCAATCGTTGAATTTGAATCCGGGCGTGACGCCTTCGCGGTCGTCCATTTTGATGCGAATACCCGCGGCTTTTAACTCAGCGAAGACTCGATCTGCAACTTCCATCACTTTGCTTTTTTCGGCGCCGCTCTTGTAGATGGGGACGATGACAACCTGAATGGGCGCGATCTTGGGAGGCATGACCATGCCCTGGTCGTCGCCGTGCGTCATAATGATCGCGCCGATCATGCGCGTGGACAGACCCCACGAGGTGGTGTAACAGTATTCGAGTTTGTTTTCCTTGTTCAGAAATTGGATCTCGAACGCTTTCGCGAAGTTCTGACCGAAATAATGCGACGTGCCGGATTGGAGCGCGCGCTTGTCCTGCATCATCGCCTCGATGGTGGTGGACATCACCGCACCGGCGAATTTTTCGCTTTCGGTCTTGACGCCCTTGATGACGGGGACGGCGCAGTCGTTGATCGCGAAATCTGCGTACACGTCCAACATGCGGAAGGTTTCTTCCTTTGCTTCCTCCGCCGATGCGTGCGCGGTGTGACCTTCCTGCCAGTAGAATTCGGCGGTGCGGAGGAATAGTTTCGTGCGCAGTTCCCAGCGCAACACCGAACCCCATTGGTTGATCAGCACAGGCAGGTCGCGCCAGGATTTGATCCATTTGGAATACATGTATCCGATGATGGTCTCGGAGGTGGGACGCACGACCAAAGGCTCTTCGAGTTTTTCGCCGCCGCCGTGAGTGACGACCGCCAGTTCGGGAGCGAAGCCCTCCACGTGTTCCTTTTCCTTTTCGAAGAACGACATGGGGATGAGCATGGGGAAGGCCGCATTGACGTGGCCCGTGTCCTTGAACCTTCGGTCGAGCGCGGCGGTGATGTTTTCCCACAACGCCCAGCCGTAGGGACGAACGACCATGCAGCCGCGCACGGGCGCGTAGTCGGCGAGTTCGGCTTTCAAGACAAGTTGGTTGTACCATTCCGCGAAGTTTTCGGCGCGGGTGGGGAGTTTTTCTTCGACCATTTTGTTCTCTACTCTCTGTTCTCTAATAACTTAATTGCAGTTTTAACGTCCGGCGCGAATTGTAGCAGGTTGCGCTGGAATTCGGGCGTGTAGGCGCCCTGCTTTTCGAAAACCTGGGCGAAGACGGACTGCCAACCGTCCCCGACCAGGATGAGCGGGCTCCGGTGGCGGGACTCCACGATCATCAAATTCCAGGTCAGCATGATCTCGGTCAATGTGCCGGGACCGCCGGGGAGCGCGATGAACGCGTCGCTTTCCTCGATGATGGCCTGCAAACGCTCGATCAGCGTCTTCTTTCTTTTTTCCTCTTTCACCCATTGATTTACGCCAACGGGACGCCATCTTTCGATCTCCTCGCAGGTGACGCCGACGACGTATCCGCCCGCCTCGGCCGCGCCGCGCGAGACCGCTTCCATCGTCCCGATGTAGCCGCCGTTGAGGACGACGTGTCCGCGCTCCGCGAGGAGTTTGCCGAGAAGCCGCGCTTCTTCGTAGGCCGCGTCGCCTGGTTTGGGTTGGGAACCGCCGAATACGCTTATTTTCATGAATTCCTTCTTGGAGTGCAAAGTCTCTTACAGATTAACAAATAAACCGAGCAATCCCAAACGCGCCGTATCAGTACGTATCAGTACCGCAACATTTATGTTGCCCCCAGACTTGCGGTGAAACTGGCAGAGGCAAGATAAATCTTGCGGTACTAATCGCAGATTTATTGCTCGGTTAATTTGAAAAAGTACAACAGACTTTGTCAAATCGGAGTGCAAAGTCTCCAGACTTTGCCTGCTTGATTGAATGATTTCCAAAGTCAGGAGACTTTGGAGTCCGTGTCAATCTACATCCCATTCGCGGGATTGATTTACTTCCAATTTTTTCAAGACAGCCTGCTCCAAATCAATGCCTGTGACGGAGGCGAGTTGCAGGAGGTAGAGCGTCACGTCCGCGAGTTCGGAGGCGAGTTCATCCTTGTCCTTCGCGTCCTCGCGCCATTGAAAATGCTCCATGATCTCGGCGGCCTCCAGCGCCAGCGAGATCGAAAGGTTCTTCGGCGTTTGCGGGCGTTTACTGTCCGCCGCGTACCATCCCTTCGATTCGACAAAGGCGTTCATCCGCTGTGTGAGTTCTTTGATGTCCATTCATCATTCTCTCCCCTCCCCCCGAATGGGGAGAGGGGCCGGGGGTGAGGGCCGGCTCCCCTCTCCCCGAATGGGGAGAGGGGCCGGGGGTGAGGGCCGGCTCCCCTCTCCCGTGTTTGTCGGGAGAGGGGCAGGGGGTGAGGGCGGGGAGGCGCAAACAAAAACGGCTCGCCGGGTCTGGGAGCCGTTGGGGGACGACAAAACGAACCTATCCAGACCAGGAGGGTTGAACTTCGGGGGACGGGTTCGGGCGGGAAAATTTCATGGCGCACATTATACACGATTTCCTGCTACAATCGCTCCCGATGACGAAAAATATCGCCGCCCTTTTGGATCGAAATCTTTCCGCCGCGCAAAAGGAGATTCTCCAGCGCGTCATCGGGCAGGCGGAGGCGCAGGGGATGCCCGTCCATCTCGTGGGCGGATTCGTCCGCGACGCGCTGCTGGACAGGCCGACCAACGACTTCGACCTCGTCGTGGAGGGCGACGCCACCAAACTCGGACGCGCGCTCGTCCAGCGCTTCGGCGGACGCGTCACCGTCCACGCGCCGTTCAAGACCGCCACCTGGTTCCTTTCACCTCACCTGACACCTGACACCTCAATACCTGACACCCTCGATCTCATCTCCGCCCGCTCCGAGACTTATGACCATCCCGCCGCCTTGCCGACTGTCCGCCTGGGGACGCTGGAGGACGACCTGCGCCGCCGCGACTTCACGATCAACGCCATGGCTGTGCGATTGGATGGGGAACATTACGGCGAGCTGGCCGATCCCTTCGGCGGGCAGGCCGACCTGGAACGCGGCCTGGCGCGCGTTCTGCATCCCAATTCGTTCATTGACGACCCCACGCGGCTCTTTCGCGCCGTCCGCTACGCGGCGCGGTATGGATTCCAGATCGAATCATCCACCGAAGCGCTGATCCCTGCCGCGCTTCCCTTCGCGGACAAACTCTCGCCCGAGCGCCTGCGTCACGAACTGGACCTGATTCTCGAAGAGGAAGACCCCGCCCCGATGATGGAAAAACTCCTAGAGCTGGGAATCGTCCAGGCTGTGCGGCCCGCCCTCCCGTCGGATGAGGCGGCGCGGGCGCGTTTCCAGCGCGCGCGGGTTGTCCCATCCGCTGTCGAGAATCCCGTCCACTTCCGCTGGGCGGTCTGGTTGATGGGATTGTCGTCGAAGGAAATTCGCGCCTTGTCGAAGCGCTTGCATTTTTCGGCGGATCTGCTGAAGAAGATCAATGCGGCCTCGTCGGTGTTCGCGGATTTGGAATCCATCGCGAGCCTGCGTCCTAGCGGGTGCGCGCGGCGGCTGGATGGCCTGCCCGCGGACGCGCTGTGGGCCGCCTCGGTTTGCGCGGAGGGTGAGGCGAGGAAGAATCTGGAGATGTACCTGACGAAGTGGAAACGGATGAAGCCCGTCACAAACGGGGAAGCCCTGGAAAAAATGGGCGTGCCGTTCGGCCCGCGCATCGGTGAGATGTTGTGGCGCCTGCGCGCCGCCAGGCTGGATGGGGAGGTGACGAGCGAGGAGGAGGAGAGAAGGATGGTGGAGAAGTTGGCGGGGAAAATGAGCGGAGATCGAGACCGTTTCACACATCCCGAAATCGAATAAAATGGGGACATCTTGCGTGAGGAGCCTTTCATGAGCAGACTGCCTCTTTGGGTCCGTAAAACCCTCGCCTGGAGCGTCCATCTCTTCACAGCCACGGGCGCGGTGTGTGGATTCCTCGCCCTGCGCGCGGTCTTCGCGCACGAGTGGAAACTCGCCATCATCTGGATGGCCGCCGCCATCTTCGTGGACGGCTTCGACGGCATCCTGGCGCGCTGGTTCGACGTGAAGACTTACGCCAGCGGCGTGGACGGCGCGCTGATGGACAACATCATTGACTACTTCACCTACGTGGTCGTGCCTGCGCTCTTCCTCGTCGAAGCGGAGCTCGTCCCCGCCGCGCTGGCGCTTCCCTGCGCGGTCTCCATCCTGCTCACCTCGGCTTACCAATTCTCGCAGGTGGACGCGAAGACCGACGCGACCAACGAATATTTCTTCAAAGGTTTCCCCGATTACTGGAACGTATTGGTCGTTTACATGCTCGTCCTCGGCCTCGATCCCTGGCTCAATTTTGGCTTCCTCGCGCTGTTCAACATCCTCATCTTCGTCCCCATCAAATACATCTATCCCACCCGCACCGTCCGCCTGAAAAAACTGACCCTGATCCTCACCTACATCTTCGGCGCGCTCGGCGCCGTCGGGCTGATTCTCTATCCAAACGAACCGAAGTGGATCTGGTGGGTCACTCTGCTGTACGGCGTCTACTACTTCGCGCTCAGCCTGTGGCCGAAGAATAGTACCGCGAAATTCATTTCGCATGGTGGGGCAAGATAAATCCCCATGCAAGTCGAATCGGCCACTCAAGTTACGGATGAACTGCTGGACGCGCTGACGCGGCTCATCCCGCAACTGAAGATCTCCTCCCCCTGCCTCACGCGGGACGATCTGGCGGCCCTGCTGTCTTCGGACGCGCTCACCCTGCTGACGGCGCGCGCGGACGCGACAACGAATGCGCCCATCGTCGGGATGTTGACGCTCATCGTCTACCGCGTCCCGACCGGGGTCCGCGCGCGAATCGAGGATGTCGTCGTGGACGAGTCCGCGCGCGGGCAGGGAATCGGAGTCGAGTTGATCCAGCGCGCGTTGGAGATCGCCCGGGAGAAAAACGCGGACGAGGTGGCGCTCACGTCCAACCCGCGGCGCGAGGCGGCCAATCGTCTGTATCAAAAGGTGGGATTCAAAAAGTGGGAAACGAATGTGTATTTCTACAAGTTCTAGAATCCGTTTGCGGTGAAGATCGCGAGGAAAACCAGGGCGATCCACAGCGTGGTGGAAACCAAAACCCAGTTCAGCAAATGACCCGTGCCGGGATATCCCTCGAGCCCTTCGCGCGCATATTGGATCAATCCCAGGATGCCAATGACCAGGTTGGCGAGGTAGGCCAGCGCGTAGGTAATTGCGATGATCAGGGCGATTGCCTCTCCCGCACGATAGCCCAGATCGAAGGCGTAGGGCGAGATCAGGTTGCCGAGGATCATCAGGAGCATTAATGCCAGCATGAGCGCCGCGCCGCTGAATTCACCGACGATAAGCCAGAGCGCGGCGCGGTCGAGTCTTTGGTAGGTATTGTTTGGGGTGTTCACTGTGAATCTCCTCTTTTGTTCTCGCCATTACGAGGATGATGCTTTTCCTGACGAAGCAATCTCTTGTTTCGATGGAGGAGATTGCTTCACCCTTTCGGGGTTCGCAATGACGGGTTCGGTAAATTTCAAGAACCTTGTCGTTGCCCTGCTCATGTCGCCGTATTCGCCGCGGTATTCCTCGGGCAGGAGCGCGGCCAGTTGATACATCGTCTCGTCCACGATCTGCTGACGTTCCTCGCGCGTGATTCGTTCCCCGCTATTCTGAATGATGAACGGTTTGCCGACGCGGATATGAAAATCCGTGCGGCGGAATCGTCCCAGGTTGACGCGGAACTTTTCCCCGCCCCAGTGCGCGATGGGAAGGAGGGGCGCGCCGCTCCGCAGCGCCAGCGTCACCGCGCCGGGGTGGGCGCGCAGGAGGCGGCCTGTCTTGTTGCGCGTCCCTTCGGGCGCGACGCCGAAGATGCAGCCCGCTTCCAGTTTGTCCAGCGCGGCGCGGGTGGCCGTCATATCCGCTTCGCCGCGGCGGACGGGGATCGCGCCCCACAGGTCGAACAGCCAGGCCATGAAAGGTTTGTCCCACGTTTCGATCTTGGCCCACGCCGTAACGGGCCGCGGCTGGAGCCAGGCGAACAGCATCGGCACTTCGAGCGAACCCGTGTGATTCGAGACGACGATCAGCGGCCCGCGCGCGGGGACGCGTTCCAGTCCCTGCGCGTCCACGCGGCAGAGGGTGGAAAGCCCGAATTTGATGAGTACGTAGACAAACCAGCGGAGGAGATTCATAGCGCGGTTCGTACCGCACACTTGCCCTGGCGTGCAAGTGCCAGGGAAATTCATTTTGCGCCTGCGCGGGCAAGATAAATCTTGCGGTACTGAGGCAAAATCTTCGCGGTTGGCGTAGTTTTCACGGAGTAATACTATAAGTCGTTGGATACGGACTCCAACGTCTCCCGACGTTGGAGCGCCGCCCTGTCCAAAGTCAGGAGACTTTGGAATCCGATTGCCTCAACGTCACAAATTCCAGCGAGGAGGGAAAAAGTTCGACGTGTAATTCCCTGCCGTTCACGCACAGCGTTTCGCCATCCGCGTGCGCGGGCAGGGGATCGTTCTCGACAGCGCGCACGCTGATTTTTCGGGCGCGGCGCTTCTTGACTTCGGGTTGGGTGAACTGCGTGCCTTTCAGGAAATAGGGGATGAGTTGGAACAGCCGCAGGCGCGTGGCCTCGGAGGCGATGCACAGATCGAGCCAGCCGTCATTGGGATTGCCCTCGGGCGCCATCAAAAATCCGCCGCCCATGCGCCGTCCGTTCATGATGGATGTCATGAGCGAACGCTGGACGAAGGTCTCGCCGTCGAGTGTAATTTCCACTTTGGGCGCGTTGAAGTACAGGAAGATGGTTTTGATTACGCCAATGAGGTAGGGAATCACCCCTACCGCCCAGCGCACTTTGATGGCCTCGAATCCCACCATGGCGTCGAAACCGATCCCCACCCCGTTTGCGAAATAGCGCCCATCGGGATAATCGCCGCCGCGCGCCAACCCCACGTCAACTCTGCGGCGATGATTCTCCGCCAGCGCGCGCACGCCGTCCTCCAGGCCCTGATGACTGCCCAACCCGAACAGCATGTCGTTCCCCGTGCCGACGGGCAGAACGCTGAAGGCGGTGCGATCGTATCCCGCCTGCCGCGCCCGCATCAGGCCGTTGAGCGTCTCGTTGGCCGTCCCATCCCCGCTGGCGGCGGCGACCACGTCGAAGCCCGCCCGCGCCGCGCCTTCGGCCAGGTCGGCCGCGTGCCAGGGTCGTTCGGTCTGGACCAACTCGAAGTCCAGGTTGAACGAACGGAGCAGCGCCTCGATCTGCGGGATGGCTTTCTCCGCCTGTCCGCGTCCCGAAATCGGATTCACGATGATGTAATATTTCATCTCGCCAATTCTCCTCATCCCGAAATGTTTGGGCGAGTGTATCACGCGTAGGATAAATCGCCAATTTGTCCCATGACATTTGCAAAACAGCGCGCTATGGCCGTGATTTCAAATAATGATTTGGTACACGGAAGGAGTGCAGCATGAAAGGGACAGAAAAAACAAGAGGTTTGGAAAGGCTCATTTCATGTCGAACAACGGAATGGAACGAAGCCGGACGGTTGAAAAATCTTCTTCCCAACAATTGGTTTGTTTATTTGCTGATTTGATACGCGCTGAATGCAACTTCATACATTACTTCTTTGTCCCAACAAGAATACTCACCTTCAAATCCTTCACCTACCAGAAAGGCTCTTCCTTCTGCTCTATATTTGTTTTGGGACGCGCAAGTGGTAAACACGATTTTTTCTTCTTTTGGATAATAGATGCCTTTTGCAGCCCAATCATATTTTTCGTCCAGGCCGACCTTCTCACATTCTTGACCCTTTACCATGACTCCATCCGTGATTGCATTCACGGTCACGGGGTTGACGTAATCATAGAACGTTACACCATCCAGTTCCTTTGTTTTTGGACCTATGTAAACGCTTACTGCCGCTGTTGGATCTTGACATCCGAGGCCGGGATTGTTTACATTCCCCTTGCCCACAAAACGAATATCGCCTTCGGCAACCTGTTCTTCTAAACTGCCCGGTGGGATCACTTTTGGGAACAAGGTTTGACAAGCAATGCCTGCCAGAAAAAGAGCCGAGGCGACAAGTAAAAACGTTTTCTTTTCGTTCATCTCATCTCTCCATTTGACTTTTGCCGCATAGAATCACATTGGCGGATAACGGCAAGGCTTCGCGCAGCACCCTTTAGGGTAGCGGCAGGGCGGGACAGGCAAGGTTTCACGGTATTGGCGAGTCCCCACAGATGCGCGAGCGCCCAAATCAAAGCCGATAGGATGACTGCTGTATTCTTGTTGTTCGTTTTTTGTTCTGAACGTTTGTCGCCATACTAACCTTCCATGTTGGCGCTGACGCAGAGGGTAAGGGAGAGGGTTTTTCTCTCCCTCCCCGTAGTCGCAATAGGGTCAATTCCCTATTTTACCGGCGTGCGGCTTTCCCTTCGACAGCGTTTCGACAGTCTCGACCTGCCAACAGAGGACAGGACTGCAACGCAAATTCGCATCGTCCCAGTGAAAATGAACGGGGATGTTTTCCTGTCGATTCTCGTTTGTTGGGACGCTGTGTTGGGCGCCTGTAATTATTCAGCATACCTAACTGTTATCGCAATAAGATGGATGCAGGGGTCAATATCACCAACAATGGTTTCTGATAAATCTAAAATCTCTATACCTGACAGCGTTTGGCTGGCTTTATCCGCTGGTATTCTAATTGTTAGCATATCTATACCGCCTTTCCTGCCATCTGGGGCTGTTCCATCCCATGCTGACATGACATCTGGCGAAAACACGAGAGTAACTACGTTGCTATCGTTATTGCGTGACCAATCCCGAATATTGTAACCAAGAGATAAGGAAGTGGTCGTAGAGCTACTATCGGCGAAGTGAAAAACAATCTCTCCGATTTTTTTATCTCTGTATCGTGACCATCCCCATCCCGCTTGTAGTAAAAAATAAGCATACCTTGAATTCGGGATATTTGTTTCGATAAAGATGGATTGAGGACGTTCAGGGATATGAGAACACTGAGTAGAGGTTTTCCAACCAACTGTGAATGGAATATCAGAGGCTGAATATTGACCTGGGGCAAGACCTAAATTTGTCTCTGGTGCGGATAACTCCGAATAAGACTCTAGTGAAAGCATTTGGAATTTTTCTGTAAGTGGAGGTGTTGGTGACGCTTTAACAATTTCTTGCGAGCCATTGTTGTTAGGAGATGGGGTCATTGGAGCAAGTTCAATACTTACTGGTCCAGCGTCAATACCAACAGAAGTCGGGCGCCATCCCATCGCTAGAAGCACAAGAAGGACAAGGACGGCCACAACAATCGTTGCAATGAAGCCTTTACCTATGAGTGATTTGCTATTTTCCATGTTTGCTAATTTTTCCAGTAGCGCCCAACACGCGATTCGGCAGTTCGCATAATCTCTTTTAGACAAACCACACCACGTCCCAAACGCGGTTCGCAAGGCAGGCGGCATAAAATTAATGCCAGATGAGCGAATTATACGCGCTGATTTCAACACGGTCAACCTGGAAACCGACACCGCGCAATTCACTTGCGATTCCGGCGAGGGAATCTGTTTCAAGTATAATCGCCCCTGTCAACTCCGATTTTCATGAGTCCACTAACCGCAGAGCGCGCCGAGAGCGCAGAGTTTTTCATTGTCAGGTCTCCGCGTACTCTGCGGTCTCGGCGGTACAACCTCCCGATGCCCTTCGAGAAAACAACCTTATCCTCTTCCTCGGCCTGCGCTTCGTCTTCCTGGCCGGCGCGCTCAAGGCGATTGCAAAGACCGGGATTGCCTGTATAATTTCAAGGCGCAGGGCAGGGGCAGCGCAAATCTGGTGTTACACTTGCCCCACCTGCACTGCGCCGCACCTGCCCTGGCGGGCGGCGCCAGGGAACGCAGTGCGGTGCAAGTGTGGCGGGCAAGCGCCAGGGGAGAACGCCAAATACGCGCTTTCGTGAAGCGCTGATATCGGGAAACCGGTTCGTCCACGCCCAGAAAAATTCCAAAGCGGATCCACAGGTTTCAAACCTGGGGTCTATATTTTCTCATACAGGAGATTGTTGCATGAAACTTCGTTATACCCTTTCGACCCTCATCCTGCTCGCGGCCCTGCTCGCGGCCTGCGCGCCCGCCGCGACAACCGTCCCTGCGACGGAGGCCATCGAGACCGCGCCCGGCCCTGAGGTCCAGACCGAAGCGCCAACGGCCGCGCCGGTCACGCTCAGGATCGCCGTCCTGCCGATCATTGACACGCTTCCGATGTACGTCGCCCAGCAGGAGGGCCTGTTCGCCAGGCATGGCGTGAACGTGGAATTCGTCCCTGTGGCCTCCGCGCCCGAGCGCGATCAGTTGCTGGCCGCGGGCCAGGCCGATGGGGCGATCAACGAAACGCTGGCCGTGATGAACTTCAACAAGGAGTCGGTGCAAATGCAGGCGGTGCGTTACGCCCTGCGCCCGGCCGAAGGATACGGACACTTCTTCATTCTCGCCTCCGCGCAAAGCGGCATTACCGACGCGCAAGGACTCCGAGGCGTGGAGATCGGCGTCTCGCAGGGGACGGTGATCGAATACGTCACCGAGCGCCTGCTCCAGGCCGAGGGCTTGTCGAAGGACGAGATCAAGACCATCGCCGTGCCGAAAATTCCCGACCGCATGGCGCTGCTCGCGTCGGGCGAACTCAAGGCGGGCGTACTTCCCGACCCGCTGGCTTCGCTGGCCGTCCAGCAGGGCGCGGTGATCGTGGCCGACGATTCGTCGCATCCCGAATACGGCTTCAGCGTGATCTCGTTCCGCAAAGCCGTGATTGACGCGACCCCTGAGGCCGTCAAGGGTTTCCTGGCCGCCATCGAAGAAGCGACCGCCCTGCTCAATGCCGACCCAACGAAATACAGCAATGTGTTGAGCGAGCAGAAACTTGTGCCGGAACCGCTGATCGGAAAATTCGCCGTGCCGCCCTTCCCTGCCGCGGGAGTCCCGACTGAAGCCGAGTGGGCCGACGCGCTGGCCTGGGCGAAGGAAAAAGGAATGCTGACCGTGGACGTTTCGTACGCGGACTCGGTGAACGCCTCGCTTCTGCCGTAATGTAGTCGAACAAGTCTACAGACTTGTTCTACGTTGATTCATGATTCGCCTACGCTCCCTCGCCTTCGGCTACCCTCACGCCCCTCCGCTCTTCCAGAATTTCAACTGGGAAGTTGCGCGCGGCGAGACGTGGGCGATTCTCGGACCATCGGGATGCGGCAAGACCACCTTGCTGTATTTGCTGGCCGGGCTGCGCGCGCCGAACGCGGGAGAGGTTCTCGTGGACGAGGAATCGCTCACGCGCCCGCGCCCGCGCACGGGACTCATCCTGCAGGATTACGGCCTGCTCCCCTGGGCGACGGTTCGCGAGAACGCCGAGTTGGGGTTGCGCGTGCGCGCCTTTTACGGCCCCGACGGCAAGCACGCGCCAAAGGATTTTCGGAGGGAAAACCGCGTCCCCTACTGGCTGGAGCGCCTCGGACTCGCGGAAGCCGCGCACAAATTCCCCGCCCAGATCTCCGGCGGGCAGCGTCAGCGCACGGCCATCGCGCGCACGCTCGCCCTCCAGCCCGATCTGCTTTTGATGGACGAACCCTTCTCGTCCCTCGACGCGGTCACCCGCGACGACCTGCAAACCCTGACGCTTTCCCTGTGCGAGGAGCAAAAGTTGACGCTGGTCATCGTCACGCACGCCATCGAAGAGGCCGCCTCGCTGGGAAAGAAGATCCTCCTGCTGGGGGCCGCGCCGAATCGCGAGGCGCGCGTCTTCGAGAATCCGAACGCGGGGATGGAGGGTCATCGAAACTCGCGGGAGTATCGTGAGTTGTGCGAGTTGTTATGGAGGGAGATGAGACATGAGACGGCATGAAGTACCGCAACATTCATGTTGCCCCCTGCAAGATAAATCTTGCGGTACTGGAGGGGAAGCAAGATGAAACGCCAGGACGTGGTTCTCGCCGCGATTGGACTTTTCCTTCTCTGGCAGGCCGCGGCGATGTTGATTCAGCGTCCCATCCTGCCCGCGCCGACGGAGGTGTTCATCGTCTTCTTCCGCGAGTTGGGAGACGAACTTATCGTTCACTTCGGCGTCAGCCTGTGGCGGGTCAGCGCGGGGATGACGCTCTCGGTGTTGGCCGCCGCGCCTGCGGGGTTGGCCATCGGCGGGTCGAGGATGTGGAATCGAATTCTTTCGCCCGTCATCTATTTGCTGTATCCCATCCCGAAAGTGGTGCTTGTTCCCATCGTATTCTTGTTTTTGGGGATCGGCGATACGGCCAAGATCGCCATCATCTTTTTGATCCTGTTCTTTCAGATCGTGGTGCTGGTGCGCGACCAGGCCGCGGGGATTCCACCCCAACTTTTGCAAAGCCTCCGCAGTCTCGGCGCGGGACGGCGCGCGCTGTTCCGCTTCGTTTATCTGCCTGCCAGCCTGCCCGCCATCTTGACCGCGCTGCGCCAATCCATCGGGACGGCGGTGGCGGTGCTGTACGTCACCGAGTTGTTCGCCACGAGATACGGACTGGGCTATTACATCTACTACAATGGCAGCACGCTGTTGAATTATCCCGCCATGTACGCGGGCGTGATCGCCATGTCCATTCTGGGATTCGGGATGTATTTCGCGGTGGATTGGTTGGAGAGAAAGTGGTGCAGGTGGAAATTCGTTGGTTAGTTTGATGGCAACCAGACCCCCACCCAAAATAGCAAACTAAATACGAGCGCGGTTTGTCCCGTGCCCGCCAGCGCGGCATTGAGC
This sequence comes from Anaerolineales bacterium, assembly GCA_034411715.1. Classification (GTDB taxonomy): domain Bacteria; phylum Chloroflexota; class Anaerolineae; order Anaerolineales; family Villigracilaceae; genus Denitrolinea. The sequence goes on along the minus strand of DAOUMJ010000103.1, from coordinate 38,771 downwards.
GGACGTCCGTGTCGCGTGAACACCGTCCGCGCGGATTGGACGGCGAGCGGGAGGGAAAGCCAGGAGAGAAGCCCCGTCCACGGAATAAGCCCCAGCGAGGCCGCGAGTGGCATTGCCAAATACGCGCCGACCAGGCACAACAAATATTCGAGGCGCGTGCCGCGCTCGCCGAGGCGGACAGCCAGGGTGCGTTTGCCCGCCTGCCTGTCGTTTTCGATGTCGCGCAAATTATTGACGACCAGGATCGCGGTGACGATCAATCCGACAGGCGCGGACATCCACCACGCCGCGGCGCTGACCGAACCCGCCTGCACGAAATACGTCCCTGCCACGGCCGCGAGGCCGAAGAAGATGAAAACGAAGATATCGCCGAGGCCGTAATAGCCAAGCGGAAACGGGCCTCCCGTGTAGGCAATCGCGGAGAGAATCGCGGCCAGCCCGACGACGATCACCACCCAGCCGCGCAGGAACGCGAGATAGAGTCCGAACAACGCGGCCAGGCCGAAGATGACCCACAGGCCGCGCTTCACCTGCGCGGGCGTGAGCAGCCCCGCCTGGGTTACGCGCAGGGGACCCTGCCGCTCGGAGGTATCCGCGCCGCGTTCGAAATCGAACACATCGTTGGCCGCGTTGCTTCCGATTTGCAGCAGCAAAGCCACGGCCAGGGCCGCCAGCGCGGGCAGGGGTTGGAATGCGCCGTCCATCCAGGCCAGCGCGCATCCCATCGCCACGCCCGAAGCCGCGGCGGGCAGGGTCCGCGGGCGGATGGCCAGCCACCAGGGAAGTATTCTTCGGGACTGGATCACCGTCCCCCACCCGTGATATAGCGCTCGAGTTGCGAGATCATGAATTTCTGATGGTCCACCAGTTCCTTGAGCGCGTCGCGCACGGAGATGACGCCGATCAGTTTGCCCTCCTCGTAGACGGGCAGGTGGCGGATGTTCTTGTCAATCATGATGGCGACGCACTCATCCAGCGATTGCCCGCCCTCCACATAGAGAACCTTGGTGGTCATGATGTCGGCCACTTTGGTCTCACGCGAGTTTCGTCCCTGCAGATCCAGCCTGCGGATGCAGTCGCGCTCCGAAAGGATGCCGGCCACCCTGCCGTCGTTGATGACCAGCAACGCGCCGGCATTCTTGTCCGCCATGAGTTTGATGGCCTCGAAGACCGTGGCCTCGGAATCCACCGACCAGACCTCTTCGCCCTTTTTGCGGATCATCTCGCGAACGGTAATCATGCTGCCTCCTTGAACAAGGTGGCGAAAGTATAGACGAAATCGGGCGGGGTGGCAAGAAGAATATTTGATTTCTCAATGCATAGACCCTCCCCCCGCGTTTTCCGGCCCCAGCCAATGACGCCACTCGCCGAGCCGATGGCTGTACAAGGCCAGCGCGGCGGCGATGACCGTGGTGAGGGGAACCGCGGCGATCAACCCCAACGACCCGACGAGCGTCCGCACGACCTCCTCGGCGATGAATTCGAAGTTGATGAGGGTGAGGTAGTTTCCGCGATTGAGGGTGAACATCAGCAGGCTGGGGAGCGACGCGCCCGCGTAGGCCAGCACCAGCGTATTGACCGTGGCCGCGACGTGATCCTGTCCGATGCGCATGGCGCGCGCCGCGAGGGCGCGAAATCCCAGTGTCTCGTCGGCGGCGTGAAGCTCGAAGACGGCCGAGGATTGGGTCGTGACGAGATCGTCCAGCACGCCGAGCGCGCCGATGATCATCCCGCCCAGCGTCAGGCCGCGCAGGTTGATCGTCACGCTGGACATTTGAAGGAGGAAGAGCGCCTCCTCGGAGGCCGTCCCGGAGAGTCGGGTCAGGTGGATGGCGAACCAGGCCAGGGTCCCGGTGAGAACGAGGACGAGGACCATGCCGATCGTCGAGGCGTGGGTCTTGAGCGTCCACCCGTAGGTCAGATAGAGGGGGACAGTCAACAGAATGACCGAGCCGATAATGCTGACGCGCACGGGGTCTTCGCCCGCCAGGATGTGCGGGATGATGTAGCCGATGATGACCGTGAGGCTGAAGGCCATGCCGAGCAGGCTGCGAAAGCCCTTCCATTTGCCTGTGACGACGATGGCAAGCGCGAAGGCGAGGGCAAGCCAGCCGAGCATGGGCGTGCGGACGTAATCGGCGAAGTGCGCGTTGACCACGCCGTTCGGTCCCTGGCTGAGGCTGACGAGGATCACGTCGCCCACGTCGAAGCGGACGCCCGGGGGAATGATCTGGCGCCTGCCGTAATCAACGTCGAAGGGGACGCCCACGAATTCGCCCTCGAGCAGGCGGACGCGCAGGAGTTGATAATTTTGCGTCGTCTCGCCGAGGGTGATCTCCCCCTCTTCGAGGATGGCGGTCACTTCGGCTTTCGCGGTTCCCGTGCCGAGCGGGGAGCTCATCGCTTCGGGGATGGGCGTCTCGAAAAAGTAGGGGATGCCCCAAAAGGCAAAGGCCGCGAGTCCCAGGAGAAGGAGAGCGAAGAGGAGAAGAAGATGGGATCGTTTCATGTCTCTGTTCTCTATCTCCCATATCGCTTTCGAATCTCCGGCAGGAAATACTCCTCGAAAAACCTGTCCACATCGTAATCCGGCTTCCAGCTCCAATCCTTGCGGGCGCGCGAGTCGTTCACATCTTTGGGCCACGAGTCCACAATGCCCTGTCGGCGCGGGTTCGGCTCGAAGGCGATCTGCGCGCCGGGGAAGGCCCTCACGGCGCGGTCGCGGAACTCGCCGGCGGTGATGGCGAATGCCGCGATGTTGTAGACCTGTTGCGTCAGTTGCTCGCGCGGCGTGTCCGTCAACATCAGCAAAGACTTGATGGCGTCGGGCATCGCCATGAATGAAATCTTCGTATCCTCGCGGACGAAGCACGCATACGGTTTCATTTGCGCCGCATGATGAAGCATCTCGGGGCCGTAGTCGCTCGTCCCGCCGCTGGGGAGGGTGAAGGCGGAGATCAGGCCGGGGAAACGGATCGCCCGAAAGTCCAGCATGACCGGGGGTTCGGGGTCGAGATGCCGCTGTCCGTAGAAGCGGCTGTAGTAAATCCCCAACTTTTCGCAATAGAGTTTATTGCATCCATACATCGTGTGCGGAATGTCCCACTCCTCCTCCTTCACGTGTCCCGCCTTCCTCTTGGTCTCGCGGTCGGGCATTCCATACGCGGCAATCGAACTCGGAAACAGGAACTTGACCGACTTGCGATACTTCTCGGATTTATACGCCGCCAGCATCAGCAACTGCATCGTCCCCTCCACGTTGATGCGGTGCGCCTCCTCCGTGGCGACCTCCGCCTTCGACGAGAGCGACGCGGCCAGGTGATAGATCACATCGAAATCGTAATCGTAGAATTGCTTCACGCGGTTGACGAGATCGCCCTGCACGTGTTCGGCAGACATCGCCCGAATCGAATCGGGGAGCGGAGCCAGGTCGGCGGTTACGATGCGATGGCCGCCGCGCGCCGCCAGCGCCTGCGTCAGCGCCTGCCCGATCTCGCCGCACGCGCCCGTCACCAGCACAGACTTTTCGGTCATGAGATTCTCCTGAATGGTTTGTAGAACAAAATGCCATTTTGTTCTGCGATATTGTACAATACCTCCCGTGAATCAACACCGATTTTCCATCCTGAAATTTCCGATGAAACTCACTTTCGTTTTACGTCTTACGTTTTGGACTCTCCTCCTGACTTCCTGCTCCGCGCTCGGACGCCCGACTCTCGGCACCGCCACGCCGCGCCCGCCGACTCCCACCCCGCTTCTTTCCCCGACCCCGGTCTGGTTCCCGCCCACCGACACGCCCACCCCCTCCGCGTTGATCGCCCCCACCGCCACCCCCGATCTCCTGCCCGGCCTCGGACGCGTCCTCTACACCGACGATTTCACCGACCCCGCGAACTGGTCCGACCTCGGCACGGACTACATCCGCGATGGCCGCCTGACCCTGGCCGCATCCAACGGCGTATACCTGATGAGCCTGCATCAGGAATTGCTCCTCAGCGATTTCTACGCCGAGATCGCCGCCCACCTCCACCTCTGCCGCGGCGCGGACGAATACGGCCTGCTCGTGCGCGCCGTTCCCGCCTCGTATTATCGCTTCACCCTGAACTGCAACGGCGATATCAAGGCCGACCGCGTCACCAGCGGGGCGCGTGTCCCGCTTCAACTTCCCCTCCCCACCCTGCACGCGCCGCGCGGCGGCCCCTCCGAAGTGACTCTCGCCGTCTGGGCGGTGGGACGCGAGATGCGCTTCTTCCTGAACGGCCGCTACCAGTTCAGCGTGGACGATCCCGTCTTCCCCTCCGGCTCGCTGGGCTTCTTCGTCCGCGCTTCCCAAGATACGCCGGTCACGGTTTCATTCACTGATCTCATCGTGCGCGCGGTCAATCCAAATCCGTGACACAGGTATATAAGTAGACAGGTACACAGGTACACAGGTTCATAACATCCCTGGCGCATGAAACTTGAAACATGGAACCTGGAACTTGAAACCTGACACCTGAAACTCTGAAACTTGGCACCTGACACCTGACACCTTCCCCCGTTATAATCTCCCCATGCCTCCCAACAAACTCAACGATCTCGACCCGAAATCCTGGCTGAAATTCCAAAAATCGTGGTTCATCCACAACCCGCCGCCGCGCAAAAAGGGCGTGCTGGTGCATCCCGCCAAATTCCCGGAGACGATGGCGCAGGAGTTCATCGAATTCTTCACCAAGCGCGGACAAACCGTCCTCGACCCGATGGCAGGGACAGGTTCGACTCTCATCGCCGCCCTGCGCGCGGGACGCAACTCCTACGGCATCGAGTTGAATCCCAAATACGCGGAGATCGCGCAGAATATTATTGAAGAGGAGAGGGCCGCGTTGGGTGAAGCGGTCGAAGGTCTAACGTCGAAAGTCATCAATGGGGACGCGTCCCAAATTGCCAATTACCAATTACCAATCGTTGACTATCTTCTCACAAGCCCGCCATATTGGAATATGCTTCACGCCCGCGGCGCCGAAACCCAAAAGAAACGCCGCTCCGCCAGCAATCTGGATGTCTTCTACTCCGACGATCCGGACGACCTCGGCAACGTGGACGATTACGAGGCCTTCCTCGCCAAACTCGTGGACATCTACGCGCGGCTCAAGCCGATCCTGCGCGAGAAGGCCTATCTCACCATCATCGTCAAGAACGTGAAGAAGGGCGGAAAAATCTATCCGCTGGCCTGGGACATCGGCCGCGAACTCGGCAAGACCTACACGTTGAAGGATGAGCGCGTCTGGTTGCAGGATAATCAGCGTTTAGCGCCGTACGGGCTTAATTCCGCGTGGGTGAGCAATACGTTTCATCAGTATTGTTTACAGTTCAGGAATGAAACTGGCGACTGATTACTGATTACTCATGAACCCCACCGACCTCCTCCGCCTCCCCTTCCCCCGCGACCTCATCGAAGGCGGAATCGCGTACGCTGTTCGCTCGCTTCCGCACACGTACAACCGCATGGGCGGCACGCCGTACGACCGTCTGCGCCGCATCGCGGCAGGCGTGGCCGTGGAACTGGCCTTCCGCCGCCACCTCACCCAGCGCGACATTCCCTTCGACGTGAAAGGCGCGACGCCCTTCACCGACCCCGACCGCTACGATGTTTCGCTCGGCGGCCATCGCTGCGACGTGAAATCCTTCATGCTGACTCACCGCGGCCAAATCAGCCGCGTCCGCCGTGACCCGGGCCTGCTTCTCGATGCCCCCGCCCTCGTCCCCTCCGACCAGGACGCCGCGGACGGCCATCACGACGACGACATTTACCTCTTCGCCTTTTCGACCGCGCTCACCGCCGCCTCGCCGCGTGACCTGCAAGCGGCTCTCGCCGCCGGACAACCCGTCCATCTGCTACACGCCTTCCCGAAGACCTGGGCCAACCCGCAGACGTGGAGTCCGCTTGGACGGCTCGCCCTGAAATCCGAATCCGACGCGGAGATGACGGTTGAGATCAGCGGGCAGGTGGAAAGCCGCGAATACGTCAGCGAGAGAATTGTGTTGAAGCCGCGCACGAGGGTCGAAGCCTCCACGGCGTTCTTTTCGGTGGCGTCGCTCCACGTGGAGAGTCCGCCCGATGGACGGGTGGCCGTCCGAGGTCCCGCGCGAGGCGAGACGGTCGTCATCCATCCGCACGAATGGGGGAATATCTGGGTCTACGGCATGGACATCTTCCTGACGGGCTGGATGTCCCGCGCAGAGTTTCGCCGCCGCGCCCGTTTCATCCCGCCGGGGAGGCGCGTTTTCCAATACGATGAGACGCGCGTCAAAAACCTGGCGGTGGATGTGCGCGCCCTGCATCCCATCGGGGATTTGCTGGAACGGGTGAAGGAGTGGGAAAAACAAAAATCGGAATTGTGACTATTTCCTGCCTCGAAACCATCCCCGCTCTTCCATCGTTTTCTTCCGATGGCAATTGGCGCATAGAACGTCGCATTTATCAATCTCCGCCTGGATGGTGGCGATGGAAAACCCGCCTGCCACCATCTCGCTCACGGCTTTGTCTTTTCCGTGCCGATGATGGAATTCCAACACAACAGGATCAGACTCGCCGCATTCCACACACGGATGGAGGGAGAGATATTCCCAAACATAATTGCGCGCAATGTCCCTCATCTCGTGCTTTCGCGCCTTCACATTTCCCAAATGGCGCGCCTTGTTCTTTTCGTACCAGGTTTTTCGAAACGACTTGTGACATTCCCTGCAAGTGGGATGCCGAATTCCCAAAACCTTATAGCGGAAATTGAATTCCTTCTCGTCTTTCCATTCCAGGCAAGTGACGCATTGTTTCATGGTTTCCGCCTCTTGTTCAGGATGTTGATTGAAAGTGGATTATCCCGCACTCTTGTCTGTTTAATAAGGAGCGGGTCCAACACCCAGGCATGGACGCTATCCGGTGTTAGACCCTGACTTGTGGTGACCCTGGGGCGATTCGAACGCCCAACCAATTGCTTAAGAGGCAACTGCTCTGCCGTTGAGCTACAGGGCCAGGGTTGCGGGCGGTATTATACCGCAAAGGAAACGAGCGTCAATGCGCGGCGTATCATGTCAGTAGTAGCGCAAGTCTATAGACTTGCGCTACGGGGCTGGGACGGGCCTCCAGGCCGGGTCGAAATCGGCGCCGGGGTCCTTGGTGAGGCGAACGACGGTTCCGCCCCCGGCCGAGACGAGATAAATATCGCGGTTGTTGTTCTCTCCCAAACTTTCGAAGAGGAGCCAGAATCCATCCGAGGAGTGTTCCACGTTTTCGAGCCAGGACGACCCGAATGGCAGGCGGCTGGCGGCCATCGAGTCGCGTTCTTCATAGACCATCTGCATCAGCCACATGGTAGAGGGCCCGACCAGCCGCTGGCTGAAGCGGATGAGCAGTCCATCCGGCGACCAGGTGGGGTTGGAATCCAGATACTTCGGATCGTTGTAGACCAATCGCGTCGGGTTCAGGCCGGTGTCCGTCATTACCCAGATCTCCGTAACTCCGCCGCGTTCCGCCACAAAGACGATCTGGTTGCTGAACGGCGACCAGGCCGGGCTGTGCGCCTGCGCGAATACGCCCGTGGAATGGAACAGCGTGGCGAGGGTGTTGGAGGCCAGGTCGAGGACGAAAATGGAGGGTCGGCCTGTGCGGCGCGAGGTGAAGGCGATGCGCGTCCCCTCCGGCGACCAGGCAGGATCGTACCCGCCGTCCGGCTCGGTGAGCAGGGTGGCCAGGTTGCCGCCGTCGGTGTCCACCAGATAGAGGTTGGAATCCTTGAACGTTTCCGCCGGGCCGCTGCAGGGCGAGGTGAAGACCAGGCGCATCCCATCCGGCGACCAGGAGGGCTGGCAGGCGCCGCCCGGCATGTTCGTGATCACTTTGGCGTTGTTATTACCGTCCGTATTCGCCACGTAGATCTGCGGAATACCCGAACGGTCGGAGGCGAAAGCGAACTGCCCGCTTCCGCCGCCCTGGGGAGTGGGCGAAGGCGTAAAGGTGGCCTCCGGCGTGGGTGTGAAGGGAATCTCCGTCGCGGTGGGCGTGAGAGTGGGCGGGAGGGGGGAAGGGGTGGGCTCGAGCGTCGCCGTCGGCTCGGGGGAAGGGGATGGACTGGCAGTGGGCGTTGGCGTGGATGCCAGCACGGCGGTGGCGGCGCGCAAACTGGAAAGCCAGACATTGACCTGTTCCCGCGCGCCCGGCACATAATTCCAGGCCAGGAAGGCCGCCGCGATGATGAACAGCAAAAGCAGGAAACGCGGGAGACACCCGCTCTTCTTCGGTTTTTTCTTCGGCGGGCGGAAAGGCTTGTCTTCGCCGTTATCTTCCGGCGGATAGGGCGGACCGCCGGCGCGAGGCTTGGAGGGCGGCTTCTCCGGCGCGGCCGCGCCCTCCTGACCGGGCGGCGGAGGCTCGACGACATAACTCCCGGTCAACTGCTGGGTCTTGGATTTGGAGGCCAGCAGGGCTTTTTGGAAATCGTCCGCCGACTGGTAACGTTCGGCCGGGTCAATTGCCATGGCCTTTTCGATAACGGTTGCCAGCCGCTTGGAAATTTTGGGATTCCGCTTGCGAAGCGGGGTCAACTGGGCGTTGTCCATGGCGCGCGCCAGCCCATCTTCGGGGATGACGCCGCTCAGCGCGGCGTACAGCGTGGCGCCAAGTGAATAAACGTCGGTGCGCGGATCGGTGCGCGCCGTGCCGTATTGTTCGGGCGGGGAATAACCGGGCGTCATGGCGCGCGCCCCGGTGGTGGTGGCCTGCGCGCCCTGCACCACTTTCGCCAGGCCAAAGTCCACCAGGAAGATGTGGCCGTCGGGCGTGATCTTGACGTTGCCCGGTTTCAGGTCGCGGTGCAGAATGGGAGGACGACGCGAATGTAAATAGGAAAGCGCGTCGCACATGGCCGCGCCGATGGTGACCGCCTCGTCCTCGTTGATGACGCCGGTGCGTTCCATCCTCTGGCGCAGGTCCTCGCCCTCGATGTAATCCATCACCAGGTACTGCCCCTGGTCCCCCACCACGAAATGGTCGGAGACGCGCGGCAGGTTTGGATGCCGCAGGTTGGCGAGGATGACCGCCTCGAGTCGGAACTGGCGCGAATATTCGTCGGTGGTGAAGAGGTTTTCCTTGAGCGCCACGTCCACGCCCAGGTTCTCGTCCACCGCGCGATAGACCGATCCCATGCCGCCCTGGCCGAGGATCTCGACGATTCGATAACGTTTGTGCAGAAGGGTGCCGCGTTCGAGAGTCATGAAAGATACCCTAGGTGTGGCGGATTATATCAGACCAACCCCTACCCGTTGGGATTGTTTGCAAGTTGCAATTTTGCGAAGATCCACGGCGCGCCCGCCGATACCCACGCGCCCACCAGCGCGTAGCGGACGTAACGGAAAACCAGCGCGGCGAAATCCTCCCCGTCGGGGAAGACGAGTTTTAGACCGATGTAAAAGACGGCGATGCCGACCAGCCCGACGACGTAACGCAACGCCCGCTTCCACGCGGGACCCGCGGCCTGGAACCCGCCTCGAGGCGCCAGCCACGCCACCCCGGCGAACAATCCGAACAGCGTGCCCATGGCCGTGACCATGCCCTCGAGGGAGAAAGGAGTCAGCGGCTCCTCGCTCACACGCGCGGCGTTCGCGACCCACTCCGCAGGGATGACGAATTCGCGCGAAAGGTACGTGATCAGCGCGGCCAGGAGGATTCCGCCCAGCGAAACCGCGAAGGCCAGCAAAATCTGCGCGCCCATCCTCATTTTCTTCACGCGCTCCGCAAGCGGATGCCATAACTTAAGAAAAGCCCACAACGCCAATCCGCCCAGCAGCCAGCCGAGCAGAACGTCGTGGGGAAAATGGACTCCAAGATAGACGCGCGAGAGGCCGATGAGCAGGATCACGATGAAGGCGGCAACCCAGCTCCACGTCCGCGCGAGGCGGGCCGCCGCAACGCCCCACACCCCGGCCGCGATCTGCGCGTGTCCCGAGGGCGCGCCGAAACTGGTCTCCGAGGCGAACCCTTGCGCCTCCTGGCTCACCCAATATGGACGCGGGCCGTGTATGGAAATCTTGAAGAGGTGATTCAAACCGTTGCTCAACAAAAGCATCACGCCGATCCGCAGGCCGAGCCCCGCATCGAGGCACCAATACACCAGCGGCAGGGCAATGAGGAAGAAATCCTCCGAGCCGAGGAAGGAGAAGAACTGCATGGGGGCAACCAGCCAATCGCCCAATTGCTGGAAGGCGGCCACAATGACAATGCCGTAAGAGATGATGGAATCCATGAATCGCTCCTTTTGGAATTGACGGGGAAGTTTCTCCATTGTACACTCAGTGCATGGAAAAGTCACCCTCCCGCTGGTGGGACCTGCCATCCGCCGCGTTGTACCTGCTGGCGATCCTCTTCTCCGCCTGGCGCCTGATCGTCACCGATTGGACGGAAAACCTCGGCTCGGTCGCCAGCCTGGCCTTCATCGGCGCGCTGGTGGGATTGGCGCTTGGAGCCAGCCGCTTCGGAAAACGCGGCGTGCGCCTGCTGGCCTGGGGATACACCCTGGCGCTTCTCCCGCGCCAGTTGATCGCCGCCTACTACAAAAGCGACATCTACCTGGGCGAACGGCTGGCCGGGCTGGGCGGACGCCTGCTCTTCTCGTTGAGCGAATTCGCGGCCGACAGGCCGGTGGAAGACCCGCTCTTCTTCCTCGCGCTCGTCGGCGCGCTGTACTGGGGCATCGCGCTGGTTTCGGGCTGCCAACTCACGCGCCACAACAACACGCTGGCGGCCATCCTGCCGGCCGGGCTGGCGACGCTGGTCATCCACCAATTCGACGGCGGCGCGGCCAATCGCCTCTGGCTGGTGGCCGTGTACCTCTTCATCGCGCTGACCTTGCTCGGGCGCGGCAAATACCTGCGCGACCGCGCCGCGTGGATTCAACGCGGCGTGCATCTCTCCCCCGAAGCCGGTCCCGACCTGACCATAGGCGCCATGATCGGCGCGGCCGCGCTCATCCTGCTGGCCTGGAGCCTGCCGCTCGACCTGGGCCGCACGCCCGCGCTGGAGGAAAAATGGAAGGAAGCCACCCGCCCCTGGCGCGCGGCGCGCGACCGCCTGGGCCGCGCCTTCGACGCGCTCGAAGGCCCGGGCGCGGCCGAACGCGCCGAGTACTTCCGCCGCGCCCTGCCGCTCGGCAACCAGGCCGCCCAGGGCGATGCCGTCGTCCTCGAGATCCGCGTCCCCCTCCAGGCGCTGGAACTGCCGCGCTTCTACTGGCGCGCCCGCGTCTATGACCGCTACGAAAACGGCGGATGGAGCCTCTCCGAAACGGCGGGCGGAAAATTCTCCCCCGAGGAGGAAGGCCTTCCCATCCCCAACCTGGAAGGGCGGGACGAATTCGAAATTTCCTTCACCTCCTACACGCGCCAGCAGGCTGTGCTGACGCTGCCCGCCCAGCCGCTGTGGGTCAGCCGCCCGGCCGATGTGGGCTTCTTCCCCATCGCGGACGGCCAACAGGATATCCTGGTTCTCGAATCCTTTCCCTACCTCGAACCCGGCGAGACCTACCGCGCCCGCGCCGCCATCGCCAACCCCTCCATCGAGGAACTGCGCGCCGCCGGGGAGGACTACCCGGCCTGGGTGACCGAACGCTACCTGCAACTGCCCGCCGATTTTTCCGAGCGGATGCGCGCCTTCGCCTCCTCCGTCACCTTCGGGCTGGAAACGCCCTACGACCAGGCGCAGGCCATCACCACCGTCCTGCGCGCCCAGATTGATTACCAGGTCACCGTGCCGCCCGCGCCCGAAGGCGCGGACGTGTTGGAATGGTTCCTCTTCGAAATCAAACAGGGCTACTGCAACTACTACGCCACTGCGGAGGTCCTCCTGCTGCGTTCGCTGGGCATCCCGGCCCGCCTGGCCGTGGGCTTCGCGCAGGGCGAGGCCATCGAGCCGGCGCGCTTTCGCGAGGAGAGCGTCTTCCAGAAATACAGCGTATCCTACAAAGACATGCACGCCTGGCCCGAAGTTTACTTCCCCGGCATCGGATGGGTGGAATTCGAACCGACCGTGAACCAGGACCCGCTCGTGCGCCCGGAAACGCATCGCGCGGACCTCGAGCCGGCCGCGCCGCCCCCGGCCGAATCCAACGCCGGGCGCGATCCCGACGCCCGGCTCGAGGAGGAATCCCCCGGACTCGAACCCTCCCCCGCGAGTCCCGATTGGAAGCGCCTGCTGATCGTGTCGCTGTGGATCGCGGCCTTCGCGCTTGCCGCGGCCGCGTGGCTGTTCGCCAACCGCCGCTTCACCCTCACCGCGCGCGCCGCCGAATACGCGCTCGCCGTCGCGGAAAAGCGCGGCGAGCGGTTCCCGGCCTGGGTCCGCAACCTTGCGTTGTTCGCGCTGGCCGACCCGTTCGAGCGCGCCTTCCATCCCGTCAACCAAATTCTGCACTGGCTGGGAGAATCCCCCGCGCCGCATCTCACCCCCGCCGAGCGCGCCGCCGCGCTGAAAGCCCTCCTGCCCCGCGCGGGAGAAGAGATCGAAATTCTCTTGAGGGAATACCAGTCCGCGCAATTTTCGCCGCGCGGCGGAAACCTGCGCGCCGCGCGCCGCGCAAGCGGGCGCGTGTTGCGGCAGGGACTCCTCGCCGCCCTGCGCCGCGCCTGGGAATGATACAATAGGGCATCCATGACACTCGAAAAGACCCGCCCCGCCGCACTCGCCGAACAACTGACCGCCCTGCGCCAGGTGGTGCAAAAGACGCGCGCCGCCCTGCAGGCCACGCGCTACGAATTCCCCAGCGGCACGCTGGAGGGTCTCTCGCAGGCCGAAAGCGACCTCGAGCGCCTGGGCAGGCTCATCTCCACCACCGAGACGCAATACCGCCACCTGCTGGCGCTGACCGAGATCGGCCAGGTGGTCAATTCCACGCTCGAACTCGACGAAGTCCTGCGCATCGTGATGGACAACATCGTCGGCCTCTCGCGCGCCGAGCGCGGCTTCCTGATGCTAAAGGATGAGGCGGGGCATCTCGTGGCGCACATGGCGCGCAACTGGGAAAAGGAATCGATCAACTCCAGCGAGGCGGCCGTCAGCCGCACTGTCATCCAGAAGGTGGTCGAATCGGGCGAAGCCATCCTCACCACCAACGCCCAGGAGGACCCGCGCCTGAGCGGGCAGGAAAGCATCATCGCCTTCAACCTGCGTTCGATCCTGTGCGTCCCGCTCAAGGTCAAGAACGACCTGATCGGCGTCATCTACGCCGACAACCGCATCCGCTCGGGCATCTTTACCGAGACCGAGCGCGACCTGCTTTCGGCCTTTGCCAACCAGGCCGCGGTGGCGATTGACAACGCCCGCCTGTTCTCCTCGCTCAAGCGCACGCTGGCCGAGGTGACCGGGCTCAAGAACCTGATGGAGAACGTTTTCGCCTCCATCACCAGCGGTGTGATCACTACCGACGTGCAGGAGCAGGTGACGCTCGCCAACCGCGCCGCCGAACAGATTTTGGGACGCGCCGCGCAGGAGCTGCTCGGTCATCGCGTGGACGAGGCGCTGGCCCCTGTTTCGGACGAGATCCGCCCGCATCTGGCCTCCGTCCGCCAGAAGGACGCGCCCGTGATGGACCTGGAATTCAGCCCCATCCTTCCTTCGCGCGGATCGGTGGATCTGCGCTTCAGCCTCTCTCCGCTGAAAGACGAATCGCAAAAGACCCAGGGCGTGGCCATCGTGCTGGACGACCTGACCGAGCGCAAACGCCTCGAAGCCCAGCGCAAACTCTTCGAGCGCATGGTCTCACCGGCGGTCATCAATCAACTGGACCCGAACAAACTGCAACTGGGCGGCAAACGCACCGAGATCACTGCCATCTTCGCCGATATTCGCGGTTTCACCACCTTCAGCGAAAAACAATCCCCCGAAAAACTGGTTGCCATCCTGAACCGTTACCTGGCCGCCATGGCCGAGGCTGTTCTCGCACAAGAGGGGACGATTGACAAATTCATGGGCGACGCCATCATGGCCTGGTTCAACGCCCCCATCCCCCAACCCGACCACACCCTGCGGGCGGTGAAGGCCGCGCTCTCGATCCGCGCATCGGTCGAAGCGTTATACGCCGAACTGCCTGCCGAAGCGCATTTGACCTTCGGCGCGGGCATTCATTTTGGAGAGGCGGTGCTTGGCCTGATCGGCACCGAAAAACGGCTGGAATACACCGCCATCAGCGACAGCGTGAACATCGCCAAGCGCATCCAGGAAAACTCGGCGCGCAATCAGATCCTCATCAGCCGTGAGGCCTACGAGCGCGTGAAAAAGCAGGTGGAGGCGAAACCCGTCCCGCCGATGACGGTGAAGGGGAAGACGCAGCCGGTGGAGGTGTTCGAAGTGGTGGGATTGAGGTGATCGCTGCTCACTGAAACTGTCTCCTCCCCACCAGGTGGAACAATGCCCGCGCCAGGGTGATGACCAGCGCCAGGCCCGAGATCGTCCCGCCGACGATTACGAAGAAGAACCGCCAATTGGCGATGCGCTCGGCCAGCAGGCGCGGCTCGGGCAGGCGCACGCGCTCGCGCAGCCGCCGCGCCAGTCCACTCGGCGGCGCGACCGGCTTGAGGGTCCCGGCCAGGCGCGTCTCGAGATCGGTGAGCGTCTCTGGGGGAGAGGGGGTCTTTTTTCGACGGGGCATTCCAGTGTTTATTCCGCAGGATACAGCACCAGCCCCACCGTGCCGGGACCGAGGTTGATGGTGAGGGAAATGGACAGTTCGGCGAATTCGGCTTCCTTCACGTTGAGGCTCTTCTTCGCCTCTTCGAGCAGGGTCTTGGCCGATTCCATGTCGCGGGCGTGGACCACGCCCACCGCCAGCGGCGAATCGCCCACCAGTTCCTTCGCCATTTCCACCACGCGCGTCAGGGCGGCCTTGCGCGTGCGGACCTTTTCCACCATGTGAAGGAGGCCGTCCTGCAGGCGGGCGATCGGCTTGACGTTCAGCAGCGAGGCGAGCGCCACCGAGAGCGCGCCGACGCGTCCGCTGCGTTTGGCGAATTCCAGGTTGTCGAGGGTCAGGAGGATGTGTAAATTTTCGCGCATGGCTTCGAGGCGTTTCACGATTTCCGCCGCGCTTTTGCCGGCCGCGTCCAGGTTGCGCGCCGTGCGGCATAGGAACGCGCCGCCCACGCTCCCCGCCAGCGAGTCGAAGGGGATGATGTTGTACTCGCCCTTGAGTTCCTCGGCCGCCGCTACGCAGGAGGCGTAGGTGCCGGAAAGTTTGCTGGTGACGTGGATGGAGAGGATGGTCTCGCCCTTCTGGAAATGGTTGCGATAGAATTCCACGAACTGGTGGGGAGAGGGCTGGGAGGTTCTTGGGTGTTCCTTGTTGGTCTCGATCTCCTTGTAGAACGATACCATGTCCATGTCCACGTTCTGGATGTAGGTTTTTTCGCCGAAGTGAATATTGATGGGAATCACTTGGATATCGAATTGGCGTTCCCATCCGGCGGGAAAGTCAATGGCTCCATCGGTGACGATTCTCAACATGACTCACTCTCCATTGAACTGGATGTGTTCGCCGATCTCGTCGCGCAGGGCCAGCAGGGTGCGGTGATAGAGGCTTTTGACCGCGCCTTCGCTGCGTCCCATGATCTGCCCGATCTCGGCGTTGGAAAGGTTCTCCACGAACTTGAGGATCAGCAGGTTCTGCCGTTCGGGAGGCAGTCGGCGGATGAGGCGCAGGAGCGCCTCCTGCTCCTCGGTGCGGACGAGGCGGGATTCCGGGTGTTCGCCTTTGGCCGTCAGCGCGGGCAGGTCGTCCAGCGGGATTTCCTGCTTGCGGCTGCGGTCGCGGTGCCAGTTGGCGACCAGGTTGTGGGCGATGCGATAGAGCCAGGCGGAAAAAGGGACGCCTCGATCCGTGTAATTGCGGATGTGGTTCATCGCCCGCTGGAAGACGCGCGCCGTCAGATCCTCCGCGTCGTGGATGTTCCCCGTCCGATAGTAGACGTAGTTGAAGATGCGGTCGGTATAGCGCTCGTAAAGTTCTCCAAACGCATCCATATCGCCGTTGGAGGCGCGCGCCAGCACTGCATCTTCCTTGTAATCCGATTCCGGCAAGTCCATAAAATCCTACCGGCGGGGTTCGCTTACAATAACCCCGCCGGATTTGAGAAGTTGCATGAAGTATAAAGGATGAGGGATGAAAGATGAAGGATGAAATTTTGAAACAAATGTGCTATAATCGCAAATTGCTCTCCAACTCCCTCAAAGGTTCCCCATGTCACCCAATTCCATTCGCGTCGTGGGCGCGCGCGTCCACAACCTGAAAAATATCACCGTCGAGATCCCGCGCGACAAGTTCGTGGTCATCACGGGACTCTCCGGTTCGGGCAAGTCGTCTCTCGCCTTCGATACCATCTTCGCCGAGGGACAGCGCCGCTACGTCGAGTCGCTTTCGGCGTACGCGCGCCAGTTCATCGGCCAGATGGACAAGCCCGACGTGGACTACATCGAAGGCCTCTCCCCCGCCGTCTCGATTGACCAGAAGTCCACCAGCCATAACCCGCGCTCGACGGTCGGGACGGTCACAGAAATTTACGATTACCTGCGCCTGCTGTTCGCGCGCGTCGGCATCCCGCACTGTCCGATCTGCGGACGCGAGGTGGTCAAGCAATCCGCGCAGGAGATCGTGGATGCCATTGAAGGGCTTCCCGAAGGAACCCGCATCCTGCTGCTCGCCCCGGTCGTACGCGGCCGCAAGGGGACGTACCAGGCTGTGTTCGAGGAGATTCGCAAGGCGGGCTTCGTCCGCGCCCGCGTGGATGGGACGGTTCATTCCCTCGACGAGGAGATCGAACTCGACCGCTACAAGATTCACACCATCGAGGCCGTGGTGGATCGCCTCGTCATCGCGCATCCCGAAGACAAGGAAGAAAAGAAAGCCAATCGCACGCGGCTCACTGATTCTGTGGAAACGGCGTTGAAGTTTGGGGATGGGTATGTTACTGTAAACATCCCTCACCCCCCGTCCCCCTCTCCCCATTTGGGGAGAGGGGGTGAAGGGGGTGAGGGTCAAGACTTGCATTTCTCCGAACACCTCGCCTGTCCCGAACACGGAGTCTCCATCCCTGAGATCGAGCCGCGCACCTTCTCGTTCAACACCCCGCACGGCGCCTGCCCCGATTGTCAGGGACTTGGCACAAAACTGGAGATTGATCCCGACCGCATCATTCCAGACCGGGATCGTACGCTGATTGATGGCGCCATCGTCAGCATGGAGTGGAGCGGGCCGAAAGAGGAGGGCGGATACTATTGGCAGAGTCTCGAAGCCGCGGCGCGCGCCTATCACATTGACCTCAACAAACCCGTCAGCGCGTTGACCGAGGAACAACTCAACATCATCCTCTACGGCACGGGCGGCAGGCAAGTGCAGATGACCTATCACAGCGGAAGCGGCAACGAGTTCAAATTTTCGCGCGCCTTCGAGGGAGTCGTCACCAACCTCGAGCGCCGCTACCGCGACACCAACTCGGATTACATCCGCGCCAAGATCAGCGAGTTCATGTCCAACAAGCCCTGCCCGGCATGCAACGGCAAACGCCTGCGCCCCGAGGCCATCGCGGTGACAGTTGATGAAGCCAACATCATTGACGTGACGGGCTGGCCGGTCATCCGCACGCAGGAATGGGCATCGAAGCTCGGCAAGAAATTAACGGCCCGCCAGAAGGCCATCTCAGAGCGCATCCTCAAAGAAATTGTCGAGCGGCTCAACTTCCTCGTCAACGTCGGTCTCGACTACCTGACCCTCAACCGCTCCGCCGCGACCCTTTCGGGCGGCGAGGCCCAGCGCATCCGACTCGCCACCCAGGTCGGCTCGCGGCTCGTCGGCGTTCTCTACGTCCTCGATGAACCCTCCATCGGTCTCCACCCACGCGACAACGACCGCCTGCTGAACACGCTCAAGGGATTGCGCGACCTCGGCAACACCGTCCTCGTCGTCGAACACGACAGCGACACCATCCTGACCTCGGACTGGATCGTGGACCTCGGGCCGGCGGCCGGCGAGCACGGCGGACGCGTGATCGCCGAGGGGACGCCGAAGCAGATCCTGGCGCATCCCAGGTCGTTGACGGGCGCGTACCTGTCGGGGCGCAAGCAGGTTGAAGTCCCGAAGAAGAGGCGCACGGGAAACGGCAAGTCGCTGCGAATCGTCGGGGCGCGGGCGCACAACCTGAAGAGCATTGACGTCACCATCCCGCTGGGGAAACTGGTCTGCATCACGGGCGTCAGCGGTTCGGGCAAGTCCACGCTGATGACCGATGTTCTGTACGAGGCGCTGGCCGAAAAACTGATGGGCGCGCGCGCCATGCCCGGCGAACACGAGCGCATCGAGGGCATCGAATACCTCGACAAGATCATCAACATTGACCAGTCGCCGATTGGCCGCACGCCGCGCTCCAACCCCGCCACGTACACCGGGCTGTGGGATGAAATTCGTAAACTGTTCGCGGAGTTGCCCGAGTCGAAAGTGCGCGGCTACAAGCCTGGCCGCTTCTCCTTCAACGTCCACGGCGGGCGATGTGAAGCGTGCCAGGGACAGGGCGAACTCCGCATCGAAATGCAGTTCCTCCCCGACGTATACGTGCCGTGCGACGTGTGTCACGGAAGCCGCTTCAACCGCGAGACGCTGCAAGTCCACTTCAAGGACAATTCCATCGCGGACGTGCTCGCCATGACCGTTGACCACGCGCTCGGAACATTCGCGGCCTTCCCCCACATGGTGAACAAACTCAAGTTGTTACAAGAGGTGGGACTGGGCTACATCCGCGTCGGCCAGCCCGCGACGACGCTCTCAGGCGGCGAAGCCCAGCGCGTCAAACTCGCGAAAGAGTTATCGCGCCGCGCCACAGGCCGTACGCTTTACGTTTTAGACGAACCCTCCGTTGGTTTGCACGCCGCGGACGTCCACAAACTCATCGAAGTCCTGCAACGCCTGGTGGACGCGGGCAACTCGGTGCTTATCATCGAACATAACCTCGACATCGTGAAGATCGCCGACTGGATCATTGACCTCGGTCCCGAGGGCGGCGACCGCGGCGGCGAAGTGGTGGCCGAGGGGACGCCGGAGCAATTGCTGAAAGTCAAAGGGTCGTACACGGCGAAGTTCTTGAAGAGTCACATGAAGTAGTCGCACGGATGAGGGCAGATTCCCCGCAATCATAAAAGTTCAGGTAGAATTGCCTTTGCCTCGGGGAGGAAATGCCTGCCCGAACGCCAAAAGGAAAAAAACACCATGAACAAACCCGGAAGCGCATCCACTTTCAAACCCCTGGCCTCCCGTCGGCGGCGCCAGCCATTGGGACCGCGTCTGTTTGCCATTGGAGCGGTCGTCCTGGTGGTGATCGGGTTGATCGCCATCGGTTCCTCGCTCATTGGGCCGGGGAAACCCATCAGCAACCTGTTCGCGACGGATACTCCCACTCCCACTCCCACTCTCCCGCCAACCAGCACTGCCACTGCAACAGAAGTTCCCACCGAAACGCTGACCCCCACCGTCACCTTCACGCCCACGCCCGGCTCGCCGTTTCAGTATACGGTGCAGGAAGGCGAGTACCTGGCGACCATCGTGGATAAATTCGGGCTGGGTCCCGATGGCATCGAGTTGATCCAACTGCTGAACCCATATGGCGGCACGCCCGGTCTGGGAATTGACCCAACCACCAATATCGTCTATCCCAATCAGATCATCTGGATTCCCAACCCCGGCATGGAACTGCCGACCGCCACGCCCATCCCGCCGGACCTGGCGCGCGGCACCCGCATCACTTACATTGTGAAAGCCGGTGATACGCTGGGCGGCATCGCAGCCAGGTTCAACAGCACCGAGGAGGCCATCCTTGCCATTGCCGAGAACAACCTCACCGATCCAAATGCCCTGTTCGTGGGACAATCACTGATCATCCCCGTCAACATGGTGACGCCCACGCAAACGCGTCCGCCCACCTCCACGCCGATCACGCCCACCGCGCCATCCACGCCGACGGCGACAAACACGCCGTAAACGCTGGACAAATCCGCGCTTCTCACGTAAAATCCCGCCTCGCATTGCGAAAACAACCCAGCGTAATTGGCGTTCTCTAACGCCAGTTGCGCCAGAGAGCGCAACCTACACAATCGAAAACTTACGCGAACGAAACGAACAAAACTGGAGAAACACTCGTGGCAAACATCAAGTCCCAAATCAAACGCAACAAGCAGAATGAAAAGAAGCGCCTGCGCAATCGCGCCTTCCGCGGCGCGGCGCGCACGGCGGTGAAGGCCGCCAGGGCGGCAATGACCAGCGGCGCGGACCCGCAGGCCCCCATCAAGGAAGCCATCAGCGCGCTCGACAAGGCCGCTGAAAAGGGTGTGCTGCATCCGAAGAACGCGGCGCGCCGCAAATCCCGCCTGATGAAGGCCGCCCACAAAGCCGCCAGCGCCCCCGCGCCTGCGGCGCCGGAAAAGAAAAAGAAAGCCCCTGTGAAAAAGACCGCGGCCAAAAAAGCCGAGGCAAAGTAGCATACTCGCGTACGCGCGTGAGCGGGAGTCGCAAGGCTCCCGCTTTTGTTACCCCCACCCAGACCCTCACCCCCCGCCCCTCTCCCTATTCAGGGAGAGGGGAGAAACGCAGATGATATAATCCTGTCAATGTTCAACGATATTCAACAGCGCATCGAAGGAAAAATCAAAGCCATCTGCGCGGCGAAAGATATCGCGCTCGCGGAACTTGCGTGGAAGCCGATTCCCTTCGCGGGCGAGTGGGGCATCTCCACATCGTTTTTTCAGACCGCCGCCGACGAAGCGCGCGCGGGGCGAGGCGCGGGGAAACCCGTCCCGTTGCGGGCGCAGGAGTTGGCCGAGTCGGTCAAAGTCCAGATGGGAAGCGTGGAAGGGGTGAGCCGCGTCGAGGCGGTCAAGGGCTATCTCAACGTCTACTTCGAGACGGCCGCCTACGCGCGTCGAGTCGTGGATTCAGTCCTCGCCTCGGGCGCGGACTTCGGGCGGGGCGCGGCCAAGGGGCAGAGTCTCATGGTGGAGTTTTCCCACCCCAACACGCACAAGGCCTTCCACGTGGGACACCTGCGCGGCACGATCCTGGGCGAGGCGCTGTGCCGCATCTTGGAATTTGCCGGATACGAGGTGGTGCGCGCCAACTACCCCGGCGACATGGGACTGCACGTCATCCGCTGGCTGTGGGGCTACTTGAAATATCACAACGGCGAGCAGCCCGAAACCGACATCACCAACTGGATGGGAAAGGTGTACGCCGAGGCGACGAAGCGGCTCGAAGAGAATTCCGAACTGGAGGCCGAAGTGCGCGCCATCTACGCGCGCTGGGACCGGCGCGACCCTGAAATTGTGAATTTGTGGGAGCGGACGCGCCAGTGGTCGCTGGAGGGCTTCCTCCAGATGTATGATGTGTTGGATATTCGTTTCGACAAATATTATTTCAACAGCGAAGAGGAACAGCCCGGCAAGCGGATCGTGGAGGAACTGGTGAAGCAAGGCATCGCCACGGACGAACGTCCGCAGGGCGGCGCGGTGGTGGTCAAAATTGACGAACTCCTCGGGCTGAAAAAGGAACAGTATCGCACGGCGGTCATCCTGCGCTCGGACGAAACCGCGCTCTACGCCACCGAAGATCTGGCGCTGGTGCAGCACAAATTCCGCGATTATCCCCACCTGGCAAAATCCATCTATGTTGTGGACGTGCGCCAGTCGCTGCACTTTACGCAGGTATTCAAGATTTTGGAGATCGCGGGGTACGAACACGCGGACAAGTGCGCGCACGTTTCGTATGAGTTGGTGACGTTGCCCGGCAACGTGGTCATGTCCTCACGCGAGGGGACGGTGGTGCTGCTGGAGAACCTGATTCGCGAGGCGATTGACCGCGCTCGCGAGGAAGCCCGAAAGAAAAATCCCAACCTGAGCGAGGAGCAACTCGAGTCGGTGGCGAAGGCGGTGGGACTGGGCGCACTGAAATATCCCATGCTGGCGCGCGAGAACACGAAACTCGTCACCTTCGACTGGAAGTCCGCGCTGGATTTCAACGGGCAGGCCGCGCCGTACATCCAGTACGCGCATGTGAGGTGTAATTCGATTCTGAGGAAGGCAAACGCTGAACGTTCAACGTTGAACGTTCAACGTTCAACGTTCGACTACGCTCTCGACCCCTCCGAAATCGAACTGATCGAAACCATCTCTCGCTTCCCTGCCGAAGTACAGCGCGCGGCGGAAGAATACAAACCGCTGATCATCGCCACGCACGGATACGAGATCGCCAAAGCGTTTGCTTCGTTCTATGACAAATGCCCCGTCATCCAGGCGGAGGAGAAAATCCGCGCGGCGCGATTGGAATTGGTGATGGCCGCGAAACAGGCGATGGCGAATGCGTTGTATTTGCTGGGCATTCAGGCGCCCGATGTTATGTAAATGATGAAAGAAGAAATGTGAAAGATGAATGAGTACCGCAACATTTATGTTGCCCTTCCAGAGAGGCAAGATAAATCTTGCGGTACTATCTTGTAAATCACGTCGCGTTGGGTAAAAACGGACAGGCTCAAATCCCACTCCGAGTTTGTTCGGACACTGTCCTCAACGCAGCGTTTGAAAATAGGAGACAACCTATGCCAATCAAAACCCTCATCATGGGCGCGGCGGGACGCGACTTTCACAATTTCAACACGTTCTTCCGCGGCAACAAGGATTATGAAGTGGTGGCTTTTACTGCCACCCAGATCCCCGACATCGAAGGCCGCCTCTACCCAAAGGAATTAGCGGGCGATCTGTATCCGAAGGGTATTCCCATCCACGCCGAGGAGGAATTGGTTGACCTCATCAAGAAACACGGCGTGGAGCAGGTGGTCTTCGCCTACTCGGACGTGCCGCACGAATACGTGATGCACAAGGCCAGCCTCGTCAACGCCGCGGGCGCGGACTTCCGCATCATGGGGACGCGCTACACGCAGATCAAGTCCGCGAAGCCCGTCGTTTCGATCAGCGCGGTTCGGACGGGATCCGGCAAAAGTCAGACCACGAGGCGGGTGTCGTTGATTCTTCGCGAGATGGGCTACAAGGTCGCGGCCATCCGCCATCCCATGCCGTACGGCAATCTCGTCGCGCAGGAAGTCCAGCGTTATGACAGTTATGATGATTTGGATGAATACGAATGCACCATCGAAGAGCGCGAGGAATACGAGCCGCACCTTGACAACGGCGTCATCGTCTACGCGGGCGTGGATTACGAGAAGATCATCCGCGCCGCCGAAAAGGAAGTGGACATCGTGCTGTGGGACGGCGGCAACAACGACTTCCCGTTCTACGTCCCCGATTTTCAGATCGTAGTGGCCGACCCGCATCGCCCCGGCCATGAGACGAAGTATTATCCCGGTGAGACCAACGTCCGCATGGCGGATGTGTTCGTGCTGAACAAGGTGGATACGGCGGACCCCGACGCGGTGATCGCGGTGCGCGAGTCGCTGCGGCGGTTGAACCCGGCCGCGATCCAGATCGAAGCCGCCTCTCCGCTCTTCGTCGAAGACCCCGAGGCGATCCGCGGCAAACGCGTCCTGGTCATCGAGGACGGCCCGACGCTGACTCACGGCGAGATGGCCTACGGCGCGGGCTACGTGGCGGCGCGTCGCTTCGGCGCGAAGGAGATTGTGGACCCGCGCCCGTTCGCGGTCAAGTCCATCGCGGCCACGTACGCGAAGTATCCGAAGACCGGCCCCATCCTCCCGGCCATGGGCTACGGCGACGCGCAGACCAGGGACCTCGAAGCCACCATCAACGCCTCGGACGTGGATATGGTCGTCATCGGCACGCCGATTGACCTGGCGCGCATCATCAAGATCAACAAACCCAGCCAGCGCGTCCGCTACGAGTTGCAGGAGATCGGCCAACCCACGCTGGAGGAACTGTTGATGAAGAAGTTTGGGAGGAAATAGTTTCGTAGTTGGGTAGTTTAGGTAGTTTCGTAGTCGGTCTGCCGCGAGGCAGGCCGACTGTTATATGGCAAAGCCGCGCCAATCTTCCGGCAAATTCGATAACTCTTACGCTCCTCTTATTGACGCCCCTTTCTCTCGCATGTTATCATTGATCTCGCTCGATTGGCACTCTCTTTCGTCGAGTGCTAACAGGAAACCAGAACCCCGGTTTCTTGCATCCCTTCGGGGACGCTTCGCGGGAAACCGGGGTTCTCCCGAAAAACCATGCCCTCCCTCACCGACCGCCAACAGACCCTCCTGCTCCTCATCATCCGCGATTACATCGAGACCGCCCAACCCGTTGGCTCGAAGCGGCTGGTCGCGCGCTACCGCCTCGAGATCAGCCCGGCCACCATCCGCAACGAAATGTCCGCGCTGACCGAGATGGGCTACCTGCGCCAGCCGCACACCTCCGCCGGCCGCGTCCCCACCGAGGAGGGCTATCGCCTTTTCGTGGCGCAGATGATGAACCAGGCCGAACTGCCCGAGAGCGTCCAGCAGACCATCACGCATCAGTTCTACCAGTCCCGCGCCGATGTCGAGCAGTGGATGACTCTCGCCGCGTCCGTCCTGGCGCACCAGTCGCAGGCCGTCTCGCTGGTCACCGCGCCGCACCCCGAACGCGTCCGCTTCAAGCACGTCGAACTCATCTCGACTCAGGGACGACAAGTCCTCATGGTGCTGGTAATGGCGGGAGGCGAAGTCTCGCAGCAGATTCTGACGTTGGCGGAACCCGTGAGCCAGGAGCGACTCAGCCAGACCGCGGCGCGTCTTTCCTCGACCTTGAACGGGCGCGGCCTCGAGGAGATTTCCTCCCTCCCCAGCCGCTCCGACCCGCTCGAGCAGGACCTCCTCACCCTCCTCCTCGCCGACCTGCGCCGCACGGAAGACCGCGCCAGCGGACAGATCTACACCGACGGCCAAACCAACCTGCTGTCCGAACCCGAATTCGCCGAGTCGGACGACGCCCGCCGCGCCCTGCGTCTCTTCGAGGAGCGGAGTGCCCTGCAAGACCTGTTGGCGCGCACCTCCACCGGCTCCACCGTGGGCGGGCTGCAAGTCCTCATCGGCGGCGAGGGCGGATGGGAAGAGTTGCGCCAATGCTCCATGGTTCTTGCCCGCTACGGCGTGCCGGGACTGGCAACCGGTATGCTCGGCGTGCTGGGGCCGATGCGCATGTCCTACGCCCGCACCATTCCCACCGTGCGATTCGTGGCGGGTTTGTTGAGCGATTTGGTGACAGAGAATATTGGAGGAGAGTAACGCAACATTCATGTTACGCCCACGTAGTAACGACTTCAGTCGTTCGGACGGTTGAAACCGTCACTACATGGAATGAAATGAATCTCCCTTGCGTAAGTTGCGCTTGCGTAGGTTGCACTCTCTAGCGCAACTTGGCGTTAGAGAACGCCAATTACGCGACGACAAAACAAATGAGTACCGCAACATTCATGTTGCCCAAGGGCGCAAGATAAATCTTGCGATACTAAATCCGAGTGAAAGTATGACTGACAAAAAACACAAACATCCCAAACCCGAAGAAGCGGCCGAGACTGCCGTCGAGGCCGCTGAGGCTCCCGAAAGCGTGGAGCAAGCCGAAGTCAACGTCGAAGAATTGATGAAGCGGCTCGAAGAGGCCGAAGTCAAAGTCGCGGAGCATCGCGATGGCTGGCAGCGCGCCCAGGCCGAGTTCATCAATTACAAGAACAGAATCCAACGGGAACAGGAAAATCAGCGTGCCCTGATGAAGGGCGACATCATCAAAAAATTCCTGCCCGTGCTGGACGACTTGGAGCGCGCGCTCGCCAACCGTCCCGCGGAGGAGAACTGGGCGGAGGGCATCGAATTGATCGCGCGCAAATTCCAGACCATTTTGGAATCGGAAGGCGTGACGCGCATCGAAGCGGAGGGCAAGCCCTTCGACCCGAACTTCCACGAAGCCATCTCGCACGAACCCGCCGACGGGGTCAAAAGCGGCCACGTCATCGCGGTGGCGCAGAACGGCTACATGTTGGGCGATAGAGTCATTCGGCCGGCAATGGTCAGGGTGGCGCAATAAGAACGTGTCACGTGCCACGTATCAGGTGTCAGGTTGCCCACCTGACCTGACACTTGACACCTGAAACCTGACACCTGAAACCTGACACCTGAAACAGGAGAACTTCTTTCATGTCCAAAATCATCGGAATTGACCTCGGCACGACCAACTCGGTGGCCGCGTTCATGCAGGGCGGCGAACCGGTTGTGATCCCATCGGCGGAGGGGGAGCGGCTCGTGCCGTCGGTGGTGGCGATCAACAAGAACAACGAGCGCCTCGTCGGACGCGTGGCGCGCAACCAGGCCATCACCAACCCCACCAACACGGTCTTCTCGATCAAACGTTTCATGGGACGCAAGGCCGACGATCCCGAAGTGAAGCGCGCCAAAGCGCTCGTGCCGTATCACGTGAACGGCGCGGACAACGGCGACGTGCGCGTGACGATGGGCGAGCGCGAATACAGCGCGCCCGAAGTCTCGGCGATGATCCTCGCCAAGATCAAGCGCGACGCGGAGGCCTATCTCGGCGAACCCGTCACGCAGGCGGTCATCACCGTCCCCGCGTATTTCAACGACGCGCAGCGCAACGCGACCAAAGACGCGGGCAAGATCGCGGGACTCGAAGTGCTGCGCATCATCAACGAACCGACCGCCTCGTCCCTCGCGTATGGCCTCGACAAAAAGAAGAACGAGACCATCGTGGTTTACGACCTCGGCGGCGGGACGTTCGACGTGTCGGTGCTGGAGGTGGGCGACGGGGTGTTCGAGGTCAAGTCCACCAGCGGCGACACCTTCCTTGGCGGCGACGACTTCGACCAGCGCATCATGGATTTCCTCGCCGATCAGTTCAAGCGCGACAACAGCATTGACCTCCGCAACGACCGCCAGGCTCTGCAGCGTTTGAAGGAAGCCGCGGAAAAAGCCAAGATCGAACTCTCGACCACAATGCAAACCGAGATCAATCTGCCATACATCACCGCGGACGCGACGGGGCCCAAGCATCTCGTCACGACCCTGACCCGCGCCAAACTCGAACAATTGACGGGCGACCTCGTTGAGCGGACAGTCGCGCCCATCAAGCAAGCCCTGTCCGATGCGAACCTGACGGCGGGACAGATCCACGAGATCGTGCTGGTCGGCGGGATGACGCGCATGCCCGCCGTGCAGGAAGTCGTCCGCAAGTTCTTCGGCAAGGAACCGCACAAGGGCGTCAACCCCGATGAAGTGGTCGCGGTCGGCGCGGCGATTCAGGCGGGCGTTCTCGGCGGCGAAGTGAAGGATATCCTCCTGCTCGACGTGACTCCCCTCTCGCTTTCCATCGAGACGTTGGGTGGAGTCGCCACTCCCCAAATCGAACGCAACACGACCATCCCCACGCGCAAATCGCAGGTCTTCTCCACCGCGTCGGATAACCAGACGCAGGTCGAGATCCACGTCACGCAGGGCGAGCGCCCGATGGCGGCGGATAACAAATCGCTGGGCAAATTCATCCTCGATGGAATCCCGCCCGCGCCGCGCGGCATCCCGCAGATCGAAGTGACCTTCGACATTGACGCCAACGGCATTTTGAAAGTCACCGCGAAGGATAAAGCCACGGGGCGCACGCAACACATCACCATCACCGCGTCGTCGGGACTGAGCGAGTCCGAAGTCGAGAAGATGCGGAAGGACGCGGAGGCGCACGCCGAAGAGGATCGCAAACGCAAGGACTTGATCGAAGCGCGCAACCAGGCCGATAACGCCGTGTACACTGCGGAGAAAGCGCTGAAAGAATTTGGCGACAAAGTACCGTCAGACGTGAAAAGCGAAATCGAGGCCAAGTCCGCCGAGGTCAGGAAAGCCGCGGAGGGCGAGGATGTGGCCGCCATCCAGTCCGCGGCCGAAGCGCTGGGGCAGGTCATCCAGAAGATCGGCGCGAGCGTCTATCAGCAGCCGCAGTCGGGCGAGCCGCAAGCGGGTCAAGCGGACGCGGGTCCCGATGTGGTGGATGGTGAGGTGAAGGAGTAGTCTCCCGTCATTGCGAGGAGCGAAGCGACGAAGCAATCCCCTCGCAACGTCGGAGATTGCTTCGCTTCGCTCGCAATGACGAGACAGAGTTATGTCCAACCGCGATTACTACGACATCCTCGGCCTGGGACGGAACGCGTCGGACGACGAGATCAAGGGCGCGTTCCGTAAACTCGCGCGCCAGTATCATCCCGACGTGAACAAGGAGGCCGACGCCGAGGAGAAATTCAAGGAGATCAACGAGGCCTATGGCGTGTTGTCTGATCCCGATAAGCGCGCCCGCTATGACCGCTTCGGCCGCGAGGGACTCGGCAACCTGGGCGGCTTCCACGATTACACCATGGACTTCGGCGACCTGTTCGAGGAGATCTTCGGGCAGTTCGGCTTTGGCATGGGCGGACGGCGGACGCGCAAATCGCCGCGCCGCGGGCGCGACCTGCAAATGGAGGTCGCGCTCAAATTCGAGGAGGCCGTCTTCGGCGTCGAAAAAGAGATCGAGTTTTCGCGCGACGAAACCTGCTCGACCTGCGGCGGCTCGGGCGCGGAACCTGGGACGACTCCCGTCAAATGCGCCACCTGCCAGGGACAGGGCGAGGTGCGAACCGTGCGGCAGACGTTTCTCGGCCAGATGATGCAAACCGCGATCTGTCCGCAATGCAACGGGCGCGGCGAAATCATTTCGTCGCCGTGTCGAACCTGTCGCGGCGGCGGGCTGGAACACAAACGGATCAAGAGGAAAGTGCAAATCCCGGCGGGCGTGGATCACGGCACGCAGATTCGACTGGCGGGCGAGGGAGGCCCTGGGATTTACGGCGGGCCGATGGGCAACCTGTTCCTCGTGCTGAATGTCCAGCCGCACAAGTATTTCAAACGCCGCGACAATGACATCCTGCTCAACCTCGATATCAACGTCGCGCAGGCCGCCCTGGGCGCGGACATCAAAGTCCCGACGCTGGACGGCGACGATAAACTCCACATCCCCGCCGGGACACAGCCGGGCAAGGTCTTCCACATGCGCGGCAAGGGTGTGCCGTATCTCCGACGCAACGGACGCGGCGACCAGTTGGTGATCGTCAACGTGGAAGTGCCGACGAAGTTATCGAAGGACCAGCGCGAGTTGATGGAGAAACTTGCCGAGACGCTCGGAACGACGGTCAGGCCGAAGGAGAAGGGGTTTTTGGATTGGTTGAATGAGACGCTTGGTGGGTAATTGGTAAATGGTGATTGGTAATTGGTGAGCAGAGGGGGCCGCTCGCTTTTTTCTGCCTGGGCGATGCCCTTTTGTTATAATCCCATCGTCAATAAATGGATAAATTTTTACGACACCCTGGTTTCATCGCTGTCCGCCAGAAAGGAAGCCACGTCTTTTATCGCCATCCCGACGGCAGGACAACCACGCTTCCCAGTCATGGTGGGAGGGATATCTCCCGTCCGCTGGCGCGCGAGATATTGCGCGAGATTTCAATCACGCCAGAAGAGTATGTGAAATTGATGGGTGAAATGTAACGGCAAAAGCCCGAACAATGAAATTCCTATTCCGTCTTTGGCGAAAGTTTCCGCTTTGGATGCACATCCTCGCCGCGCGGATCGTGCGGCCAAAGTTTCGAATCGGGGTTGCCGCGCTCATCTTCGATGAGCAGGGACGGGTGTTGCTGTTCAGGCATACCTATCGAAAATTCGAGTGGGGGATTCCTGGAGGGACTTTGGAATATGGCGAACAACCCGACCAGGCGATAGTTCGTGAGATTCTCGAAGAAACGGCTATGCACATTCGGATTCAAAGATTGCTGCTGGCCGAAAGCTCCAAAGACGATCATCACGTCAGTTTGATCTATTTGTGTAGCATCGTTGATGGCGCGTTTCGGGAAAGCAACGAGATCTCCGAAGTGAAATATTTCAACATTAATGACTTGCCGCCCATGTTGTTCGCGGAGAAGGAGTTGATAAGGCGGATCGCCGCCGATTCGAAGCGGTAGCCCTTGCCGGCGATCACTTCTGCGCAAACGTGTCTATCAGCAATTTGAAATTCCCGCCGACGGGATACAGGATGGGACAGGTGCAACCGCGCTTCTTGTACTCTTCCACCTTTTCCTTTGCCTCTTCGGGCGTCCCCGAAGCCGTGATCTTGTGGACGAGACTGTGCGGAACGAGGTCTTTCGCTTTCATGACCTGTTCCTTGGTGGCGGGCCAGCCCAAAATGGATTGGATCTCGTGGATGACCTCGTCCGACACCTTGGAAGCCTTGGCGATGTGCGGCTGTTGCGCGAGATATTGGCAGAGCAGCATCTTGGTGTAATCCACCGCTTTTTCGTGGCTCTCATCCACCGAGCAGACGATGAGTTGCGGACGGTCGAAGTTTTCCATGTTTCGTCCTGATTTCCTCAAGCCCTTTTCGAGCAGTTCCATGGCCTTGTCGTTGTATTCAGGGGCGACGCAATAGTTGAGCACCGCGCCGTCGGCAATTTCGCCTGTCATTTCCATCATCTGGTCGCCCGTCGCACCGATCATGATTGGGATGTTGCGCGGCTCGCGGCGTCCGTAGACCACATCCAGTTCGATTCCACTCACATGAATAAATTCACCGTCGAAGGTGACGCGTTCCATATTGAGCAGACGCTTCATCACCTGCACGGTCTCTTTCATGGCGGTCAGCGGTTTCTTGCGCTCGATGCCCACGTTCTTCGCCAGCGGATCCCACCAGGCGCCCAGTCCGCAGATGACGCGGTTCGGGGCGAGATCGTCCAGGGTCAGGAAGGTGGCGGCGAGCAGGCCGATATTGCGCGTCCAGTTGTTGATCACGCCCGACCCGACCTTGAGTCGTTCCGTCACCGCGGCGTACGCCGCCATCGGGACAATCGCATCACGCACGAGGCGGCTCTCGGCCTGCCATACTGCTTCGAAGCCGCGCTGTTCCGCGTAACGGGCGTAGTCCAACCCGTCACGTAGGTCATGGGAATCTTGCAGATAGAGGGCGACACGTTCCATGTTTTATTCCTTGTTCTCTACCGTACATCCGTCATTGCGAGGGTGTTCTTTCCGAAGCAATCCCCTCTCGTGGCACGGAGACTGCTTCGTCGGGAAGTTCACCCTCCTCGCAGTGACGGAAGTTACTCGCATTTGTACGGTAGAGAAATTCCTTGTTTACTTGGTGAGATGACTTCTGTCGCATTATAGCGTATGGCGGACATGATTCGTCCGATTTGTATGGATAAAAAGTGACCAGCGGATAAAAAGCGGATAAGCGGATAGAGCGCACTCCATCCGCTTATCCGCTACGAATCCGTTGGTCACTACATTGCCTGCAGCCTCTTCCACATCACAGGCGCGAGTTCGCGTGAGCGTGCCGCGATGCGCTCTTCATCCATGGTGAGAATCTTCTTGTTCTGCATCAAAATCTTTCCGCGGCAGACGGTGGTGTCCACAGTCGCGTCCACGAGGCCGAAGATGAGGTGACCGAGGAAATTCGCTTCGCTCAACGGCGTGGGTGGACGGTAATCCAGAATTGCCAAATCGGCGGGACGACCGACGGCGATCTCCCCGACGCGGATTCCGAATTGACGCTCCACGATATCGGCGTTATTTTGCAGCAGGAGTTGCGGCGCTTCCATGAAGGCTACGCGCGGGTCGCGGTTGTCGAGACGGTGTAGCAGGTAGGCGCAGCGCATCTGCGTGAGCATGTCCGAGTTCATCCCGTCCGTGCCGAGGCCGACGAGAATATTCTTTTTCAGCAGTTGCAGAAGTTTGGTCACGCCGACGGCGTTGTTCATGTTCGATTCGGGGTTGTGGACAACGATGGTTTTTGTGGCGGCGATGGTGTCCATTTCGGACTCGTCAATGTGAACGCAGTGGACGAAGATGGATTTCTCGCCTGTGACGTTCAACTTGTGCAATCGCTTCACCGTCGGAACGCCGTACTTGTCGAGGGAGTCTTTGCGATCCGCGGCATCCTCTGCCACGTGGATGTGACAGCCGACGCCCGCGTCCTTTGCGATGCCCACGCATTTCTCGACCGTCGCATCGGACACAGTGAACGAGGCGTGCAATCCCATCATGGCCGCGATCCGACCGTCACCCTTGCCGACCTTCTTGATGAAGCGCTCGTTCTCCGCGATCCCGCCGCCCGTCACGTTGCGATCCGAGACTTCGTAGCAGAGCGAGGCGCGGACGCCTGCCCCTCGCACCGCGGACTCGATCATGTCGAGCGAACCGTCGCGCATGGAGGGGGAAGCGTGATGGTCAATGATGGTGGTCGTCCCGTTGCGGATACACTCGATGAGCGGAATCTGCGCCGAGAGCAAAATGTCATCGCCGACGATGGCGCGGTCCACTTTCCACCACAGGCGCTCGAGGACTTCCACAAAATTGGAGGCGGGTTCGCCAGGGATGAACATGCCGCGCGCGAAGGTTGAATAAAAATGATGGTGCGCGCAGATGAAACCTGGCAGGATGATCTTGCCTTCGCAGTCCACAACGTCGGCTTTGGGATATTTTGCTTTCAGTTCCGCCGCGTCACCCACCGCGACGATCTGCTCGCCTTCGGTGACTACGGTGCCGTTCCACAACACTTTGTTGTTCTGGCCGAGGGTGGCGACAATGCCGTTTTCAAATCGAATAGCCATGTTGAATTCCTTTCTTCGCTTTTCGTCATTGCGAGGAGGGTGTTCTTCCCGACGAAACAATCTCCTCTTCCAACGAGGGGATTGCTTCGTCGTCGCTCCGCTCCTCCTCGCAATGACGGTTGAAAACTTAATTCTCCTGCAAAACAGCCAGTTCCTCCGCCGTGCGGACTCGCATCGTGATCGCGCCTGTGAAGCATTTCTGCGCGCAGATGGAACAGCCGATGCACTTCGAGGCGTCGGTGCGCGGGCGGAAGTTTTCATCCAGCGTGATCGCCATGTAACCGCAGCGCGTGCAGTT
Source organism: Anaerolineales bacterium (assembly GCA_034411715.1). Taxonomy (GTDB): domain Bacteria; phylum Chloroflexota; class Anaerolineae; order Anaerolineales; family Villigracilaceae; genus Denitrolinea. Next base: position 5,810 of record DAOUMJ010000103.1, on the reverse strand, counting down.
CCCGCACGAGACGCACAGATCGTGGTTGAAGTCCGCGATCTTCTTGGTCGGCGTCAGCGCCATGAAGTCGGTGATCGGTTTCGGCTGTGCGATGCCGATCAACTCCTTCATGGATGTGATGCCGCGCTCCTGCATCAGGAAAGTCGTGCCAGACTCGAGTTCGTCCACGATGCCCACACCGTATTTCATGGCAATCGTGCAGAACTGGACAGTCTTGACTCCCAGCGCCAGGAAGTTCATGGCGGCTTTGTAGGTCATCGGCCCGCCGTTGCCCGAAATTTCGATTCCTTCGGGGACGGCGTTGGCCAGCGTCAGGTACGAGATGGGAGTCACACCGTCGCCGCTCATGCCAACAATAACACCTTCGTCCCATCGCCGCGTCGCGGACGGGCGAAATGCCAGCGTCGGGAACGAGTTCGCCAGCGTGATGCCCGCCTTCTTGTTCGGGTATTTTGCGAAAACCGTTTTGATGGCGCGCAGGATCGGGATGATGGAGGTCACCGCGGCGGTCAATTTGAACAACTTGGGGGTGTTCGGATCGCCGATTTCCATGATCCAGTCAATGATCTTGGCGGTCAGCGCGGCGTTCTGTGAGACGATGTCGCCCTCGGTGCCGTCACCGCCCTGCGGACAGGACAGCGAATACTCGATGGCCATCGCGCCCGCGGACTCCAACTTCTTCGTGTTCGATTGCCAGCCCGCGCGGTCGCTCTCATCGTGACCTGTGACGGGGCCGCCCGTCGAGCCGATGGTCAGCCTGTCGGGCCATTGCTTGACGAGCGTCTCGATCTCGCGGCAGACGCGGTCGAGCGGATGGCCGGAGACGTTGTCCGAATTTCCGTAGGTCAATGGGTTGAACGTGAACATATACTCGCCGGGGATGTGGATCGGGATATTGTCGAAGGCGGTCTTCATCACGCCGCCCGCCCAGCCTGCCTTGTACGCCTTCTCCATTTGCTCGAGTCCGTCGGTCATTGGCGATGCAGATAAGAGATATGGCGAGCGAATCGTCCGACCGAAGAAATCGGCTTCGAGCGAGACAGGTTTCGGGTTGTAGCCTGGCAGGGTGTAATAGGATTTGGTCGCCTTCTGGATGACGGGCTTTTCCTGTTTCTTCAACCACGCGTCCATTTCGAGCGCGGCGTTCTTGCCCGAGGCGGTCGCTTCGACGACTGTTTTCGGTCCATTCGCCATATCGCCCGCGTAATACAAGCCTTCGGCTTGTTCACGCGGCAGGGTGGAGCGCATCCCGATCGAGACGATGACCGCTTTGAAATCGGAACCCAGGCAGTCGGTGCCTTCCACGTCCACAACTTTCGTCGGGTGGAATGTTTCGCCGACGGGGAGATGGACTTTCATCACTTTGATTCCCCACAATCCCTGCGCGTCTTTGAGGACGCGCGTCACGCGGGTTCGTCCCGTCACTTCGATGTCGTAGGTCAGCAAATCAAGGCGCTCGCGTTTCGTCAGCGGCATCTCGGAGAGTTTTTCGAGCATGAACAATTCGACGTGGTTCGCGCCGCGCAGTTTGGCGGTCAGCGCGCAGTCCACGGCGGTCGCGCCGCCGCCGACGACGGCCACGCGTCCCTTGAAGTGATACTTCGGCGGGTCGGAGAGGAAGTCGGGCATCTTGATCGCCAGGTCTTCGTTTTCGATTCCCAACTCGATTGGCTTCCACAAACCGACTGTGACCAGCACGGCATCGTAACCCTGTTTGAGCAGCGGCTTCGGGTCTTCGATTTTGGTGTTTGTCTTCGCGGTGATCTGCCCCAGCGAAAGCACGAATTCGATGTCCGTTTCGATCACGCGTTTGTCAATTCGGTCTTCGGGGATGAGGTTCATCTGGCCGCCGAGTTTCGCGCGGGCTTCGAAGATGTCCACAGCGTAGCCCATCTGTCCGAGGGCCGCGGCCGCTCCCAGTCCGGCGGGACCGCCGCCGATGATGGCGATCCGCTTTCCATTCGTGGGCGGAGTCGCAAATTTGGGAATCCCGCCCAGTCCCTTCGCCATTTCCACAACGGTGGCCTGGGCTTTCGGGATGTTGATCGAGCCGTCGAAGGTTTTACGCGAGCAGGCCGCCATGCAGAGCGTGTCGGGACAGACCAGCCCGCAGACGCCGCCCAGGGGATTGTTCCGCATGATCTCGCCCGCCGCGCGGCGAATATCGGATGCGTCTCCGCCGCGCGCCGCCATGAGGAAATCGGCGGGGGAGCAGTGGGCGGGGCAGGCTTCGCGGCAGGGTTTTTCTTCGCAATACTCGCAGCGGAGCGTTTCGCTTTCGAGTTGCTTTTTTGTCATGAAGAGGGAATCTTGCGTTTGCATGGGACACCTCGTTATTATTCGATTGTGAAATGTTAGACAAGTTCATTATAGCACCCCCGTTTCCGCACAGACCATGACAAAAGAAACTTTCAGGCGGGGCAATCTGTCACCGAATCGCGAATCCCCCAACCATTAACCACGGAGACACAGAGTCACGGAGTTTTTCTCCGTGTCTTCGTGACTCCGTGGTTTGATCATCACTTTTTCAGCAGACTCTTGAACTTGTCCAAAAGAGCCAGGTCTTCCGGCAGATCCAAATCCAGCCCCAGCGAATGGAGTTTGACAATCTCCAGGCGCGCGCCCGCTTTCTTCGCGCGCTGGCAGTGACGCTTGAACGAATCCTCGCCGAAATCGTATTCGATCAAACCCGCAGGAGACATGAGCAGGGCGTTGGTTCCCTTTTCGTGGCGGTCGGGGGCGATGACGACGACGGGCGGGTCGGCGGCGCGGTTGAGCAGGGCCAGCACATCGTCACGCGAAAGAAGCGGCAGGTCGGCGGGCAGGATCAGCACGCCGCGCGTGGCGTGGAGTTTGGCGACCACCGTAGCGCGCATCAAGGCCGTGTTCAGGTGCGGCTGTCCGTCCTCGCGCACGGTGCGCGCGCCGTATCTGCGCGCGATGGTCAACGCGTGGGGGTCGCGGCTCACCACCAGCACCTGTTCCAGTTCTTTCAGGCCCGCCAGGGTGTCGAGCGTGTGTTCGAGTAATATTTTGTTGAGGTGGGCGCGCTCGTCATCCGATAGCGTTCCAGATAAACGGGATTTGCCGCGCCGCAAGGGTTTTACGGGGACGATGGCCCAAAGCGTCATGGAATCTTCCCGATGAAATTCAACGTTTCCCGCGCCAGGCGGGCGCGGTCGGCGTCGGACTTCATCAGCGTATTTGTTACGAGCGTGGGGATTCTAATCTGTTTTGCCAGTCCCGAATCCACCGAATCCACTACGATTCCCGTGAGAAGATTTTCATAATGTTCGGCCACCGCCAGCGCCGAGGGTTCGATGCCCAGTTCGGCGAACATTTTGGCGGCGGGGCCTTTTACGGTCTGTCCGCCGATGATGGGGGATATCGCGACGATGGGAGTTAGGGGATAGGAGTTAGGGAAGAGGACGCGCAGGGTGGGGTCAATGCTGACCCACGGATTCGACGGGCAGAGGATGACCGCGTCGGCGGACTGGATCGCTTCGCGCGTCCCCGGGGCGGGTGAGGCCGCTTCGAGCCCCGCGAACCGAAAGCCTCTCACGCGCGGCTGGCAGCGGCGATGCACGAAATACTCCTGAAACGGCAAATCGCCCTCGTCCGTTTCGACGATGGTGCGGACGGGATCGTCGCTCATCGGCAGGACGGTGTGGCGGATTCCCCAAGCCTTGCAGAAATCGCGAGTGATCTGCGTCAGCGTTTGCCCCTCTTTCAATCGCCGCGTGCGCTCGATGTGAGTCGCCAGGTCGCTGTCGCCGAGGTTGAACCAGCCTGGCCCGCCGAGACGCTTGATGTTTGTCATCGCGTTCCACGTCTCGCCCGCGCGTCCCCAGCCCGTGTCTGGATTGGCGAGTCCCGCGAGGGTGTAGCAGACGGTATCCAGGTCGGGACAGATGTACAGCCCCAAATGTTCGAAGTCGTCGCCGGTGTTGACGATAACGGTCAGGTCTTCGGGAGGCAGGATCTGGGCGAGTCCGTGCGCCATCTTCGCGCCGCCGACTCCGCCGGCGAGGGCGAGGAGGTTCATAAACGAAGCATCCGATCAGGTTTGTTTTGCAAATCGAAGATGAATGCGATCAACTTACCCAGCCCAATCTTTAGCAATCACCTCAGCCTGCTCAAGAACTGTTTGTGTTGCCTTCTCCTGCTTGTCGGGCGGATAGCCGTACTTTCTCAATATTCTCTTTACCATCACGCGTAGTTTGGCGCGGACAGTTTCCCGCACAGTCCAGTCTATTGTCGCGTTATTGCGGACGGTGTCCACCAGTTCGCGGGCGATGTTCTTGAGCGTGTCATCCCCGAGCACTTTGACCGCGCTATCGTTGACTTCGAGCGCATCGTAAAAGGCGATCTCGTCTTCGGTGAGGTTGAGTTTCTCGCCGCGCTTTTGCGCCTCTCGCATGTCTTCGGCGAGTTTGATGAGTTCGGCAATGACTTCGGCGGATTCGAGCGTGCGGTTTTGGTAGGAGCGGATGGTTCTTTCGAGTAATTCCGTAAAGGAACGCGACTGCACCAGGTTCTTATTCATCCGCAGTTTGAGTTCGTCGTTGAGCAGTTTGCGGAGCAACTCAATTGCCAAATTCCTCTGCGGCATGTTTCGCACATCTGCCAGAAACTCTTCGGAGAGGATGGAGATTTCGGGTTTCTTCAATCCAGCCGCGGCAAAGATGTCAATGACCTGATCGCTGGCGGCGACGGCGCGGGAAAGGATTTGCCGAATTGCCTGGTCGAGGTCTTCCGCGCTTCGTTCTCCTTCCACCGTGGATTTGACGAAGGCAGTACGGACAGCCTGAAAGAAAGCGATGTCGTCCCGAATGGCAAGCGCACGTTCATCAGGAACAGCAAGGGCAAAAGCAAGCGATAATTCACGAACCGCTTGCAACAGCCGCTTTTTGCCATCATCCAGTTTGAGGATGTGTTCCATTGCCATTGGCAACACACCCGTTTGCTCTGTTGCCGTTCCTGTAAAGAACTTTGACCAATCGAAGCCAAAGAACAAGCCTTTGCAAATTTCATAGCGTTTGAGCAGTTCGTTGACCGCTTCTTCCTGATCCGGCGTTTCGGCGGGATGACCTGCTTCGGTGTAAGTCGCCAATGCTTTTTGCAAGTGATAGGCGAGACCGAGATAGTCCACGATCAAGCCGCCGGGCTTGTCTTTATACACGCGGTTGACGCGGGCAATCGCCTGCATGAGACCATGCCCCTGCATCGGTTTGTCAATGTACATCGTGTGGAGAGGGGGAACGTCGAATCCCGTCAGCCACATGTCGCGGACGATAACGATCTTGAACGGGTCATCAGGATTCTTGAAGCGTGTGGCGAGTTCTTCGCGGCGCGCCTTGGTGCGGACGTGCTGTTGCCAATCGAGGGGGTCAGAAGCGTTGCCCGTCATCACGATCTTGAGCACGCCTTGTTTATCGTCGTCGGAATGCCAATCGGGGCGGAGTTTGATGATGGCGTTGTATAAGTCCACGCAAATACGGCGGGACATGCACACGATCATTGCCTTGCCGTCCATCGCTTCGAGACGTTTCTCGAAATGGTCAACGACATCTTTGGCGACCAGGCTAATGCGTTTCTCGGTGCCAACGATGGCTTCGAGCGCCGCCCATTTGGTCTTGAGTTTTTCCTTCTTTTCGAGTTCTTCGCCTTCGGTGACTTCATCAAATTCGGGATCGATCTTCGGCTTTTCTTTTTCGTCCAGTTCCAGTTTGGCGAGCCGACCTTCGTAGTAGATCTTGACCGTCGCGCCGTCTTCGACCGCCTGCTGGATGTCGTAGATGCTGATGTAA
>DAOUMJ010000102.1:0-20808 GCA_034411715.1 Anaerolineales bacterium | reverse complement strand
GGCGGATTCAACTCGTAAGTGCAACGGAAGCGGTTGAAGGAGAGGCAAGCTGAGGTAGGATAGGCTCCCAGACCGCCAAGTCAAAGGAGCACTTATGAGAACCTACACTCAGCTTACCCGCGAACAAAGATACCAGATTTATGCCCTGAAGAAAACAGGACACAAACAAAGCGAGATGGCGCAGGTGTTGAAAGTGAACCGATCTACGATTAGCCGTGAACTGCGGCGGAACACAGGCGGACGCGGATACCGTCTGAAACAGGCGCATGCAAAAGCGACGGAACGGCGTTGTCAAAAGGCGCAGCCACGCATTGGGGAAGAGACGTGGAAAACTGTGGATGAAAAGTTGCGTGAGGATTGGAGTCCAGAGCAAATTTCGGGCTGGTTGAAACGACAGGGAGGACCAACCGTCAGCCATGAATGGATTTACCAACATATTTTAGCGGACAAGCAGTCTGGCGGTGAGTTGTACAAGCATCTGCGTTGTCAGAAAAAGCGTCGAAAACGCTATGGAAGCCGCGATTGGCGAGGAAAACTGCCCAATCGGGTCGGGATTGAAGCGCGCCCAGCCGTTGTAGATCAACGCGAACGCCTGGGAGACTGGGAACTCGACACCCTGATCGGCAAGGGTCAGCCAGCCTTGGTGAGCATGGTGGAACGCCGCTCCAAATACACAGTGCTTCGGCCTGTCAAGCGGCGTCAGGCGGACCAAGTTATGCAGGCGACCACCTCCGCCTTACAACCGATGGCCGATCGTGTGCACACGCTCACCAGCGACAATGGAAAAGAGTTTGCCTGCCACGAGCAGATTGCAGACGCCTTGCAAGCCGATTTCTATTTTGCTCATCCCTATGCCTCTTGGGAACGCGGTACGAACGAAAACACGAATGGCCTGATTCGCCAATACTTCCCAAAAGGAAGCGATTTCTCGAAGATTACCGAAGCCTCCGCCGCGGCCGTAGAAGACAAACTCAATCACAGGCCTCGAAAGAGCCTTGCTTTCCTGACCCCTTTTGAGGTATTCTTCGAGCTGCCTGTTGCACTTACGAGTTGAATCCGCCTTTTGACATGAGCGCGAATCTGGAAATTACACTTAGCACAGGAGGTTCTGAAGAAACTAACGTTGAGGGTGTTCTCCAAGGTAGCAATGAGACGGTAAGAGATCAAGCTGGCTTGTCATTAATTAAGCCGTTTTCAAGTATTCCTGTCAATGTAGGCGCTTGTGCAACGATAGCTTGCGGTAAAATTGCAGCTGATGTTGATTTTGAAAATGGAACGGTCAATTCGTTTGCTTATCAAGCGGGTGGAGGGCAAGGATTTGATGTGAGCGTAGATCTTTTCACCCTCATGGACGTATAATTCGGCAGACCTGCCCGAGACCATGAAATATCCCGATGGCGAAATTGTGACCACCCACTACAACAACAACATGCTTCTCAAGGATGTCACCGGCGCTGCCAGAACCAATGAAACACAAAGTATCACCGTTCCCAGTTCATAAACATCAACAAAACCCGGAGATTCATCTCGAAATCGGTGTCACGGTGATTGCTGAGTTCCATGTCCACCGCGGCCGCGCCCATGGAGACGGCGTAATCGGCCAGCGTGCCGGTGTAGTGACAGCCGGTGTCTATCGGCGGGTAGGGATAGGTGGTGACCCTGGCGAGCGCTTTGGCCAGGCGGATGGAATCTTCATCCCAGGGTTCGCCGCCGGGGAAGATGCCCAGCGCCGCGCTGTGGTAACTGATGAGGGCGTCAATGTGATGGGCTTCGATGAAGCGGATCAGGGCGCGCGTCTCCGGCTCGGAGGCGGGGAAGTCGCCGCCGGTGACGGGCGGATCCTTCCAGCAGCCGTCGCGGTTCCAGTCCGCCTGCCAGTTGGCGGAGAAGTTGCGGTTCAAGTCCACGCCGCGTTCGTTGGCGCGGCCCTCGCGGTTGTGTCCGCGCGCGTCGCCGTCGGGGTTGAGGCTGCGGAGGATGTAGAGCGTCAGGTCGCCGGGAATTTTTTCGGGATGGGCGTCGAGCCAGGTGATCAATTCGTCGGCGAGGGCGATAGTGTTCCACTCGTAACCGCCGTGGATGCCCGCCACGATCATCCGCTGGCGTTCCCCCTGCCCAAAGGTGTAGACTTCGATGGGCCGCCCGGCCGCCGAAAGACCGATGACGGTGGCGCGCCGTCCCGAGGCCAGGATGAACGGCGTGGGCGTGACCGCTTCGATGGGCGTGGCCAGCGGATTGCGCGTGATGGTCGGCAGGTAATAGGGCGTCGGCCGCGAAGTGAAGATCGGATTGGCGGCGGGCGTTTCTGTGGCCGCAAATGAGAGCGGCGGTTCGAAGGCGGCCTGCACGGGCTGGCGGCTGGCGTACAGGATGACGACTCCCAGCACGATCAGCAGGCCGAGGATGTTCACGCCCCAGATCAGCGCGACCAGGCGGGTTGCAGCGCGGCGCGGCATCAGGCGGCCTCCTGCGCGGCGAGTCGCAGCCAGTTTAGGGCCATGTTCGCCGCCCAGCGCGGCGAGTAGTTGGGCGGACCGCCATACGAGAGTCTGCGGGATTTTTCCCCGTCGGGGATGACGAGGCAGAGTTCGATGACCTGCTCCGATTCGCCGCGAAACAACGCCACGCCGAGGGCGGCCTTTGCCCCGCTCCGTTCGCGGACCTGGCGCGCCCGCGCGGCCAACTCCCCGGGCTGGAGCGCCGCCGATTCGACCGTCAGCAGGTTGGGGTGCGGATCGGCCGAAAGCGACCGCGCCAGCCACTCGTCGAGGCCCGATTCGAGTGCGGCGAGGTTCCAGCCGCGCCGCGCGGCCGCGTCCAGCGCGACGCGTTCCAGCGTGTCCTCATCCACACCGAATACGGCGTTTCCCAGCCGGGCGCGGATGGCGGACTCCACGTCCGTGATCAGGCGATCCGCCTCTTCTTCGCTTTCGGCTTTGGCCGCGATGCGCACATCCACCACGCCCGTGTGCGCGGCCAGCCCAACGGTGGGATTGGCGAGCGTCTCGAATTCGGCGATCTGTTCGTCAATCATCCCTTCGCCCAGGCCCGAAGTGTGGAGCAGGCGCACTTTGATAATGGCGCGCAGGTCGAATTTTTGTTGCAGGTAGGGGACGACCGCGCGGTGAAAAAGGTATTCCATCTCCTGCGGCACGCCGGGCAGGGAGATGATGGCGCCTTTTGCCCTCACCCCCGACCCATCTTCGGGTGGGAGAGGGGGGTATTCCACGATGAAGGCGGGGGCGGTGCCGATGGGGTTTTCGATGGCGATGGCGCCGCGCGGGACGAAGGCCTGCCGCTTCTGGTTCTCGCCGGGCTGGCGGCCATAACGCGCGATGACGGCTTTCACCTGTTCCCAGAGTTCCTCGCGAAATTCGGTCTCCACGCCCACGGCGCGGGCAACAGCCTCGCGGGTGGGGTCGTCCACTGTGGGACCGAGGCCGCCGGTGGTGAGGACGATGTCGGCGCGCTGCATCGAGTCCCGGATCGCCTCGGCAATGCGCGTCACGTTATCGCCGATGGTGACGGCGCGGAACAGGTCCACGCCCAAAGAGCGCAGGGCGCGGGCCAGAAAGCGCGTGTTGGTATCCACGATCTCGCCGAGCAGAATCTCGGTGCCGATGGTGATGATCTCAGCGGACGGCATTTTTTATGGGTAAATCGGGACGAATTCCCCGCCGCGCACCTGGTAGATGACCACGTTGGGCGTGGCGCAGTCGCCCAGCGGAGAGCAGGTCAACACCCCGCTCAGTCCCTGAAAATCGCGGGTGGCGTAGAGCGCGGCGCGCAGGTTTTGGCGTTGGATGTAAATATCCCTGCCCGTGGTTTTGACCACACCTTCGATGGCGCGAAACAGCATCATAGCCGCGTCGTAGGCCTGCGCGGCATAGACCGCGATCGGTTTTTCGCCATAGCGAGCCTCGTATTTCTCATGGAAGGATGGGTCAATTTTCAAAACCGACGGCCCGGAAAGGTACATGCCTTCTGAAACCCCCTCGGCTTGAGAGAGGAAATCCACGTTTAGCAGTCCATCCGAACCGATCAGCGCGGCGCGGCCGAATCCTGCCGCGGCCGCCTGCCGCGTGATCGCCGCCCCGTCCACCGTGTAAAGCGGATAATACAACGCTTCGGGGTCGAACAGACGGATGTGTTCCAGCGCGCCGATGGGATTGGCGCCGCTTTCGAGGTGGTAGCCCGCCACACATTGCCCGCCCAGGGCCTCGAAAACCGCGCAGGCCTCCTCCTGCAACTCCTCCGAGTAGGACGTGCCGGTGTGAATGGTCGCCATCGTCCGCACCCCCAGTGCGCGATAGGCAAATTCTGCCACCGTCCTGGCCTGGCTTTTGTCGTTCTGGATCGTGCGCAGGAAACCCTCCTGGTGCGTCGCCTCGGCTGTCAGTGATGCCGCGGTGCTGGAAGGCGAGATTAGCGCCATGCCGGCCTCGGTCAACACTTTGGCGGCAGTCTCCGAAGCGCTCGAACAGGTGGCGCCGATCACTCCCAGTACGTTGGGATTTTGGGCAAGGCGTTCTGCGGCCGCTCGTCCGCCCTCGGCGGAACACTGGTCATCCTCCTGGATGAGTTCGATCGGGTGGTTGAGGAGTTTCCCGCCGCGGTCCGCGATGGCGAGTTCCACGCCGCGCAGGGCGTCAATTCCGTAAGGCGCGTCGGGGCCGCTCAGGGTCAGCGCCACCGCGATGGTCACAGGTTCGCCGGAGCCGATCGTCACGCAAGTCAGGGGGTCGTTGCATTCGAACGGTTGCAGGCAGGCGCTCAAAAGCAGGCTGAGAGATAAAGCAAACAGGGCAGCGCGTTTCATGTTCGTTCTCCTTCAGGAAGGCCGTCGGAAATCGGGTTTCTCAGAGAACCCCGATTTCTTACAGGTCAGACGACATTGTACTCTTGAATCAGCCTGCCCTCCTCGAACCTTGCAAGATCGAGGGTCGAAACGTCCAGGGTTTTGTACGCGCCGTCCAGGATCAACTCGGCCGTCAATTTGCCCGCCACCGGTCCGTGCATGAAGCCGTGGCCTGAAAAACCACCAACCATATAAAATCCCGCGATGGGCGTTTCCCCGAAGATGGGATGCGCGTCGGGCGTCACCTCGTACAGCCCGGCCCAATGCGAAACGCGCCCGGCGCGCTCCAGCAGGGGCAGGCGCGCCGCGGCCGCCTCCAGGTTCACCAGTTCGAACTCCTCGTCCACGTTCTGGTCGAAGCCCGGCTTCTCGTTTGGGTTCGACATGCCCACCAGCAAACCATCGCCCTCCCGATGGAAATACAGCGATTGGGCAAAGTCAATGACGAAGGGAAAATCATCGGGGATTTCCGGCATCGGCGTCGTGGTAAACATTTGCCTGCGGATCGGGACGATGGGGAGGCGGACGCCCGCCATTTGGCCGACGACTCCCGCCCATGGCCCCGCGGCGTTGACGACCGTTCGCGTCTTCACGGACCCCGAGGCGGTCTCCACCGCTTCGACTCGATCCCCGCCCAGGCGGATTCCCGTCGCCTCCGCGCGCGGGATGGCCTTCGCCCCCAGCCTCTGCGCGGCGGAGATGTAGCCCATCACCACGCTGTTCGGGTCCACCAGGCCGTCCTTGTGGTGAAACGTCCCCGCCAGCGCGTCCTCGAAGCGCATCAGCGGCAGCCGTGCGCGGACTTCGTCTCCGCTCAGCAGTTGCGTGTCCACGTCAAGGCGGTTTTGCAACTCTACATTTCGCTGGAACGCGGCGGCGTCTTTCTCGTTGGTCGCCACGAGCAGGTAGCCGCACTGACGATAGTTGATTTCCTGTCCGACCTCGTCTTTGAATCGTTCGAGCATCGGCAGGCTGGCTTGCGAGAGTCGGACATTTATCTCCGTGGAAAATTGGTAGCGCACGCCGCCCGCGCAGCGCCCCGTCGCGCCCGTCCCGAAGAACTCCTCCTTTTCGAGCAGCACCGCGTTTTTGACGCCGCGTTGCGCCAGGTGATAGAGGGCGCTCGCGCCCATCACCCCGCCGCCGATGATGACGATGTCTGCTGTGTTAGGTTGTTCCATGTTCATCCTCTACGTCAAAAATCTACGCTTTGTCCCAATCCCATCTCGCGCGCGTTCTTCAAAGCCAGTTGCGCGGCCATCGCGTCCTGCACGGCGACCCCGACCGATTTGAAATACGTAATCTCGTCGTCAGTTTGCCTGCCCGTTTTTCGTCCCAGCACGATCTCACCGAGTTCGGCGTAAATGTGTTTCTCGGTGATCAATCCCGCTTGAATCGGCTTCACCAGGTCGCCGGTTTCGGCGAGGGTGGCGGAGATCGAGTCCACAACCACGCGGGCGCGCTGGACGGTTTCGGCGGGAACCTCCTGCATTTCGGGGGTGTACGAGCCGATGGCGCTGACGTGCGCGCCGCGCTTCAAATCCGCGTCCGCGAAGACGGGCGTGGTGGATGTGGTCGCCGCGCAGACGATATCCGCATCCTTCAACGCCTGCGCGGGAGACTCCGCCACGCGCAGGTCCTTCGGGACAGATCCGCGCCCCGCCATTTCCGCAGCGAATTTTCTGGATTGCTCCTCGTCGGCGTCGAACACCCAGACCGTTTCGATCTCGCGGACGGCGCAGGCGGCCTCAACCTGGGTGCGTCCCTGCGCGCCCGCGCCGAAGACCGTAGCCGTTTTGCTGTCTTTTCGCGCCAGCAGGTCAATGGCCGCGCCGCTCCCCGCGCCGGTGCGGATGGCCGTCAGCGACGCGCCTTCGAGCAGGGCCAGCGCGCGTCCCGAGTCCGCTTCGAGGACGAGCACCGCGGCCTGGATGTAGGCCAGTCCGCGCTTTGGGTTCTCTGGGAAGAGGGAAACGATCTTCACGACCAGCGCCTCGTCCGATTCGGCTTGGACGTAGACGGGCATGAAGAGCGTCAGCCCATCGTGCGGCGGGATGGGGAGACGCGTCCGTAGCGGCGCAACCGCCCGCCCGTCCGAGAGGGAGGCGTAGGCGCGCTTCATGGCTTCGATGGTCTCGCGCATGGGCAGGGCTTTGCGAACATCATCGGCGGTCAATATCAGCATGTCTCCTCCGAATTCTGCTCCTCGCATTGGAGCGCAACGTCTCCAGATGTTCCGGCAAAGTCAGGAGACTTTACACTCCGCGTGACAGGCTGCGGCAAAGTCAGGAGACTTTGTACTCCGCGTGACAGGCTGCGGCAAAGTCAGGAGACTTTGCACTCCGCGTGATAGGCTGCGGCAAAGTCGGGAGATTTTGCGCTCCGGGAGGGCTGTCTGAAAAACAAACGCAGAGGACTGGGCGGCCCTCTGCGTTTGGTTCGTGCCAGTCCGGCTATTCGATGCCGAGATAGGCCTTTTGCACCGTCGGGTTTTTCTTGAGGTTTTCGGCGGTGTCGCTGATGACGATCTCGCCCGTTTGCAGCACGTAGCCGCGGTGCGCGATGGACAGCGCCATGAGGGCGTTTTGCTCCACGAGCAGGATGGTGACGCCTTCTTTGTTGATCTGCTGGATGGTGTCGAAGATCAACTCCACCAGAACGGGGGCGAGACCCATGGAGGGTTCGTCCATGAGAAGGACGCGCGGCTTGGCCATCAGGGCGCGCGCCGTGGCGAGCATTTGCTGTTCGCCGCCGGAGAGCGTCCCTGCCACCTGTGTGCGTCGTTCCTTGAGGCGGGGGAAAAGGCCAAAGACGTACTCCAGGCTTTGCTGGAGCTCCTGCTTGTTCTGGCGGGTGTAAGCGCCCATTTCCAGGTTTTCCAGAACGGTCATGCGGGCGAAAATGCGCCGTCCCTCCGGCACCATCGCCATTCCTTTGTTGACGATTTCGTGGGGTTTGTATGCCGCCAGGTCTTCGTTTTCGAAATGGATGTGTCCGTGACGCGGGTGAAGCAGGCCGGTGATGGAACGGAGGGTTGTGGTTTTGCCGGCGCCGTTGGCGCCGATCAAGGTGACGATTTCGCCTTTTTCGACAGTGAGGGAAACGCCTTTCAGCGCGTGGATAAAGCCATAATAGGCGTGGACGTTTTCGAGTTCAAGCAAGGCCATGGAAATTCTCCGGCAATCAGAGGGTGGTACCAGCCTGGGGCTGAGTCGCCCCCAATCCGCTGGCTGCGCCGCGGCCGAGATATGCCTCGATCACGCGCGTGTTGTTTTGGATGTCTTTTGGCGTACCCTCGGCGATCTTTTCGCCAAAATCGAGCACGGTGATCCATTCCGAGATTCCCATGACCATGCGCATCTGATGCTCGATGAGCAGGATGGTGATCGCCAGTTCGTCACGCAGGCGGCGGATGAAATTCATCATCTCCTGTGTTTCGCTGGGATTCATGCCAGCGGTCGGTTCGTCCAGGAGGAGCAGTTTGGGCTTGCTGGCCAGGGCGCGGGCAACTTCCAGGCGGCGTTGTTCGCCATAGGGGAGGTTCTTCGCCAGCAGATCGCCTTTTCCCTGTAAACCTGTAAATTGCAGCAGCCGGCGCGCTTCCTCCAGCGCTTCGCGTTCTTCGCGCATGGTTCGCGGATCCCGGAGGATGCCTCCAAAGATTCCCGATTTCAAGTGAGGGTGCATCCCCACCAGGATATTCTCGATGGCGCTCATGTTTTTGAAGAGACGGATGTTCTGGTACGTGCGGGAAACACCCAAATACGTGACCCGGTCGGGAGAAAGGCCGGTGATATTACGTCCGTTGAGCAGGATTTCGCCCTCTTCGGGGACATAGAATCCGGTGACGCAGTTGAAGAAGGTGGTTTTGCCCGCGCCGTTTGGCCCGATGATGCTGTGGATGGATTTTTCCTCGATCTCAAGATCAATCTTGCTCAACGCAGACAGGCCGCCGAAGCGTTTGGTAATGTTTTTCGCGAATAGTATGGCCATCTTCTTCTCTCCTACCCGGCCGAAGGCTCAGGGGCAACTTCTTCTTCTTCGTGCAGTTCCAACCTGCGGCGAGCTTCAGGCCACAACCCTTCGGGACGGGTAAGCATCATGGCGACCAAAAGCGCTCCGTACACGAGATAGCGATACTCGGCAAACTCACGGAGCAATTCCGGCGCGCCGATCAGCACCAGCGCTCCCACGAACACGCCGGGAATGGATCCCATCCCGCCGAGAATGATGAGGGAGATTACGTTGATCGAAACCAGAAAGTTCATGCTGTGAGGGTAAACCGATTGCAGTTTGGCCGCAAAGATCGTGCCTGCAATCCCGGAGAAGAGCGCGCCGGTCGCGAAGGCCATTAGTTTGGTGGCTACGTGACTGATGCCCATGGCTTTGGCGACATCCTCGTCCTCGCGCAATGCCATCCAGGAGCGCCCCAGACGCGAGTCCTTCAGCCGCCAGGCTATGAAAGCGACGATGCCTACCCCGGCTAAGAACACATAGTAGAGTTCCTGTTGGGTATTTAGCACCATATCTCCAATGCGGGGTTGCGTGATGAGTTGGATGCCTTGTGTGCCGCCCAGCCAGGGACGCAGCCAGTCCGACAGGACGAGCAGGCGGACGATTTCACCGAAGCCCAGGGTGACAATGGCCAGGTAATCGCCGCGCAGTTTCAACACAGGCAGGCCCAGGATGAAACCAGAGAGGACAGAAGTGAGCATGGCGTATGGCAGGGCTTGCCAATAGGTCAAAGGGGTCTCGCGCAGTTCCGGCGATGTCAGCACGCCCATTGTGTACGCGCCGATGGCGAAGAAAGCCACATATCCCAGGTCGAGCAGTCCTGCGAAGCCGACAACGATATTGAGTCCCAATCCCATCATGATGTACATCATGACGTTGTCCAGGATCTCGCTAAAGAAGATGCCGAGGATTTGGGGCAGGAAGATGAAGAGGAGAAATATCCCCGTCCTAACGCTCCAGCGCAGCGCGGGGTTCAGGTTGTTGAATTGAGTCCGTTGCTTTGCCCGGTCGGCGCGAATCCAGAAGGCGGGTCCGCCGGCGATCAGGAAGAGCAGGATGGCGCCAAGAGGGGTTAAGCCGCTGGTTGCGAAGAACTGTTTGAAGAAAGAGGCCAACGGTCCCCAGCGGCTGGTAACAGTGACGATCAGGTCGCGCAACAAGCCGACGAGCAATATCCAAAGTACGCCTTGTATGACGGCCCGGCGCGCCTGTTGGGGGAGCAGGAGCAAAATCCCCCCCAATCCTCCCATCAATGCGCTGACCAGCAGTAAGATGAGCAATCCGGGCCATACTCCCTGCCCAAAAGTAAGGATTTTGAAGAGATTGGGCGAAGCATTGACGAACATGGCGCGCAGGTTGACGGCGGAACCGAATAGCACGAGGAGCAAAAGGGGAATTCCTCCTCCTAATCCGCCCAGCAAACCCGACAGGAGGGTCGTCGTCGCTTTGGGTGAGGGATACCGACGCAGGGCGGAGGTCACTGTGAAAAGAACGGGGAGCAGGAAGAGTACCTGCCCAACAGTGAACCACCCGCTTACGATGAAACGCACATTGAAAGTCTCCACCATTCCAACCAGGGAGAGCAGGAGGGCAACGGTGCCTCCAATGAGGCCGGCCCGTAATGATTGCTTCATGATAGAGGATGCTGATGATTGCGATTGCATGGCGCTCTCTCCTAAGCCTTTGCTTCGGTCAGGCGTTCACCCAGGATACCGCTTGGACGGAAGATCAGGATGAAGACCAGGATGGTGAAGGCAATGGCATCTTTCAACTGATAGGGAGCCGGAATGCCCAGCCCATCCAGGAAGAGACTTGGCCCTACCGATTCCAGCAGGCCCAGAAGCATCCCTCCCAGGAAAGCGCCCGGTACGTTGCCGATTCCCCCCAGCACTGCGGCAGTGAAGGCCTTGAGACCCGGGAAGAAGCCCATGAAAAAGTGGGCTACTGGGAACAGGATCAAATACAAAATACCGGCAATCCCTGCCGAAATGCCGCCAAGCAGGAAGGTGGTGCTGATCGTCCGGTCAACGTTAATGCCCATCAGGGCGGCAATTTCCTTGTCTTCAGAGACGGACCGCATGGCTTTGCCGATTTTGGTGTATTGCACAATTCCATACAGGATCAGCATCATCAATACCGCTCCAACGATGACAACTGCCTGGGTTTTAAGCACCCGGACGCCTAAAATGATCCACTCTCCCTTGAAAATGTTCATTTCCGGGTAACCTTTTAAGCCCGATCCATACAAACCGCGGAATACATACTGGAGGAAAAATGAAGCCCCGATGGCAGTGATCAGAGGCACGAGACGGGGCGCCGCGCGCAAAGGACGGTAAGCAATGCGTTCAAGCAGGAAGGCGATTGAGGAGGATACTGCTGCAGAAATGATAAGCACGATCAGTAAACTAAGCCAGGGATACTTGTTCCACCATCCCAAGTTGACCAGCGCCACGGCCGCGAAAGTGGCTGTGAACGGCCCGCTCATGAATACCTCGCTGTGGGCGAAGTTAATCATGCGCAGGATGCCATAAACCAGTGTATAGCCTAGAGCAATCAAAGCATAGACGCCTCCCAGGGCAAGACCGGTCATGGCCAGATCGAGCCAGGTGGCTGTCGAATATTTCCCCAAGGCCAGGGTGGCGATTGTGCCCCAGATAACGCCTACGAGGATGAGCAGGCCGATTGCCCAGACCATGACATCCGTGAAAGTGATCCCGCGTAACCAGGTTCGCAGCATTGGTTTCTCCTGTAGTTTGGGATGATGGTGTTATTTAGAGAGGGGCGAGGTTTTTCCTCGCCCCTCTGCGTTGATCGTGATCTTCGGGATTTACGGCCAGACACGCTCGGGCGGGTATTCGCCCGCATGGTACTGGTAGACCGCGATCTTCGGGTCGGCGCAGTCGCCTGTGGGAGTGCAGGACAGGTTACCGGTCAACCCCTTGAAGCCGGTAGTGGCGTAGAGAGCGTCGCGCAGGGCTTGGCGCGGGATGTGCAAGGTTCCGTCCGCGTCCACCACGGCCACTTTTTCGATCGCCGCGAAGATCAACATCGCCGCGTCGTGGGCATGGGCGTGGAAGATACTGATCGGGTCGGTGCCGAACAGCTCGTTGTACTTGGGCACGAAGACGGTGTTATATTCTTCCGCGAAGGCTGCCAGGTCCGGGCTGGAGACGTACAGGCCTTCGACCGCCTCGCCGGCGCCATCAACCGTGTCGGGCGAGAACATGCCATCGGCGCCCATCAGGACGACATTCTCCAGGCCGGGCACTTCCTTCGCCTGGCGGGTGATCAAACTGCCGGCTTTGATGAAGATCGGGTAGTAGATCATCTCCGGCCCGCCGGCGGCAATGCTGGTCAGCACTGACTTGAAGTCGGTCCCGTTGGGATCCACCGCTTCCTGCGAGGTGATGGTGCCGCCCAGTTTCTTGAACTCTTCGGCAAAGACCTCCTGCAGTTTCTCGGCGTACAGGGAGCCATCATGGATGGTAGCGGCCTTCGTTACTTTCAAGAATTCAACGGCAAACTTGGCGGCCGCGCCACCCTGGACCAGGTCGCTGTGAGCGGTGCGGAAGTAGCCGGGATGCTGGTTGGGATTTCCAGCCAGGGTCAGATCCGGGGCGGTGTTGGAAGGCGATACGATCGCGAAACCGGCCTGGGAGAGCAGCGGCACAGCCACGCGCGCCGCGCTGGAGCAGGAGGTCGCGATTACGGCCACAATGGACGGATCGGCCGACAGTTTGGTGCCAGCCGCCTGGCCGCCTTCGGCGGAACAGCCGTCGTCTTCGCCGGTCAGTTTGACGTCATGCCCGAGCACCTGTCCCTTGAGGGCAATGGCGACCTCGATGCCGTTGCGGGAGTCGATGCCCAGGGTTTCGTCGGAACCGGAGATCACCAGCGCGTAAGCGATGTGGATCGGTTCGCCGGGGGCAATATCCAGGCAGCCGATTGCATCGTCGCAAGCGAACTCAGCCGGCTTCTCTGTCGGTTTCGGGCCGCAGGCCGCCAGCATCATGCTGGCAAGCACCAGCACGGACAGTATAACAAACAGACGTTTAGACATTCTTTCTCCTCCGGGTTTGGTAGGTGGAACAGAATGACCCGTAGACGGGTCCGACGCATAGGCTGACAACGCGCTAGTATGTCGGCATCACCTCCTTTGACGAAGATTTTAAAGAAAGCCGGAGAACTGTGCGAATTGCAAATTCTCACGGCCACTAAAAACCTTCCTGCGGGAATGTCTGACAATGTTCGGCTAATCCTACAGTGAATCGGTTCTCTGGTCAAGAGGTTTGTTTATTAAATTTTTACTTGGCGGAAGGCCTGTACAAAAGTTTTTCGCGGATACGCAAGTCGGTGTTGCGGATCTTCATCGCCAGGTCCGCGGCCAGGTTGTTCATCAGGCGGTATCCAAGTTGGGGATAGGTCTCGCACAGCATGATGAGTTTGTCGCGGGGAATAACGAGCAGGCGCGTGTCCTTTTGGGAGGCGCATGCGGTGGCGGAGCGCAAGCCTTCATCCACGAGCGCGACCTCGCCGAAGGATTGTCCGCGCCGCAGGGTGGCGATGCGCGTGTCCTCCAGCTCGCCGCTCGTGGGAGCGCCGATCAGCGCGGGATTGATAAGAATCTCCACCTCGCCCTGCGCGATCACATAGAGTTCCTTGCCCTCGCTGTTCTCGCGGAAGATGGTTTCCCCTTCCTGGAATACGATCTCGCGGCAGAGGTTGGCCACCAGTTCCAGTTGCGTGGGGGAAAACTGGAAGAAGATATCGCTTTGCTTGAGAAAGTTGATCAGCGAAGGGTTTGTCATGTCTGCCTCTCGGTTGCTTGGGATGTTTGGCGGGGGAACCCATGCGCCAATTTTCCAACCTTCAAACTTTCCAACCCTTCCGCTCCGCACGCGAACATCGTGACCTCGATCTGCCGCTTCGTCAATTTCATCAACGCAATGGCCTTCTCCGTCGAAACTGCCGCGGCTTTCAAAAATTGCCCTGCCATGCCGCCGAGGGTCGCGCCGAGGGCGATGCACTTGGCGATGTCGAGTCCGTCCTTGAGGCCGCCGCTGGCGAAGACGGTCATGTCGGGGGCGGTTCGCTTCACGTTCAAAATGGACTCCGCGGTGGGGATGCCCCAGCCGACGAACGTCGCCGCGAGTTGACGGATGAACTCGTCGGGGGCGCGGTGCATTTCGACCTGCGACCAACTCGTCCCGCCCGCGCCCGCTACGTCAATGGCGGAGACGCCGCAATCGGCGAGGAGTTTGGCCGTTCGCTCGGAGATACCCCAGCCGACTTCCTTTGCGATCACAGGCGTTTCGATGTTCTTGCAAACTTCTTCAATTTTCTTAGCCAGGCCTGCAAAGTTGACATCTCCGCTCGCCTGCACCGCCTCTTGCAGGGGATTCAGATGGAGGATGAGCGCGTCAGCCTGGATCATGTCCACGGCGCGGCGGCAGTGGTCTATCGTGTAGCCGTTGTTGAGTTGCACCGCGCCGAGGTTGGCGAACAGCAGAACGTCGGGGGCGACGCGGCGGACTTGAAAGGTGGCGGCTTGTTCGGGATGTTCGAGCGCGGCGCGTTGACTCCCAACGCCCATCGCCACGCCCATTTCTTGCGCGGCCTCGGCCAGGCGCAGGTTGATGGTCCCGGCTTCGGCTGTCCCACCGGTCATGGAACTGACGAGGATGGGGGCGGCCAATCGTCGGCCGAACAGGCTGAGGGTCGTGTCGACGCGCTCCAGGTCCAGCTCGGGAAGCGCCTCATGAACGAAGCGATAGTCCTCCAGCCCGGTCGTCAACGCGGAGCGGACATCCTGCAACAGGTTGATCTGGATGTGGTCGGCCTTTCGGTTGACGAGTTCCGTATCTTTTTTCATGAGGGGGTGTTTCCTGTCATTGAACCGGGCTGGTATAATCCAGCCGACCAAATTGCCAATCTATCCATTTCGGAGGAACCAATGTCTGCAAAATTCGAGGAAGTCAAGAAGGTGATCGTGGACCTGCTGGGCATAGACGATCCGGCCAAGGTGACGCCTGAGGCCCGCTTCCGCGAGGATCTTGGGGCGGATTCGCTCGACCTGGTGGAACTCATCATGGAATTCGAGGAGACGTTCAAGATGGAGATCTCGGACGAGGACGCGCAAAAGATCTCCACTGTCGGCGATGCGGTGGCGTACATCGAGCAGCACGTCAAGTAGCCATCGTTTGCAGGATTATAACGTAGAGCCGCCTGTTATTGTGACAGGCGGCTCTTCTGTGTCTACGCAAACCGTGTCGGATACGGAGTCGAAAGCCTCCCGACTTTAAGGCGTTGCTTGATTCTAACTCCGAAGTCAGGCTATAATGGTCGCAGTCCGCGCGACACGGCGCGCCTTTTTCCGTATATGCAAACAAGGAGGCTCACAATGAGCGATCTATTCGAGAAAGTGACCAACGCCCAGGACGCGTTCAAGAGCCTGGCCAGCAAAATTCCCGGCTTCGGCGGATACATCGAACGCCAGAACCGACGCGCGGCCGATAAACTCCTGCGCGAGACCGTCGCCCGCCGCTACGAGGAACTCTACTCCCGCGCTTCGGCGCTGCAAGCGGACCTCGTGAGCAAAGGCATGATCGCCTTCGTGGACGATGTGGAGAAGGCGGTCATCAAGATTCGCACCTTCATTGACAAGATCAGCCGCGCGGCCTACGGCGCTTCGGGACTCTTCGACGCCGTCAAGATCAACGAACCCGAACTGGCGAAACTCTACGCCTTCGACAACGCCTTCTTCGATCTCGCCGAACAGACCGTCCGCGCCCTCGACAACGTGGAGGCCAGCCTCGCCGACGAGGAGGCCCTGCCCGCCGCCATCAGCCACCTGACCACGTTGGCGCGCCAGGCCGTGGAAACCTTCGAGCGCCGCAGCGAAGTCTTCACCAGCGGATAACTTTCCGTACACGGATTACGCGGATTTGACGGTGTTACACGGATTTTCTTGTTTTTACTGTGTGAATTTGTCGGTTCCGTAAAATCCGTGTACCGAATCCACATGCTTTGCAAATTACCCCGGAGCGCGAAGCCGCGCTCCGGGGTAATCCATTTAAGTCGTGTTAGAATAAAAGGGCAACAAGGAGAATTAGCATGGTTCTTTCTTCTCGAACCCAAAATTTACTGGACGATTTCCAAAAAATCATGGCCGTCAACGAAGACGAGATCATGCAACGCGGCATCGCACAAGCGACAACGTACCGCATTATCGAATTGCGCCAGCGCATCGGTGAATTGAATCAACAATACAATAACCTCGAAGAATTGGAAGCGCGAGTCGAAACGCAGAGTGTTCCGGCCGACGATCACACACTCTATACCGACCTCCTCGAATGGCGCGCCGTGCGGCATGAATTGGAGCAACTCACACATTTTTTGGAGACCGTGTGACCATTTGGCACGCAACCATTTGATGATTTTCCTCATCCCGTTTCCTCGGTGTTATTGAGTCTATCAAGTTACCCACATCACTTTCAAGAGCGTCTTTCAAATGGCGAATGGCAATTTTCCGAATCATCATTTCGCGGAAACGTAGAAGAAGAAATCAAAGAGGTTGTTCAAGTAATACGAAAGAAATATTTTTCAGAGAAGAAATAAAAACCAGGAATCCGAACCATGTGGCGCGAATACTTCACCGTTCCATCCACTGACGAAGCCACCCGCCTGCTGGCGGAAAAGGGGGAGCGCGCCCGCATCGTGGCAGGCGCAACCGACCTGATGCTCGAACTCGAACGCGGCGTACGAAAGGGCGTGGACGCGCTCATTGACATCGGCCGCGTCCCCGGCCTCGACCGCATCCACCTCGACCGCGAAGCGGACGACCGCATCCACCTCGGCCCGCTCGTGACGCACAACGACGCGGCCGCCTCCGAACTCATCCGCGCGCGCGCCTATCCACTGGCGCGCGCCGCGTGGGAAGTGGGTGCGCCGCAGATCCGCAACCGCGGCACGGTGGCAGGCAACCTCATCACCGCCTCGCCCGCCAACGACACCATCACCCCGCTCATGGCGCTCGGCGCGTCGGTGACTCTCGCCTCGACGCGCGGCGAGCGGACGATTTCTCTCGACGAGTTTTACACCGGCGTTCGCAAGACGGTGATGCAACCCGACGAACTTCTGGTGGATATTTCATTTCCTGCGCTGACGAATTCCCAGCGCGGGACGTTCGTCAAGATGGCGCTGCGCCGCGCCCAGGCGATTTCCGTCGTCAACGCGGCGGTCATTCTCGACATTCGGGCGGGCGCGGTCTCGTCGGCCGCGATCACGCTCGGGGCGGTCGCGCCCACCATCATCCACGCGCGCGAGGCGGAGTCGTATCTCGAGGGCAAGGGGCTCACGGACGAGGTCATCCTCGAAGCGGCGCGTCTCGCGATGGAGGCCAGTCGTCCCATTGACGATATCCGCGCCTCGGCCGCGTATCGCCGCGAGATGGTGCGCGTCAGCGTGCTGCGCGGACTTCGCTCGTTGCGCGATGGCACGGAACGCGAGGGGATGCCCGAGAATCCAGTATTGTTGCAGGGGAGTGTGTCGAAGGTCGAAGGTCAAATGTCGGAGTTTCCCAAATCGCCGATTGAAACCATCGTCAACGGAAAGAAGATGGTGTTCACGAGCGGACACGAGAAGAACCTGCTTCGGCTGCTGCGTGACGAGGGGATGTTGATCGGGACGAAGGAAGGCTGCGCCGAGGGCGAGTGCGGCGCGTGCACCGTTTTTCTGGACGGCAAAGCGGTGATGGCGTGTCTCGTCCCCGCGCCGCGCGCGCATGGCGCGGAGATCGTCACGGTGGAGGGGCTGGCGACCCTCACCCCCGGCCCCTCTCCCGACAAACACGGAAGAGGGGAGTTGGATTTCCCTCTCCCAGAATTGGGAGAGGGATCAGGGGTGAGGGCAAAACTGCACCCCGTCCAAGAGGCGTTCATCGAACACGGCGCGGTGCAATGCGGCTATTGCACGCCGGGCTTTTTGATGTCGGGCGCAATGTTGTTGGAGGAGCGCCCTCGACCGACGCGCGCCGAGATCGAGCAGGCGTTGACGGGGAACCTGTGCCGATGCACGGGTTATTACAAAATCGTGCAGGCGATTGAAACCGCCAGTCAGACGAGGTGAGCATGTCGAAATACCGCACCTACGAAAAAAAAGCGCCGCGGCGCCGCAATGAACCTCATCCCGTATGGCGAGGGATTGGCTGTTTGATCATGCTGCTCGTCCCGGCCCTGTCGCTGGGGATCAGCGCGATCTTGGTTGAGGCGGCGCCCTCGCTTGGCATCCCGCTGCCGCCCGGCCTGCTTGGGCGCCCGGTCATGCCCGAGATCTTGTTCCAGGTGCCGGGACTGGTGGGCATTCTGTATTGGATCCAAAGCCTCGATAATCTGTACGCCGTTCTGGTGGGCGCGTTCGCGATCACCGTCCTGCTGGCGGGCGCGCTGGCATTGGGATACGCGTTTCTCTACCGCTTCATCGGCCCGCCGCGCTATTCGGAATTCGACGCGCCGCCGCCCAACATCAAAGTTCGAAAATACAAGCGATAAGCCATGACCACAAATTCCATCGGTCAATCCAGCCCGCGCGTGGACGCGCGCGGCAAAGTGACGGGGGCGACGCAGTTCTCCGGCGACCTCTCGATGCCGGGGATGTTACACATGAAGATGCTGTTCGCGGAGCGTCCGCACGCGCGCATCAAGCGAATGGATATAAGCAAGGCGGAGGCCGTCGCGGGCGTGGCGGCAGTGTTCACGGCAAAGGATGTGCCGGTCAACGAGTATGGGTTGCAGTGGCAGGATCAGCCGGTGTTGTGCGGGCCTGCCCCCCTCCGTCTCCCCCCATTTTCAGAGAAAATGGGGGGAGAGAAAGAGGGGGGTGTGGCGGCAGACATCGTCCGCTTCGAGGGCGACCAGGTGGCGGCTGTCGTGGCGGAGACCGAAGCGATCGCGGCAGAGGCAGTGAAGTTGATCGAGGTTGAATACGAAGACCTGCCCGCCGTGTTCGACGCGCGCGAAGCCATGAAACCTGGCGCGCCGCAATTGCATCCCGAACGCGGCGATTCGAATGTCTGCGTCCACTACAAGATTCGCAAAGGAGACGTCGAATCCGCCTTCGCCAATGCGGACGTGATCGTCGAGAGCGTGTATCGCACGCCCTGGCAGGAACACGCCTATCTCCAGCCCGAAGCGGGACTGGCCTACATGGACGAGGAAGGCCGCGTCACCGTGAAGGCCGGCGGGCAGTGGACTCACACCGACGTGCGCGAGATCGCCCATTGTCTCGCGCTGCCCGAGGAGAAGGTGCGCGTCATCTACCCTGCCATCGGCGGCGCGTTCGGCGGACGTGAGGATATGTCGGTGCAGATCGTCCTGGCGCTGGCGGCGTGGAAACTGCAACGGCCCGTCCGCATCATCTGGACGCGGCGCGAGTCCATCATCGGTCACGGCAAGCGTCATCCGACGTTCATCAAAGCCAAATGGGGCGCGACCAAAGAGGGCAAACTCGTCGCGGCGGAGATCGAATTGATCGGCGACGGCGGCGCGTACATGTACACCACCAACAAGGTGCTGGGCAACTCGACCATCACGTCCACGGGGCCGTATTTCATCCCCAATGTCAAGACGGACGTGTATGGCGTTTACACCAATAATGTGCCTGGCGCGGCGTTTCGCGGTTTCGGCGCGCCGCAGGCCCTCTACATGGCCGAGTTGCAGATGGACAAACTCGCCGAAAAACTTGGGATGGACCCCGTCGAGTTCCGCCTGAAGAACGCGCTGCGCGACGGGGACACGCTCGGGGTTGGCACGCCGGCCCCGGGTCCGGTGACCGCCGCGAAGGTCATGGAAGAGGCGGCGAAAAAATTCGGGTGGGAAACGTCCGCGAGTCGGAAATCCCAGAGCGGGCATCTCGTCCGCGGAAGAGGCTTCGCGGCGGGATTCAAAAACGTCGGTTTCAGTTTTGGCTATCAGGAAAACTGCTGGGCGAAAGTGGAACTGCACGGAAACGGCAATATCGAGAAGGTCGTCGTCCATCACGCGGGCGCGGAGGTGGGACAGGGGACGCACACCGTGATGGCGCAGATGGCCGCGCAGGCCGTGGGCGTGAGCGCGGACAAGGTGCAAATGCTGGTTTCGGACACGGCCACGATGGGCAACTCCGGCTCGGTCTCGGCTTCGCGCATGACCTTCATGGCGGGCAACGCCATCAAGGGCGCGGCCGAAGCGGCGCTGGAAAAGTGGAAGGCCGAGGAACGCCCCGCGATTGCCGAATACAAATATCTCGCGCCGAAGACGACCCCCTTCGAGAAAGAGACGGGCTATTCGACGCCGAACTTCGCCTACGCCTATTCCGCGCAGGCCGTGGAAGTGGAGGTGGATACTGAAACCGGGCAGGTGCGCGTGCTGCGCGTCGTCGCGGCGGACGATGTGGGGCAGGCCATCAATCCCATGCTGGTGGAAGGGCAGATCGAGGGCGGCGTGGTGCAAGCGCAGGGATACGCGCTGCTCGAAGACATGAAAATAAAGGACGGGCGCATCCTCACCGACCAACTCAGCACATACCTGATCCCCACCATCCTCGACATCCCCGAAAAGGTGGAATCGGTCATCGTGGAAGTCCCCGACCCGAACGGCCCGTGGGGCGCGCGCGGACTGGGCGAACTGCCCTTCCTCCCCACCGCCGCGGCCATCGCTGCGGCCGTCCACGACGCGACGGGCGTCTGGTTCGACGATTTCCCGCTCACGCCTGAGCGCGTGTTGAGGGGATTGGGAAAAATCTAAACCCGTACACGGATTACACGGATAAACGGACAAACACGGATTTTTTTAATTCTTCCGTGAGTCTACTGCAAAAAGGTTATTTTACCGCCGAGACCGCAGAGTACGCAGAGACTTGATAATGAAGAACTCTGCGCTTTCGGCGCACTCTGCGGTTAG
>DAOUMJ010000101.1:0-13447 GCA_034411715.1 Anaerolineales bacterium | reverse complement strand
CCGGCGGGGCGGGATACATCGGCTCGGCCGCCGCGGAAGCGCTCTTGCAGGCGGGACATTCCGTCACGGTTTACGATTCGCTCGTCAGCGGGCATCGCGCCGCAGTGCCGGTGGGCGCGAAGTTCATCAAGGCGGATTTAAAGAACGTGAGGAAATTATCCGCCGCGCTGAAAGCCGAACGGTTCGACGCGGTGATGCACTTCGCCGCCTCCATCGAGGCGGGCGAATCCATGAAGCGCCCCGGCCAGTTTTTCCACAACAACCTGGTCAATTCCCTGCACCTGATCGAAGCCGCGGTCGAGGCGGGCGTGAGACGCTTCGTGCTTTCTTCGACGGCGGCGGTCTACCAATCCAGCGACGAGCCGCTCACCGAGGAATCGCCGCTTGGCCCAACGAACGTCTACGGGCAGACCAAGTTGATGATCGAACAGGCGCTCGAATGGTATCGCCAGATCCACGGCCTCCATTACGCGGCGTTGCGGTACTTCAACGCCTGCGGCGCGCTGCCCGGACGCGGCGAGGCGCACCAGCCCGAATCGCATTTGATTCCGCGCGTTTTGAGCGTGCCGCTCGGCAAACTGGATTCGATCAACGTCAACGGGACGGACTATGACACCCCCGACGGCACTTGCATCCGCGACTACATCCACATCGCGGACCTGGTCTCCGCGCATTTGCTGGCGCTGGACGCGCTGGCGGAACGCGAAGGGCTAACCTGCAACCTCGGAAGCGGACGCGGCTACTCGGTGCGCGAGGTGATCGAGACGGCGCGTCTGATCACGGGTCACGCCATCCCCGCGGTCGAGTTCCCGAGGCGGGAGGGCGATCCCGCGCGGCTGGTGGCGTCCTCCGCCAAAATCCGCCGCGAGTTGGGATGGAATCCGAAACACGACAACCTGCGCGAGATTCTCGAAAGCGCGTGGGAGTGGCACAGGTCGCACCCGAACGGATATGAGGATTGACATAATGGGTTGAACGGCGGCCCCCCGCTTGCAATTGGGCGGGTTACCAAAACATGAACGAGCCAAGCGTCAGGTGATTCACCCATCCCAGCGACGCAAACCCGCGCATGGCGAATTGGAAGCCGAAGAGCATCATCACCAGCGAGGCGAGGACGCGGCCCCAGGCGCGCGTCACTGTCCGCGCGGCGAGCCACCGGACTGCAAAAAGACTTGGGATGGTTGCGGTCCCGAAAGCGAGCATGGTCAGCGCGCCGAGGAGCGCATCGGCTGTGGAGGCGGCCATCACGAGCGCGGTCAGAACCAGGCCGCAGGGGAGGAGTCCCCAAAGGAGGCCGAGCAGGATCGGGGTCACGCGTGAGGCGGGTTGGATGCCGCGCATGGCGCGTCCCCAGCGGGATGTCCATCCCGAAAGTAAAAGTTCGGGCGAGGGGACGAGTCCCGCGAAGGCGGCGGCCATGTAAAAGGCGAAGACGGAAAAGACGATGGAGAGGAAGGCTTGCAGGTTTTTCAGCGACCAGAGGGTTTGGCCGAGCGCGCCCGCGGCCAGGCCGAGCGCGGAATAGGTGACGACGCGCCCCGCGTGCGCGAAAATCCAGGCGAATTTGTTTTGTTGAAAAGAGGGCTGGCGGTCGAGCAGGATGACCACCGCGCTGCACATGCCAACGCAGTGGCCGAGACTGCCGAGGAAACCGAGGAGGAGGGCGGGGAGCATCTGTAAGAGATGAAAGATGAAGGATGAAACGTGTTGCGTGTTGCGTGTGTACCTGTGTACTTGTTTACCTGTGTACTTTCGCGACTGGAAATTGTCCGCCCGGAGGAAACCCTCCGGGCGGGGTGATTCCAAGCGATGTGTTTCGTTGCGCCTAGTGGATGAACCAGGTGCGTCCGAGCAGCCACCAGTTTCCGAGGTAGTAGGCCGCGAAGAAGATGAGGAAGGCGATCACCAGGACGAAAGTGCCGCGCGGCTTGTTGACCGGGCGCTCCATGATATCCTCGGTCAGTTTGGTGGATTCGAGCAGCGGGTTGTTCGTGCCGCTGACGAGCAGCAACTGGCTGGCTTCGGTGGGTTTGCCGGTCAGGATGGAAGCCAGGATGACGGTGACGAACATGATGCCGCCCGTGACGGCGATCAGCGCGCCGATGCCCAGGATGGCGAGGGAGAGTTCCACCGTGCCGGGGACGTTGCCCGCGAAGGTGATGTCCCAGTGACGGCGCGAGACGCCCTGCAGGCCGCTGGCGATCATGCCGACCGAGACGAGCAGGGAGCCGAGGCCGTAAACGTACGGCTGCCAGACGGCCCACTTCTTGAGTTTCAACTCGCGGCGGAAGATGAGCGGAACCACGTAATAGGCGAAGCCCATGAAGGCGATGGTGGTGCCGCCCACCACCGTGGCGTGGAAGTGGCCGGGCAGGCGCAGGGTGTTGTGCGCCAGCATGTTGATCTGCTCGGTGCCGATGGTCACGCCGGTCACGCCGCCGATCCAGCCGAAGAGGATCATCGAGACGATCAGCGCGCCGAAGCCGGGTTCGTTCCACGGGCCGTTGCGCAGCCAGTCGAAGAGACCCTTGTTGTGGCCTTTGGCGCGCATGGCCACTTCGATGGCCGCGGGGATGGAGAAGGCGTGCATCATCGAGCCGAGCACGGCCAGGTACATGGCGTAGGAGGTATTGGTCATCTTCCAGGCGAAGGACAGGCCGGGGTCAACGAGGAGATGATGCGCCGAGCCGAGGTTGATGAAGAACAGGTAGAGGATGAAAGCCAGGCGCGAGAATTTTTCGTTGATCGGCTTTGCGCCGGTGGTCATCTGCGCCAGCGCGTACCAGATCGCGACCATCGCGGCCAGGTTCACCTGCTGGGCGGGATGCCCGAAGCCCCAGAAGAAGTTGCGGTAGATGCCGGGGTCGTAATTTTGCATCCAGCCCATGGACCAGAAGAAGGCCGGGACGATGGCGATCGCGCCCTGGAGCAGGGTGTAGGTGGCAAGAATGGCGGCGGTCATCAGGCCGAAGACCACCAGCGGGACCGAACCCGAATAGCGGCCTTCGCGCTTGGCGACCACCACGTTGACGAAGAAGCCGATCACGCCGAGCAGCGCGCCGACCGCGAACAGGATGTACGAAAGATAAAACAGCGGATGCGCCCGCAGCGGGACGTAGGCTGTGAAGCCCACGTCGCCCGCGCCGAGCAGGACGACGCCGTTGACCATCAGCCCACCGACGGTCATCAACACGAAGGAGGTCCAGCCGATCCACGGTTTGGCGTAGCGGGCGTTGAGCAGGGCGGTGCTGCCGAAGGCGAGGCCCGCCATTTCAAAAAACACGATCCATGCCACGAGCATGTCAATGCCGTGCAGGGTGAGCAGGCGGTAGAACCAGTCCGCGGGCAGAAGGTGAACGGCCTGCCAGCGGGTGAGCGCGATCAACAGCGCGGCGGTTCCCCCAAGAACCAGGCAGACGACCGCCATGACCGCGTTGGCGATGATGAGTTTATCGGCGGTGGTGTCCACTTTGAGGGTGGTCACCGGGCAGGTGCGGTACTCGCCTTTGGCTTGATTCTGGAACCAGGGAAGGGAAGTTGCAGTCATCGAAACCTCCTCCTATTTTTCCACCACGACGATGCGGCCCGCCATGGTATGGTGGCCGACCTCGCAGAACTCGTTGCAGACGAGAACGAACTCGCCGCTGGTGGTGGGCGTGATAGTGGCGACGTATTCATAACCAGGCAGGATTTGCAGGTTGATGTTGACTGGCTGAAGCGAGAAGCCGTGCTGCAAATCCATGGAGGACAAATGCAGGCGGTAGGTTTCGCCCTTCACCAGTTGCAGAACGGGATACCAATTCCACTTCTGGGCGCGAATATACACGTCGCTGCCGGGAGGCGGGGCAACGAGGGGCAGGGTCGCTTCGCTGTTGCCCAGTTGGAACTTGTAGTCGCCGATCCTGTATTGCTCCACGAAGGCGTTCACCTTTGCCGCGAATTCGGGAGGTGTTGTGCGATACGTTTCTGCCGGGACGTTCTGCCGTCCCTGCAAAAACCAGATAGGCATCATCGCGGTGAGGAAGATACACCACACCAGGGCGATGGTCAGCCAGGTCTTTTCGAGCCGTCCAAGCGGCTTCCACCAGATGCGTTCAGGGGCTAACATAAAAACATTCTCCTTGAATGATTTCGCCGCCTAGGGCGCGAGGGGGACGTTCAAAAGTTCGATAATTCCCCACAGGTTGTAGATGACGCTGCTGATCGCCAGCGAGAGGACGAACAGCAGCCACATGTTGTCGAACACCTTTTGTCCCTGCGGGACGGGGGCGTTCTCTTCGTGCTTTTCCTTGCTCATGGTTCTGCCTCCTTACGATGATTTTGGATGGGGCGGTGTAAAGTCATATTCCACATGCGCTTTGTCCTAATTAACCCAATCATATTCATTTTGACGCGCTTGACCTATGACTTAAGTTACAAAGTCTGGGATGTTTCCACCCGCTTCTGCCCGGACCTCAGGCCGGCCGCGCCGACCCAAAGCGGATTCCCACCTTCGGGCATGGAATTGGCTCGCGCGCATCTCAGGGGCCAACAATAATTTGTATGTAAACCGTATCTCCAAACAACGCGCCCTCTGGATCCACCGCCTGCCACTCGCTTCGGAACGTCCCTGCAGCGGAGGGAGCGATGAACAGGATCCGCAGCGTGACCTGCGCGCCGGCCCGCGCCGGGTAAAGCGGATTCTCCGCGGGCGCGCCGAGCGTCTCGCCGTTGATGTTTCGCAGGCGGTAACGCGCGTCCCAGTCACAGGTGCCGCTGTTTTGGACGAGCCATTGCTTGTCCATGGACTGGCCGGGCGCGACGATCGTGTCATCGTCGTAGGTCAGGTCTCCCAGCCACTTCAGCGCATTGATGCAGGGGGGGATTACCGTGGGCGTGGGGGAAAGAGTCTCGGTGAGAAAAATGACCGGGGTCGGCGCGGCCGGCGCGAGGTCCGTGTGCGGCGGGGTGGGGGAGGCGAGTCCGCCGGGGGGGCGGAAAAAGGTGGGGGTGACGGTGGGCGCGCAAGAGGGGAGAGTCCACAAGAGAATCAAAATGAACGCGGGGGCGATTCGGGGGAGGAGTCGGTCCGCGTTCATCATATTGCCTGCGTCCAACGTCTGGCCCTTTTCAGGGTGCTTCGCGAAGACGTTGGAGTCCGAATTAGATTTCTTCTTCGACGGCGGCGCTTTCGGCTTCGCCCATGTCAATCGGCAGGACGAGTTCGCCGCCGAGGGCTTTGGAGCGGATGACGTTTTCGATTTCGCCCGCCAGGTCGGGATTGGCGCGCAGGTAGTCTTTGGCGTTTTCGCGTCCCTGCCCGATGCGGACATCGCCGTAGGAGAAGAACGCGCCGCGCTTGGTGATGATCTCGAGTTGGGTGGCGAGGTCGAGCAGGTCGCCCGCTTTGGAGATGCCCTCGTTGAACATGATGTCGAATTCGGCGGTGCGGAAGGGCGGCGCGACCTTGTTCTTGACGACGCGCACGCGCGTGCGGTTGCCGATGACTTCGTCGCCGACCTTGATGGACTGGATGCGGCGCACGTCGAGGCGGACGGAGGCGTAGAATTTGAGGGCGTTGCCGCCGGTGGTGGTTTCGGGGTTGCCGAACATCACGCCGATCTTCTGGCGCAACTGGTTGGTGAAAACGACGGTGGTCTTGGTCTGGTTGATGGCGCCGCTCAGTTTGCGGAGCGCCTGCGACATGAGCCGCGCCTGCACCCCCATGGTGGGATCGCCCATGTCGCCTTCGATCTCGGAGCGGGGGACGAGGGCGGCCACCGAGTCGATCACCACGATGTCCACGCCGCCGGAGCGGACGAGGGTTTCGGCGATTTCGAGGGCTTGTTCGCCGGTATCGGGCTGGGAGACGAGCAGGTTGTCAATATCCACGCCGCATTTGGCCGCGTAGGTGGGGTCGAGGGCGTGTTCCATGTCAATGAAAGCCGCCACGCCGCCCATTTTTTGCGCCTCGGCCACGATGTGCTGGCAGAGGGTGGTCTTGCCCGAGGCTTCGGGACCGTAGATTTCGGTGATGCGCCCGCGCGGCACGCCGCCCACGCCGAGGGCGATGTCGAGCGAGAGCGAGCCGGTGGGGATGGTCTCGGTGGCCATGGTATGCGCTTCGCCGAGCCGCATAATGGATCCCTCGCCGTAGCGTTTGAGAATATCGCCCACGGCCTTGTCGAGGACGGCCTGCTTGCCCTCATCCATTACGGGCCCGGAGGCGGTGGTTTTTGCCTGGGATGATTTTCGCGCCATGATTGTTCTCCAAGTGTAAGATTCAAGCAACGATTGGTGGACGGGAGTATAGCACGGATGTTCGAGTCGTCAAGGCCTGCCCTCACCCATCCCCCGGCCCCTTCCCTCTCCCCATTCGGGGAGAGAGGGAAGGGGAGATCGGTGTTCCGGGAGAGTGGGATTTCTCCCCTCTCCCGTAATCGGGAGAGGGGTTGGGGGTGAGGGCGGAAATTCGAGGATATAATCGAAACATGGCAACCTCACAGCCAGATTCCAAGATTGACTTGAAACTTCGTCCGGTGGATGAAATCCTGCGCGAGTCGGAGGCGTTCTTTATGAAAGAAGGCAAAATTCATCTTACACTGAAGCGCCTGGCGCGGGCGCTGGATGAAGAATCCATTCCTTATGCCATCGTTGGCGGCATGGCGCTCAACCTGCACGGGTACACGCGCGAGACCGTGGATGTGGATATTTTGCTGACAAACGAGGGTCTGAAGACCTTTCGCGAGCGTTTGATCGGAAGGGGTTATATTCCCGCCTTCGGCGGGGCTTCCAAGAGTTTCCGGGATGCGGAGACTCAGGTCAAGGTGGAAGCGCTAACGACGGGCGAATATCCGGGCGACGGAAAGCCAAAGCCTGTCGCATTTCCCGACCCGTCTGCTGTTAGCGTGGAGCGGGATGGGTATCGCGTCATCGCCCTCGAGAAATTGATCGAGCTCAAACTCGCTTCTGGAATGTCCGCGCCGCATCGTTTGCGCGATCTTGCCGACGTGCAGGACTTGATCTCGGTTTTGAATTTGCCGCTCGACGTGGAAAACCAACTGGACGCGAGCGTGCGAGACGAATATCGGCGGTTGTGGGAAACAGTGCAACAAGCGCCGCGCTGAACAAACACTACGGTCTCTTTGTGTGCGTGGGCGTCGGCGTGGTGGGAACGAAATCCAGGGCGGGGGTGGGCGGCGCGGCGAGACGGAAGCCGGAACGCGGGTTGAACGTGAAATACGTCACCTGGCCGGGGTGGATGCGCGCCCAGAACTGGTATTCACGCTCATCCAGGAGCAAACTGACGCGGTACAGCCCGGCCGGCAGGTCGCTTAACACCAGGTTCTCTTTGTAATACGGGTCGGGATTGGTGGCCGAAACACCGTAGGTGCGGACTTCGCGTTTTTGTCCCGTCTCCTCTGAAGTCACCAGCACGGGATAGGTTTGCAGGGGGAAGCTGTTGGACTGGTTCAGGCGGCCGACCAGCACCCCCCATCCCTGCGGCGGAGCCAGCCACAGTTCCGGGTTGAGCGTGTGATTGAACGTATTCATCCCCAGCCGCACCTCGAAGTGCAGGTGCGGGCCGGTGGTGTTGCCGGTATTCCCCACCAGCCCCAGTTGCTCGCCCGTCTTCACGTATTGGCCGACGACCACATCCACCCGCGCCATGTGAGCGTACACGGTGAAGAGTTCCTGTCCTTGATATCCGAAATCGTGGCGGAGGGACACCGCCTGCCCGTAGGGGTCGCTCGTATTGGTCTTCTCGCCGCTGAACAATCCCCATCCCGCCCAAACCACCGTCCCTGGGCCGGCTGCCAGCACCGGCGTGCCGGCGTCGGCGTCTATGTCAATTCCCGTATGCACCGTATTCTCGAAGAACACGCCGCCGTAGCGATAATCGGGAAGCGGCCAGTTCACCTGGTCGGCGGGGTTGGGACGGACGAAATAAAAATGATCGTACGAAGAAACCGCCCACGGGACGGGATACAGGGGCGGACGCCAAGCCGAGACCGGCTCCGCGCCCGGCGAGGGGAGGACGAACCGCAGCGGCGCGGCCGTCTCTTCCGGGACCTCGGGCGGGGCCGCCGTTTCGACGGGTTGCGCGGCAGCCGGGGCCGGTTCCCCGCTCGAGGGCGGCGCGCAGGCGGCGAGGAGGAGAGCGATGGCGATTAGCGCGATCCAAGTTCGCGCGTCATTGCGAGGGTGTTTTCCCCGAAGCAATCTCCTCGTGTGCGCGGGGATTGCTTCGTCGGGACACCTGCCCTGGTACGGCTTAAGCCGCACGGTGCCAGGGAGAGCGCCCTCCTCGCAATGACGAATGTTTGTGGGTCGGTTTGATGGCTTATTCATCAGGGCAGCGGCGTGTTCGAGGGAACCGGCGTGGCAGTGAAGGTGGGCGAGGGGGTGAGGGTGGGCGTGGGTGTATTCGAGGGCGTGGGGGTGGGGCCGCGCGTCCGCGTGGGGACCGGCGTGCGCGTGGGCGTGAGGGTGGGAGGCAGGCGCAAGGTGGGCGTGATCAGGATTTCGGGCGGGTACAGTTCGAGCATGGCTGCGCGCCAGTCCAGCCCGCCGGTCAACACGAATTCGGTGAAGCGCGTCCCGCTGAAATAGGCGCGCCAGTTGGGCAGGGCGGGCAGCCGCTCCCAGCCGTAGGCGCGGGCGAGGGCAGTGAAATCCACCCAGTAACCAGTGGGGATGGGCGCGTACGCCCCGCCCTGATCGTAGGCCTGCGGGTCGAGGTTGTAGCGGGCGGCCAGGTCCCAGGGGGCTTCGCGCAGCGGCGCGCCCTGCGAGCCGTCCTGTTCCTGGGCGCGCAGGTAGACGCGCCAGAAGGTCTGCTGGCCCACCTCCTCGCGCACCGAGACCATCCAGCCCGCGTTGACGAGGAGCGGGTTCAGGGCGAAGGCGCGGCCGGTGTAGAGCCAGTCCTCTCCCAGGCCGGGTTCGAGCGGGGCGGTAAGCGGCACGTAGGCGTTCTGCAAACTGGCGAGCGCGTCCCAGCCCGCCTCTTCGATCACGCGCTGTCGTAAGGCCGCGAAGGACTCATCCACTTGATCGTGCAGTTGCGGATAGGGCGCCTGGACATTGGGGAGGGGCGCCACCGCCCAACGTCCGCCGGGGCCTTCGGCCAGCGGCGTCACCTCGGGCGACCACAGCGCGGAGGGAGTCAAGTTGGATGCGGCGAGGTAGGATTCGGGCGGGGTTCGCAAGTCGAGCGCGATCCAGAGCAGGCCGCGCACGAGGCCCAGTAAACGCCGGGGAGGCAGGAGCAGGTCGCCGTCGAGGGAGGAAGCGGAGAGGTAGTCGGTGTTCGGGCCGCGCAGGATGACGGCGAGTTTGTCCTGCGACGGATTCCACGCGGCCAGGTCCGCCTCGGCAATCCAGCGCGCGGGACGTTCAGGGTGGTCCGTGTCCCAAACGTACGCGCCGCCGATTCCGATTCCCTGCGCCTCGGCGGTCCACAACAGGCGGTTCCCCGCCCACTGCGGATGGCGCTCCGCGGCCGCGGGCGTGTTGCTGAGATTCGTGAAGCGTCCCTCGTCGGCGCGGTCGAGGTCGGCGAGCCAGACTTCGGGATCCCCGCTTCGGATGGAGAGGAAGGCGATCTTTCGTCCCTGCGGCGCCCAGGCGGGAGAGGCATCCGTCGCTTCGTTGTCGGTGAGCAAGGCGGATGGGTTGCCGGGCGCGGCCAGTTGGAGGACGGCGATCTCGAGGTCGCTGCCGTCGTAGGTTTCGTAGGCCAGCCACTGGCTGTCGGGCGACCAGGTGGGAGAGGAGTCGTAGGCGGGCGTGTCCGTGACCTGGACGATTTCGCCGCTGGCGAGGGTGAGGAGGTAAATATCCCAATAACCGGAGCGATTGGAGGCGAAGGCGATTTGTGTTTCGTCCGGGCTGAGGGAGGGGGCAACGTCGCTCCAGTTTCCGTCGGTGAGGCGCAGGAGGGGCTGGCCTTCGAGGGAGTAGAGGAAGAGGTGAGCGTAGCCGTTCTCTTCCATGGAGAGGAGAAACGCCTCGTTACTCTCGCTTGTAATCGGAATTTCGGTGGGGGTGGGCGTTGCAGTGGGCAGCGGCGCGGACGCTTTGGGTCCGCAGGCGGCGAGGAGAAAGGCGGCGATCAGTAAACAGTAAACAGTGAACAGTGTTGCGTGTTGCGTGGAGCGTGGAGCGTGGAGTGTGGAGTGTGGGGCGTGGGTGGGAGGCATGGCGAAGTGGCATTATCCGGATGTCAGTACTGCAACATTCATGTTGCCTCTTGTGGCAAGATAAATCTTGCGGTACTGCGTAAGGTGAATTACTTGGTTGGAGGAATGACAAACTCGATGTTGACGGGTTCGGCGGCGGGACCTTCGGGGTAGTACAAACGCGCCTCGAGATGGTAGGCCCCCGCGGGGTCCGCTTTGCCGCGAATGTGGAGGGTGAATTCCAGTTTCCAGGTGAGCGGCTCGACGAAACTGGTTGTGGCGATTTCGTTCCCGTCCACGTCGAAGAGAGTCACATCCACGTGGGGGCGGGTTTGGAAGGGAGTGATCTCCATGTTCACGCGCACGCGGCCGCGGTCGGGATACGGCTCGGCGCGCAGGTCGGTGATGCGTGTCTCGTCGGGAGGCAGTCGTGGGGCGAGGTCGTCGGGGAAGAAGAAATCCATTTTGGTCGGATAGTCTGATAGTCTTATAGTCTGATAGTCGAATGGTCGGATAGTCGGATGGTCTATTCGTCAAAGAGGAAGGTGGCTTCGGCGTAGTGGCGGATGCCTTTGTTCTTGATGCGTTCCTGGATCCAGTGCTGGAGGTAGGCTTCCTTGTACTCGATGGGCTTGCCGCTGGAAAGTTCGTGAAGCGGATAGTTGAGGTGCAGGGCGCGCGGCGAGGCGGTGAAGCGCGTGATGCCCGTCGGCAGGACGATGTTCTGTCCCGCGAGTTTGAGGACGGTTCGGATTTTGAATGGAGGGAAGATGACCAGCGCAGTCAGGTCGGGATAAATGGCGTTGAACGAATCCACAAGGGTCTGGCTGGTACGGTCGAGCGAGGCGCGGGTTTTGTAGGCGTTGACGATCTTGTGCAGGGTATGAATGTGCGCGGCCAGTTCGCAAGGCGATTCTTCCAGCAGGTACAAATCTCCGTTCGCCAGCCTGATTTGCACAGGCATATATTTGGGAGCATTCACGGATTTGTGCGTGTCTATCTTGCGGACGTTCAATCCTTTGATCCTGCGAATGTCGCTCATCAGGGTTCTGGCGCTCATACCCCAGATAACGTGATTCCAGGTTTGCAGGTTCACGTGCGGGTCGTTCGATTTCACCACCTGTGCGACGATGTGCGGAAATTCCATCTCTTTCAGCGAGGTGACGCGGTTGGCGCCGTCCAGCACCATGTAGCGCCCGGAGTCGTCGTCGAGCGGCATGACGATGGGCGGATTGCGTAGAATTCCCTGGGCGCGCAGTTTCGCCACCAGCGGGAGCGTCCGCTGGAGATCGTGGTCTTCGTGCAGAATCAAATCCTGGAGGGGGAGGATACGGAGAGTCGGCAGGTTGGTGATCATGGCGAATGTCCCCGAACATACCATGAGATGGAAAATCCGTAAATTGGAAAAATGAGGGGATGTCACATTTGCGCAAATCGGCTTTCCCGGCGCATGATACAATTGCGCCGAGAAGGAGCGTGAACATGAGCGCGATGTCCGTGCCAGTAGAGATCGAGCGCGCCGCGAAGGAATTGCATCTGCCTTTGGAAGGCCTCATGCAGCGAAGTTTGCAAGCCTTTTTGCGGCAGGAGATCCGCGCGGCGCAAATGGATATTGCCGACCTTCAGGATCGTTACCGGGTGGCTACGGCGGGCGAGTTGCGCGCCCAGATCGAACAGGGAAAGGTGTACAGCCATCCCGCCTGGGAGGACGCCATCGAGTGGGAGAAACTCGAAGAATACCTCAGCCGCATAGAACGCATGGCAAACGAATTGTGAGATGTACGAAGACCTTGCCCATCTTGCGGAGCGTGAGTTTGGGGATATCGTCACTGGCTGGCGTTTCATTTACCGCCGGGCTGCCATCCCTTTGAAATTGCGTTTGTTTGTACGAGATGAAACTTACCTTGACGTATGGATAAGCAACTCTTCAGGCCGTTACTCATTTCATTGGGAGCAAAGAGCGGTCAGGGGTGTGATTCACCGTCACGATAACGCGCCCGATCATCCTGAAATTTCCACATTTCCAAAGCATTTTCACGATGGGGGCGAAGAGAACATAAGACCCAGCAGTATTCCCGATGAGCCACTCGCGGCCTTACGTGAGTTTCTGCTATTTGTGCGAGCAACGATAAGCGCATCTTCCTGACCTGTTTACGTGTGTACTTGTCTACCTGTGTACATCCCCGGAGGGCACCATGAAACGAGCGGTCAGCATCAGTTTGGGGAGTTCGAAACGCGATAAGAAAGTGACGGTGAAATTCAAGGATGAGGAGATCCTCGTCGAACGCGTCGGCACGGACGGGGATGTGGCCCGCGCCCGACAAATGTATCTCGACCTCGACGGCAAAGTGGATGCCTTCGGCGTCGGCGGCGTGGACCTCTACCTGCGCCTCGACGACCGCGAATATCCGCTTCGCGCGGCCCTCAAAATGGTCGCTGGCGTGACGCGGACTCCACTCTGCGACGGTCGCGGCCTCAAACACACCCTCGAACGGCGCGTCTTCGAACTCGCGCGACCCGAACTGGGGGAGGTCCGCTTCAAGCAGGGATTCATCGCTGTGGCCGTTGACCGCCAGGGACTCGCCACCGCCGTCGCGGAAGTCTGCGATAAAACCGTCTTCGGTGATCTGATGGTCGCGCTGGGAGTGCCGATTCCGATTTATGGAATCCCCGCCTTCAAGCGCGTGGCGCGGATCATGCTGCCGTTTGTCAGTTATTTCCCACTTTCGATGATTTTCTACGGCAGCGATGGCGCGGAAAAGGAGCCGAAGTATGTCAAATACTTCGAAGGCTCCGACCTGATCGCGGGCGATTTCCTGTTCATGCGAAAGTACATGCCCGCGCGGCTGGAGGGGAAGACGGTGGTGACGAACACGACGACGGAAGAGAATATCGAATTGCTGAGATCGCGTGGCGTGAAGACGGTGATTACGACTACTCCGCGCTATGAGGGGAGGTCCTTTGGGACGAATATGCTGGAGGCGGCGTTGACCGCGTACGCGGGGAAGGGGAGGAGGTTGACGGATGAGGAGTTGGAGGGGGTGATCGAGGAGGTGGGGGTGAGGCCGGGGGTGGTAGCGTTTTAAATCCAGAACGGCCTGGAGGAGGCAGGCCATTCTGAAAGTTCTGGGATTTATAAAATTGGGTCGCTTTGACTTGGCGGGCTGGACCTGATAAGCCTTTTCTCGCAATAGCGCATAACTTGCTATTCTAGGCTGTTTCGCCTTGGCGCAGTTGTTGAAATCTTCCCCCACATTTTGGCTAAAACGGACTTCAAGTGTCAT
>DAOUMJ010000100.1:0-18147 GCA_034411715.1 Anaerolineales bacterium | reverse complement strand
TGTTTTACCGCCGAGATCGCAGAGTACGCAGAGACTTAACAATGAAGAACTCTGCGCTCTCGGCGCGCTCTGCGGTTAGTTTTTTCAGTGGAGTCAAGTGTAAATTCTGTGAGGGGGATTTCTGTACAAGAATTTCACGGATGGCGTACAATGATGACAATCCCGAAGGCTTTGTGTTTTTCTCAAAAAATTCCCGTGTTTGTGCGTGTCTGCTTGTGCGCCTGTTTACCTGTCCCATTTTATCATCGGCGATAAAAGTAACGATTTTCACTTTAGACCAGGGAGGTAAGATCCGGCGGCGGGCTTGACCTCACCGCCGCGCCCGGCACAACCTCATCCAGCACGCGCAGGAGCGACTCGATTTCATCCTGATTCGCCAACCGCGCCAACTCGTCCAGCGTATCGCTCAACTGCGCGCCGTCCACGGCTTCGTCCGATTCGACGCGCACGATTTCGGGATGCGCGGTGGGCGAAAAACTCATCGTGTCGTCCGAAAGTTCCTCGGTCAGTTTTTCGCCGGGGCGGATGCCCGTGAAGGCGATTTCGATGTCGCGGCCGGGTTCGAGTCCTGACAAACGAATCAAATCCTCGGCCAGGTCCAAGATCCGCACGGGCTGTCCCATGTTCAGGAAAAAGACCTCGCCGCCCGCGCCCATCGCCGCGGACTGCAGCACCAGATGCACCGCCTCGGGGATGGTCATGAAATAACGCCGCATGTCGGGATGCGTCACCGTGACGGGGCCTCCGCTGGCGATCTGCTTCTTGAACAACGGAACGACGCTCCCGCGGCTGCCCAGCACATTCCCGAAGCGGACGACCGACCAGGCGCGTCCCGTGCGATGCGCGGCGTTGAGGACGATCATCTCGGCCAGGCGCTTCGTCGCGCCCATCACGCTGACCGGGCGGATGGCCTTGTCCGTCGAAATCAGGACGAGTCGCTCCACCCCGCGCCGGTTCGCGGTTTCGACCAGGTTGCGCGTCCCGAGGACGTTGTTCGTCACCGCCTCGGCCACGTTGACCTCCATCAGCGGGACGTGTTTGTGCGCCGCGGCGTGGAAGGCAACCTGCGGACGATGCTCTGCCAAGACCGATTCGAGCCGCGCCTGGTCGCGCACGTCCGCGATGACGGGATGCAGCGACAGCGACGGATAGTCCTCGCGCAATTCGAGCAGGGCCTCGAAGATGCTGTTCTCGCCGTGGCCGAGCAGCACCAGTTCCGAGGGCCGCCAGCGCGCGATCTGGCGCGAAAGTTCGCGCCCGATGGAACCTCCCGCGCCGGTGACGAGGACGCGCTTCCCGTTCAGGCTGGAGCCGACGAGACGGTCGTCAATGACCGCGGGGTCGCGGCGCAGCAGGTCGGTGATGTCCACTTCGCGCAGGCGGTTCACGCTCACCTTGCCGCCGATGAGTTCGTTCATGCCGGGCATCGTGCGCGAGGGGATGCCGCGTTTTCGGCAGGCGTCCGCAATCTGTCGCACCAGCCGCCCCGACGCGGACGGGATGGCGATCACCACCTCGTCCACGCGGTGGTTATCGAGAACCGAGGCCAGATCCGAGACCCTGCCGATAACGGAAACACCGTAAATTTCGTGGCGCTGTTTGGCGGGATCGTCGTCGAGAAAGCCGATGGGGGTCAGGTCGAGTTGATTCGCTTTTTGCAGTTCGCGCGCCACCAGCGCGCCCGCGTCGCCCGCGCCGATGATGAGCGCGCGGCGTCCCTTTTCGGTGCGCGCGCCCTGCTCGCTGAGAATCCGCAGGGCGAAGCGCGAGCCGCCGATGAGGACGAGCGAAAAGAGCCAGTCAATGACGAGGGCGGTGCGCGGCATCCCCGGCAGGATGAGTCCCGCCGCGCTCAAAGCCAGCATCACGCCTCCCGTCAGCACCGAGGCGGT
This sequence comes from Anaerolineales bacterium, assembly GCA_034411715.1. GTDB lineage: Bacteria > Chloroflexota > Anaerolineae > Anaerolineales > Villigracilaceae > Denitrolinea. Next base: position 16,255 of record DAOUMJ010000100.1, on the reverse strand, counting down.
GGAGACGGCCACCGCGATCAATTTCAGTTCGTTCGTGCTGGCGTACATCCACAGGCGGCGATAGAGGCCGAAAAAATAATAGGTGGGAATCTTCACCGCCAGCGCCACGCCCGACATGATGAGAATGGCGGGATAATAAAACGCCATCTGCCCCACGTCGTAACGCAGCGCGAAACTCCCCAGGACGGAGACGATGATGAGAACAATGTCTCCGATGAGGACGAAGCGGTTGCGGAGGTGTGGACGGGGGTTCATACGAGATGCGGGATAGGGGGTACAGGTTACGAGTTACAAGTTACGTGTGTACCTGTTTCGTGTGTATCTGTCTGCGTGTTTACCTGTTTACGTTCCCTTCATCCATTCCACAGTTTGACGCAGGCCCTCCTCCAGCGATGTTTCCGCAGAGAAGCCGATCACCTGCGCGGCTTTTTGCGGACTGCCAATGGAGCGATAGATGTCGCCTGCGCGCGGATCGGTGAACTCGGGCGCGGGGGCGGACGGGAACAGGTCTTGCAGGATTTCCACGAGATCGTTGACGCGCGTTTCGATGCCCGTGCAGATATTGAACACGCCTCCGGGCGCGGAGGGATGTTCGGCGGCAATCAGGTTGGCGCGGACGACGTCGCCGACGAAGATCAGGTCGCGCGTCTGGCCGCCATCGCCGAAGATGGTGATGGGCTTGCCGTCCAGCAGGCGGCGAATGAAGATGGGCACGGCCGCGGCGTATTGCGAATCGGGGCGCTGGCGCGGGCCGTAGACGTTGAAGTAACGCAAACCGACGACTTCCAATCCAAACGAGGTGGTGTAAAGTTGGCCGTAGATTTCGTCCACGCGTTTGGAGGCGGCGTAGGGTGAGAGCGGACGAAGCGGAGTCTCCTCCGCGAGGGGATACGCGTCCGAATCACCATAAACCGCCGCGCTGGAAGCGAAGACGACGCGCTTCACGCCGTATTTGTGCGCGGCCTGCAAAAGAGACGCGGTGCCGGTCACGTTCACGTCGAAGCACTCGGCCGGCTCTTTCATGGACAGGGGGACGGAAATGAACGCGGCCTGGTGGAAGATCGTCTCGACGCCGCGGCAGGCCGAGGTCACGCGCGAAGCGTCGCGCAGGTCGGCCTCCACGATCTCCACGTCGAGTCCCGCGAGGTTTTCGCGTTTGCCGGTCGAAAAATTATCCAGCACGCGGACGCGGTCGCCGCGTTCGAGAAGCCCGCGCACGATGTGCGAACCGATGAAGCCCGCGCCGCCGGTGACTAATACGTTCATGATGCCAACCTTACCCTCTGCCACCCGTTATTGCGAGGAGGATGCGCTTCCCGACGAAACAATCCCCGCGCATGAATAGATTGCTTCGTCGCAAAGAACGCTCCTCGCAATGACGACACCAAACAAGCGGTCACAGTTAAATGTGACATTATCACCTCCCTGCCCCGCGCAAAACGGTGCCGATGGTGCGAAGAACAATTTGGATATCCATCGCCAGCGTGCGATGCTTGATGTAGTATAGGTCATATTCGAGTTTGACCCCCGTCTCGGTGACGCTGGCGACGTAGCCGTAGTTGATCTGCGCCCAGCCGGTGAGGCCGGGTTTGACCAGCAAGCGGGCGCGGTAGAAGGGGATCTGCCGCTGGAATTCGGCCACCAGTTCGGGCCGCTCGGCGCGCGGCCCGACCAGGCTCATCTCGCCGCGCATCACGTTCCAGAATTGGGGCAGTTCATCGAGACGCGTCTTGCGCAGGAAGTTGCCCACCCGCGTGACGCGCGGGTCGTTTTCGGAAGCCAGCCGCGCTTTGCCGTCCGCCTCGGCATCCTTGCGCATGGTGCGGAATTTTCGGATGGTGAACACCGTTCCGCTTTTGCCGGAGCGAGTCTGGGCATAGAAAACAGGGCGGCCGCTGTCAATGAGAATGGCCAGCGCCGCGAATGGAAAAACGGCAGAGAACAGGGCCATTCCCGCCATGCCGCCGAGAAAATCCACCACGCGCTTGATCAATTCGTAAAACCCGCTGACGCGCGCCTGGTCCACGAAAGAGCGAATCAACCAGTCCGATTCGAGGTGATGAATGGGAACGCGGCCGGTCAGTTCCTCGTAGAGCGTGGGCATTGGGACGATCTCCGCGCCGTCCTCCTGGGCGTCGAGGATGCGCTGGAAAGTAATGCCGCGCATCACGCCCATGATGCCGATCACCACGTCGGAAATGCGCTGGCTCTCGATCACCCGGAGCATCTGCTCGCTGTTTCCGAAAACGGGGAAACCTTCGATGCTTTTACCGATCTTGTCCCGGTCATCGTCAATGAAGCCGACGAACTGGAACGGCGGCGGGTGGAGCCCCTGGTAGATGCGCGCCAGCGTGCGTCCCGCCTTTCCCGCGCCAACGACAAGGATGCGCCGCTGAAGTCCCGACGAAGTGTAGAGGCGGATATAGATCATGCGCCAGGCCAAAGTCAGGAGCGAGGCGAACAGCAGGTAGGCGCCCACGATCACGCGCGGCAGGTCCTGGGGTGCGCGGGAGGTGAGAAAGACCAGCGCGTACAACACCAGGCCCAGCAGGGCGGCGGCGGCAATGCCGCGCAGGGTGCGCCCGCGGTTGGCGGCGGCGTGGGGATCGTAGATCTCGACCAGGAAGAGAATCCAGATGAGCGGCAGAAAATAGAACCAGAACGGCACTTCCGCGCTGGGGAAGAATTTAATCGCCCGCAGGGGAGAAATGCCGCTGGCGATAAGCCGATACCAGGCATACCCCAGCCAGGAATAATAGCCTCCCACCGCCGCCAGAATGGAGGCGACCAGGTCGCCGATGAATAGCAGCGTGCGGTGTTCGCTCGGCCTGAGACGCAGGCCGCCGGGCCGGGTGGGACGTTCAGCCATTCTTTTTACCCAAAGATGTGATCATACTCCAGAGAAGCCCTCCCCCCCACGAAAAATGGATGACCGCCGCGGCGACGGGAAAACCGAAAGCCAGCGCGGGCTGTCCGCGTTTCACGGCCTGCCGAATCCCCGCCGCGAAGAGAATGACAAGATAAGCCGGCAATTCCACCGCCAGCAAAAGCCGCGCCGGAAACCAAAACGAAAGAGCCAGCAAGCCGATCACACTCGCCACAAAGGCGGGCGGAAGGAATTGCCGCAGGCGCAGCGTGGCGGGATAGCGGCGCAACATGCGCGCTTTCCAAAATCCGTAGCGCCAGTATTGCTTCGACAGCGCGCCGAAATCGGGACGCGCGTAATAAACAGAGCGGATGCGCGGGTCGAGCCAGACAACCTTTCCCGCCCGCCGCACGCGCGCGTTGAACTCGTAATCCTCGTTGGACAAAAGCGACTCGTCGAACGCGCCAACCTCGTCCACGAGCGGCCTGCGGAACGCGCCGAACGGGACGGTATCTACCGCGCTCGCTTCGGGCTTGAGACGATAGGCCGCATCCCCCGCCCCCAGCGGATGCGCCGCCGCGGCCGCGATCCCCGCCGCGGCCCAGCCCGGCGCGCCCGGCTCGATCTCCCACACGCCGCCCACGTTGGCGCCGCGGCCCTCCTCGAGCGCGCGGACGCAGTTCTCCACGTAATCGGGGTACGGCTTCGAGTGCGCGTCCATGCGGATAATGATCTCACCGCGCGCGGCCTCGATGGCGCGATTGAGCGCGGCGGGGATGACGCGCGCCCTGTTCTCCACCACGCGCAACTTCAAGTCGGGATGCGCGCGCTGGAAATCGGCAATCACTTCGCGGGTTTGGTCGGTGGACATGGAATCGGCGATCACCACTTCCATTTCGGCGTGGGGAAAGGTCTGCGCGTAAATGGCAGACAACGTATCGCCGATGGTGGTCTCTTCATTGTAGCAGGGGATGATGACAGTGACTTTGGGCATGTTGGTTACGCAATAAGCCGGACGGTGAAAACCGTCCCCCGCCCCAACTGGCTTCGGACGCTTATTTTACCACCGTGCGCGGCTACAATCTCCTGCGCGATCGCCAGCCCCAAGCCTGCGCCCTGTCGCTCCCCCCTCACCCGCGAAGAATCCGACTGGTAAAAACGCTCGAAAATGTGCGGCAGAACATCAGGGGCAATGCCCTGCCCTGTGTCGCGTACTTCCACCAAAACCTCCTCGCCTTCCCGCCGCGCCGATAAAATCACCTGTCCGCCTGCGGGTGTGAATTTTATGGCATTATCCACAAGATTGGTGAACACCTGCGCCAGTCGGTCGCCGTCGCCCGTCAGCGGGGGGAGCGCATCGCATTGCGCGGCAACCGTCACGCCCGCACGGGCCGCCAGCGGCGAAAACTTTTCGGCCACCGCGCTCAGCAACACGGCCAGATCGAGCGGCGTCATGTGCAGATCCGCTATTCCCGCGTCCAGCCGCGCCAGGTCGAGCAGGTCGAGCGCGAGTCGGTGCATCCGCCCAGCCTCAGTGTAGATCACCTGCGCGGCCTGTTGGCGCGCCTCGGGCGCTTCGGCGGTGCCGTCCAGGATGGCCTGCGCGAATCCCTGAATGGACGTGAGCGGCGTCTTCAACTCGTGCGAGACGTTGGCGACGAACTCGCGCTGGGATTTTTGACTGGCCTGCACGCGCGCCACCATCGAATTGAACGCCCGCGTCACGTCCTGGACCTCGCGCGGGCCGCGCGGTTCGACAGGCTTCGCCGCCTCTGACGGCAGCGCGCGCGCCGCCGAGAGCATCTGCTGGAGGGGGTCGGCCACCCAGCGCGCAATGAAGAAGGCCAGCGCCAGCGAGAGCAGCAGCGCAACGACCGCGCCCCAAAAGAACAGCGGCATGAGTTCATCCGCGAAAAACGACAGCCCCGCCACGCGCGGACGCGGCGCGGCCACAAGCAGGATGCTGCCATCTTCGAGCGCGGCGCGCGTGTAGAGCCAGGAACGCCCAGCGGCGTCGCGCGCGGCGGGCAACCTGCGCGCCAGTATCCCCTCTACAGGCAGGGATAAAACGCCCGCGCCCGGGCGCGTATCCCGCAAAACGGTCCCGTCAGGGGAATAGATAATGACGCGCACCTCGAACAATTCGGCCGTGCGGTCGAGCAAAACCGCATCGGGGCCGCTGATGAATTCGGCCGGGCGCCTGAGGATCAGTCTCTCTGCGGCGCGCATGCGTTCCAACGTCTGGCGATAGGCGAAGGGATTGCGGATGAGGTAGACCAGAAGCACAAACGCCACCACGGAAAGCGCGGCGACGGTCACGGCGGCGTAACTGAGCCAGAGGCGGGAGCGGAGGGAAGACATGGTAGTCGGATAGTCGGATAGTCCAATGGTCAGTTAGACGACGAGTTTGTAGCCGACGCCTGTGACGGTTTCGATGTGAACAGAACTGCCTTCCAGTTTCCTGCGAAGGTGCGCCACGTGGACATCCACCGTGCGGGTCTGGCCGTAGAAGTCGAAGCCCCAGGCTTGCTGGAGCAGTTGTTCGCGGGTCAGGACGCGGCCGCGGGCTTGCGCGAGGACGAGGAGCAGGTCGAATTCCTGGGCGCGCAGGTCTAGGATACGCGCGCCGAGGCGGACTTCGCGGCTGGCAGGATCAATCGTCAGATCCGCAAATTGAAGCGGGGCGGGGAAATCTTTGGAGGGCCGCTCGCCGCGTCGCAAAATCGCCTTGACGCGCGCCACCAGTTCGCGCGGGTTGAAGGGCTTGGTCAGGTAGTCGTCCGCGCCGAGTTCGAGGCCGAGGATCTTGTCCAGATCCTCGTCGCGGGCGGTGAGCATGAGAATGGCCGCTGAGTCGTCGCGCTGGCGCAGGCGCTTGCAGACCTCGAAGCCGTCCAGTTTGGGGAGCATCACGTCGAGGACGATCAACGCGGGGCGGTGGGCAGAGGCGGCTTCCAGCGCGGCTTCCCCATCCCCCGCCGATTTGACGCGAAAGCCCTCGCGCTCGAGGTACATCTGCGCGAGTTGCACGATGGAGGCTTCGTCGTCCACGAGGAGGATGAGGTCGGAGGGCATGGTATTTTGTGAGAGGTAATTGGTGAGTGGTAATTACCATTTACCAATTACTACTTACCCAATGAGCGCAACCGCTTCGATTTCCACAAGCCCGCCCTTCGGAAGTCCGGCCACCGCGACAGTGCTTCGGGCGGGCGGGTTTTCGGGGAAGAATTCGCCGTAGACCGCGTTCATGGCCGCGAAGTTCGCCATTTCGGTCAGGAACACGGTGGTCTTGACGACGCGGTCAAGCCCCGAACCCGCGGCTTCGAGTACATGCTTCAGATTGGTCAACACCTGGCGAGTCTGCGCTTCGACCCCGCCTGCGGCGAGTTTCATCGTGTCTGGCTCCAGTCCGATCTGCCCGGCGGTGAAAACAAAACCGTCCGTGCGGATGGCCTGGGAATACGGCCCGATGGCCTGGGGCGCGTTGGGAGTGGAAACAACTTGCTTGTTGGTGAAAGTGGACATGACTGCCTCGCTTGGTTTGGGATAAGGGGATTATAGTCGGATAGTCTCATAGTCGGATAGTCGGATGGTCAAATGATCGCGTAGTTGGGTGGTTGATGGAAAAGAAACGCCTCCCTCATATATGACCCCGCGCTGTCAACCTTGCGCTGTAATACTATAGTGACGCGGTTACGTAGTTGATCGGAGATGGAGAAAGGAACTCTTCCCCCGCAAAGAACTCGCAAGGGAAGAGTCCGCTCGAAAAAATCGGAGCGCGGATTTCAATCGCATGGCTGCATGGCTGGCGGACTGAAATCCGCGCTCCGAAAAATCAGGTTACGAATCAGCGGGTTTGTGTGATTCGCGGATGGACCTCATCAATTCGATGAGCGTCTTGCCCGTGCCGTCCATGGCGGTATGGATCTCGCCGAACTTCGCTCCCAGATCCTTGATGGTCTCTCTGGCCTGCTCGGCGTCGGTCACCTTGCCGTCCTTGTCGAATCCCTTGTGCGAGTTGATGATGCCCTTGCAGGATTCGTAGATGGGATGCGCCTTTTTGGCGGCCTCCTGGTAGGCCTTCAGGGCGGCTTCCAGTTCGGCGGTCGGCTCGCCTGCCTCCTTGAGACGCGCGATCATCCTTTCGGCTTTGTCCTCGAGTCCATCGGATTTATCGAAGGCTTTGCCGAGACGCTCGAAAAGGCGATTCATGCGCGCCCAGATTCGCTCGAGGCGCTCATTGCCAATCCCCTGTCCCTGCGCGGGCGGGGTAGGGTCAGCCTGCCCCGCGGCGGAGACGCCCGTGAGCGGAAGCGCGGCCAGCGCGAGGGCGGCCGCGAGCGTGGCCAGGATTATTCTCTTGAACAGCATCGTTTTCATGGTCAACCTCCTTGGTTGTTGATGCTGTCAGTATAAGGTTGTGGGATTATGGGAGTGTGGCGTGGGTGTAAAAAAGGTGTAAATCATTCACGCGGCGCCACTATTGGATAGACAGCACCCGATTCAACAACAAAGCCCAAGTCTCAAAAGACCTGGGCTTTGTTCATGTTCACTCACTTTTTCGGCTTCTTCTTTTGGAATTCTTCAATTTGCCGATAAAGGGACGCGACTGTTTCCTTCGCGAAGAGTTGTTCGCGAATCACGAGATAATCTCCCTCGCCCGCCTGCCAGGAGGCCCAAAATCGCGTGGCATTGGCGGGACTCATGTGCCGCATGATGACGCGCGTTGCCTCCTGTATCACCTGCCGTTCACTGGGAATATGAATGCTCATGGTTGCTCTCCAATTTTCGTTTGAACAAAATTCAGCGGATTCATGGGTTCAACTTCGAGGTATTTCCTCTTCTTCAACAGACGTTTATCGCATGTCAGAAAGAAATCCGCTTTCGCCGCTTCAGCGCAGGAGACATGAAGAGCATCAATCGCTTTTATACCGCGCATCTCCAGTTTTTCCGCACGCTGACGAATCAACTCACTTACGCGTTGATATTCAGACGCCTGTTTCAGGCATTTTGTCATCCATTCCTGTCGCAATGAAAATGGATTGCGGTTGTTTTCGAATTCCAAAACGGATGAATTGACAAGTATCGCCTCACCAGCATCTACAAGCTGAAGAATGATCGCCAGCGCCAGCGTTTCCAACCAAATTCGCGGTTGGGTCTGGTCATCGAACGGGCGGTTGTAGACGCTGGTATCAAGATAAAGTTTCACACGGCAATTTTACCCCATCTAAAGCGCAAAAACGCGGATCAGATTCTCCTCACCGCCACCATCGTCAAATCGTCCGAAGGCGGGGCATTGCCGATGAAATCGTCGAGGGCGGTTTCGACGGCGCGAAGCATATCGTCGGCGGAGGCGGATTCCTGCCAGCCGAGGGCGCGCAGCAGGCGCTCCTCGCCGAACATGTCGCCTTCGATGTTGAAGGCTTCGGTCAGGCCGTCGGTGTAGAGCAAAAGGGAATCGCCCACTGCAAGCGAAATCGCCCGCTCGGTCATGTGGGCGTCTTCGGACGCGCCGAGCGCCACACCAGTGCGCGTCAGTTTTTCGATGGAGCCGCGGCGCGCCCAAAGCGGAGGGTTGTGTCCCGCGTTGGCATAAGTGAAATTGCCTGTATTCAAGTCCAACACGCCATAGACAGCGGTGACGAACATGCCCTGCTTCGTATCCGGCACCAGCAATTCGTTGACGCGGCGCAGGGCCTCGGCGGGAGAGGATGTCTCTTTGGCCGCGGCATGGACGAGAGTGCGCGTCAACGCCATGAACAAGGCGGCGGGCATGCCCTTGTCGGCCACGTCCGCGATAAAGAGGCCGAGACGGTCGTTGGGCAGTTCGATCACATCGTAGAAATCGCCGCCCACCTGCCGCGCCGTCCGCCAGCGCGCCGAGAGCTGCCAGCGCGGGTGAGTTGGCAAAACTTCCGGGATGAAGGTTTGCTGGATCTGGCGGGCGAGTTGGACTTCGGTTTCGAGACGTTCGCGCGCCACCATCTCTTTTTGCAGGCGGTCGTTCTGGATGGCGAGCGCGGCCTGCTGGGCGATGCCGCTGATGATTTCCATGCGGCGCGCGCGGAAGCGAAGCCCGCCCTCGGCCTCCTCCACGATGAGCGCCCCGAAGAGATCGTTTTTGATGGAGAGCGGCACGATCATCAAGAGAGGGGAAACGCCTCCGTAGACCGCGGCCAGCTCCCCGTCCGTGTGAGGCGGGAGGCGGAACCAGAATTCGGGCGCGGCGTCCGCGTCCAAATTCCGGGCGACGAGGCGGTTCTGTTCGCAGGCCAGGTCGAGCAGGAGAAATTCGCCGGGGGCGAGGGCGCGCTGAAAGGCCGGTTCGTCGGCTTCGTCGAATCCGTATTCCTGCGCGGGGACGAAGCGGTCGCGCCCGGCGTCGTAGAGGTAGAGGACGGCGCGGCGCACGCCCACCAGGATGGGCATGATGCGGACGATGGTGGAGAGGATCTCGTCGAGATCGTTGAGGCTGACGACCGCCTGCGCCACCTGCAAGAGGGCGGCGGAGGCGTAGGCTTGTTCCTGCGCCTGATCGTAGAGGCGGGTGTTTTCGATGGCGACCGCGGCGTAACTGGCGAAGGTGGAGAGCATCTTCTGGGCCTCGTGACCGTAGCGGCCCGGGGTGTGATGCGCGAGGGTAATGATTCCGAGAGGCTGGTCGCCGATGCGCAGCGGCGCGGCGATGGAGGAGTAGTCCGCGTTGAAGCCCGCCGCAATGCCCGAAGGCCAGAGAGGGTCGGTGGGTTTGCGAATGACGGGCTCCTCCGCAAGCAGGACGGGCATCAGCGCGGTGGAGGCCTCGGGATTGTCGTAACGCGCCTGTTCGAGCGTCTCGATATCGCAATTGGAGCAGGCCGCGAGGTAGAGGTCCGATTCGCCGAGCAGCCAGATGGCGGAGATGTCAATCGGCAGGTTGTTGCCGAGTTCGGCCAGGATGGCGTGGAGCGATTCGTCCAGGCCGACGTTGTCGGACAGGAGACCCGCCACCTCGCGCAGGCTGTCGGCCACGCGGCGGCGCCACTGCTCGGTGCTATACAGGTCGGCGTTGTGGATGGCGGCGGCGATGTTATCGGCAACGGCTTCGAATAACATGCGGTCGTCTTCCGTAAACGCATCGAGACGCTCGGTTTGGATGTCGAGCAGGCCGACGACCTCGCCGTCGTAGACCAGCGGCACGCACAACTCGGCGCAAATGTCCCCGGGCGGAAGCGGCGAGGGGCGATAGCGCGCATCTTCGGTCACATTGTTGGCGAGGACGGTCTCGCCGCTGCGCGCCGCCCAGGAGATGATGCCGTGCGGATCGTCCAGCGAAAAGGCAAAACCCTGCAGGCGTTTGCTTCGCTTTCCGCTGCCCGCCACGTATTCGATGGCGCGGCGATTGTGATGCACCGAAAACATGTGGACGAAGGGGTAGCCGAAACGGCGCTGGATCAACTGCGCTGTGCCGCGCATCAACTCCTGCAAATCGAGGGAGGAAGTCACGCCCTTGCTGACTTCGGCGACGAGACTCAATTGATCCGCCCGGCGGCGCAGGTCGCCGTAGAGACGCGCGCCCTCGACGGCGCGGGCAATCGAATCGGCGAGCGCTTCCAGCACGAGCAGGTCGTTGGGATGAAAGGCGTGCGGCTGGTCGCTCTGCACGTCCAACACGCCGAGGATGCGGTCTTCGATCTTCAGCGGCAGCGCGACTTCGGAACGCGTCTCGGGCAGGAGGTTGATGAAACGATAGCGCGCGTCCTGCTGGACATCCTCGCTGAGGACGCGCTCCCCCGTCTGGGCGGCCTCCCCGATCAATCCTCGACCGAGTTCCGCATCCACGACGATGGTCTTCTTTCTCCTCCCCGGCCGCGGCGCCGAGGCGCTGGCGCGAAAGCGAAGGGACTGCGCGCCGGGCTTGAGCGTGAAGAATGCGACGTAATAGTAATTGAAGGTCTTTTGAATGAGAGAGGTCACGCGGCGGGCGAGTTCGTCAATTTCGAGCACGTTGGCGATCTGCGCGCTCACCTGCCGCACGAGGTTCAACTGCTCGAGTCGGAAACGCTCCACCGCGGCGCGATGGGAGGAGTACAACCCAATCGCCACAATGGATGACAACCCTTCGAGGAGGTCCAATTCCTCCGGGCGGAACTTCTCGACGCGGCCGACCTGCAATGCGCCAAGCGTCATGCCCTGATCGGCAATCGGCAGCGATACCCAATGGGTCTTCGCGTTTTTGCCCGAGCGGATCACCTCTCCGCTCTTCCAGGCGCGGCGCAACCCGCCCGAAGGAGGTTCGGGAGAAAACAACGGAGGCGATTCGCGATCGGGCAGACGGAACAGGCCCTCGTCCAGCCAGAGCGAGACGCGCCCGTCCACGAGACGGCGCGTCATCGCCAGGATGCGATCCCGCTGCGCGGAGAGCGAGTCGGCGCCCGCCAATTGTTCTCCCAGACTGGCGAGCCTGCGCCATTCGGACGGGTTGGGAGAAGCAACGGCGGCGGTCATGCGTCCCCCAGTTTTCTCTTTTTCATCGTAAGCGTGTTGCCGCGCTTGCCGGATGACTCGAAACGAACTTCATCCATCAATTTGCGGATGAGATAAATCCCCAGGCCGCCCACTTCGCGCTCGTTCAGATCCCTGCTTAAATTGGGCTGGCGCACCTGCGACATATCGAACTCTTTTCCGTGGTCGTGGATGACAATGCAGATCTCCCCCTTTCGCGCATCGCATCCGATCTCGATCTCGCCATCGGGGTTGCCTTCGTAGGCATGCTCGATGATGTTGGAGCAGGCCTCGTCCGCGGCGAGTTGAATGGAATAGATTTCCCTTCCTGCAAACCCGGCGCGCTCGGCGGCCTCACCCACAAATTCGCGAATGGAATCGAGGTTCTTGAATTCGGCTGTAAATCTGGCTTTTTTCATCGGTCAAATCAGGGAATTTTCCCGGAGCGCAAAGCCTCCCGGCTTTGCGCTCAACGTCTGGGGATATTGGGCGCAGGGCGAGCAAAAATCCCGACTTAAAAAGGCTGCCCCAGCAGTGTGTTGGAGGCGGCCTTTTTTATGCGCGATCGAGATTCGAGCAACCTCCCTCTTGCGTGCGGTTCGGTCTTTTTACCGCCGAGACCGCAAAGAGCGCGGGGTTTTCGTTGATTTCTCTGCGATCTTCGCGTGCGGTGCGATGAATCCTGCAACCGCACCGGAGAGAGGCGTCACCAGGTCGCGACCGCTAGAAACTGCCCACCGCGGCAAGCACATCGTCGTAGGTCTTGAACAACTCGGTGAAGCCAGCCAGTTCCAGCGCATCGCGGATGCGCTCCGGCGCGGCGGCGAGAACCACTTCGCCGCGATTGTAGCGCTTGCAAGTGCGCTGGGTTGCCAGCAGGGCACGAAAGCCCGCGCTGGACATGTATTCCAACCCGGCCATGTCGAGGACGAGTTTGAAGTGACCGCCAGCGGTGAGTTTTTCCAGGACCTGTGTCAGTTGCGGCGCAGTGGCGCTATCCACACGGCCCTTGATCTCGACAACGCTACAGTGCTTGAAATCTCGAGTGACACTTTCCATTCAATGCCTCCAATGAGATGGCGATTTGCCTGCGAACGGCGAAAATTATATCACGATAGCAGGACAATCAATCGCCGGCGATAACAAAATTGAAAAGGCGCGAGTCTCTCTTCTGGTGTATAGTTGGCGCAGAAAGACAAGCGATAAAGGCAAACCCGTCGAAAGGCGGGGACGCAAAGCCATGGATCTAAGGCCGTAATCAAAACGGCTACGACAGCCAGGCCGCCGAACTTGAAGAGTTTACGCCTCGGCGGGCCTGGATTCTCTCCAGGCCCGCTTCGCTTTCGAACCTTATCAAATCGGCGCGTCCGATAAAGGCAAACCCGTCGAAAGGCGGAGACGCAAAGCCATGGATCTAAGGCCGTGACCCGCACGGCTATGACAGCCAGGCCGCCGAAGACGAGCCCCCACACCCCGCATGGAAGACGGCTGGTTCGCACCGGTCGGCGGCCGCGCGGTTGCCATGGGCGCTCGCTTCACCAACGAAGGAGTTTTCCCATGCAACCGATCTCTCGCGTGCGGTATGCCACTCGCGCAGCGACATTCCTGTTCGCGCTTTTCCTGTTCGCCGCGCCCATGCCGGCGCTGGCGCTCTCCCAGCCGATCCTCGCGTCAGAGCCGCCATCCACCCCCTTTATCGAATTCGATAAGTTCGTCCTGTCTGTCGCGGACGGGCAGGCGGGCATCCTGCGGGGGGTGTACGCCCCGAACGCGTTCGCCCTGCCGGTCGTTCAGCAACCGTACGGAAATCCCGGCTTCGTCTCCTCGACGGAGGGGGTGGCGACACAGTTCAGCATCGCCACCGAAGTGGGAAACGTGGGACTGCTGGCGCATAATTACCTCTCCGGGCGGGATTTTTTCAAACTGACCCTCGGACAGGATATTCATCTTGTGTTTGGCGACGGGAGGATCGAAACGTACACGGTCACGAACATCCTGCGTTTTCAGGCTCTCTCGCCATATAGCACGCGCAGCGATTTCCGCAACCTGGAGGGAGGAAAGACCATTACCGCCGAGGAACTCTTTCGGCAGGTGTATCGGGGACCCCGTCACGTGACGTTCCAGACCTGCATCGAAGCGAACAAAAATCAAAGTTGGGGACGTTTGTTCGTCATCGCCGAGCCGAAAGTCCCCGCATCGCAGGTCGAAGAACAATACGCAATGCTCACTCTCAGATAACGAACAACAAGGGAGCCGGGACGACCCGGCTCCCTTGTTTCAGGGTCTTGCAGTTGACGGCTCAGGGCGCGGACGTATCGGGGCTGGTCGCGATCAGAACGGCGCGCACCACGAGGCGTTTGTTGTAGGCCTGCGTCAACTCGTCGAATTCGAGGCAGGTGACGAGTGTGAGCCAGGGCTTCGTCTCGTGGCGGAAGACGGTGAGATCGTTCGGCCCGACGTTGGAGACGGAATTCACCTGGTAGGTATAGATCATGCCGTTGGCGCGGATCTTGACCAGGTCGCCCACGGCCAACCGCTTCAGGTCGGCAAACGGCCCGCTCGCCCCGTAGGAGGAGACGACGTGGCTGGTGATGACGCTGTTCCCGCTGAAGCCGGGGAAGGCGGTCTCTTCGAGCCAGCCGACCTGCCCGGTGAGCCAGTTCACATCCCAGCCGCCATTCCTGAGCGGCACGCCCACGATGGGCAGGTTGAGTTTGAGTTTGGGAATTTCCAGCCGCAATCCGCCGGTTGCGTTGTAGTTCGCGCGCGGCAGGCCGCTGAGGTCGGTGACGCGCCCCGGCGCAAAGCCGGTGACCGGGATGAGGGGGCCTCCACCGGTGGCGCCGCCCCCTCCGCCGCCGCCGCCCCCTCCGCCGCCTCCACCGCCCCCACCCAGCACGATCAGTTGCAGTTCATCTTCGGCGCCATAGATATTCACTTCGCTGGCGGGATCGTAGAAACGTTCGGTCGAGTGGATGTTGGGGGTTAGCGGCGTGGTGACATCGCCCGGCAGGCTGCTCCACGCGACGGAAGCCACATTGCTGAGGCGGGAGCCGGCCGGGAAGGCCGCCACCGCAGCGCGGAACCGGATCACCCCGATGCCGCCCGTGCGGGAGAACTCGCTCCATTCGGCGCGGATGGTGTCCACCCCGTCGAAGGAGCAGTCCACGTCCGGGTCCTGCGCGCCCAGCGTGCAATCCAGCGAGCCAGCCACGAATTGCAGTTCGGCGGGCAACACATCCAGCAGGACAACGTCGTAGGCGTTGGTCGAACTGTCAGGCGTATGGCCGGCGATCAAGGTGAAGGTCACTTCCGTGCCAAGGGTGACAAAGGATAGATTGGCGGTCTTGTTGACATAGAGATCAGGCTCGACAATAGTGACAGCGGTCGAAGACGGCCCGAGGTTGCCGCCCGCCCAACTGAACGCGGCCGAGTTCTGGAGGGAAACCTCATCCTGGTTGGCGGCGTTATTCAGCACAATGGCGCGGTAGGTAACCGTGAGGGTTTGGTCGGAAAGGCTGGCGTTCGTCAGGGTGCCGAAATCGAAGGTGACGCGGCGTCCCACGTCCACGGTATTCGGGCTGCCGGCGGGGAAGGTCTCGACGGTCGCGCCGGAACACACTGCGGCGAACCCGCCGGCCACATCGGTGGTCATGCCCGGGGCGCTGATGCCGACACATTCCACGTAGGACAATCCCTGCCCGAGGGTATCCGTCAGCGCGGCCGAGGGGAAGATGCCCGTCGGGACGTTCAGGCTGACCTGGTAGGTGACAATTTCACCAATGGCGACGTTCGAACCAGCGGTGAAGGCCTGGTTGGTGCCGGCAAGGGATTTGGCAAAGCCATCCGGGTCGTTCTGCGTCGGGGTAACGGAGGCGCTGGCCTGGTCGTCCTCGTTCGGGTCGTTGTTGCCCGGCGTGGAATTCGGGTCCACCTCGAGCGCCGCGCTGACCTCGGCCGTATTGACGTACGAACCGGTCACCAGCACGGTGGCGGTAATCTCCAGGGTGACGGTCTGGTTCACGGCCAGGTTGCCGATATTCCAAACGCCCGTACCCGGCGTATAGGTGGTGCCTGCGCTGGCAAGATGGCTGACATACGCATACCCATCCGGCAGGAGGTCCATCACCTGGACACCGGAAGCCGGGTCGGGACCGGAATTGGTCACAGCGACGGTGAAGGTGACATCCGTGCCATAGAACGGCGTCAGGTTGTCCACCCCCTTGGTGAGGGAGAGATCGGCCACTACGAAGGTCACGACTTCCGTGTCGGTATCTTCGGGAGTCTGGTCGCTATCGCCGGTGGCGGTGTTGCTGAAACTGCCTGCCAGCACGTCAGCGAGCGTGACCACGTGGCTGGCGGCGCAAGTCAGCGTTTCGGTGGGGGCGAGCGTGGCAGGCTGGGCCGGGGTGCAGACGCCAAGCGTCACGTCGGGGTCGGTAATGGTGACACCGGTCAGAATCATGTTACCAGTGTTCGTGACAACAATATTGTAGGTGATCGTGCTGCCAACGGAGTAGGGACCCGTGGATGTGACAATCTTATCCACATCGAGGGCCGGAGCCTGCGTGACGCTCACGCTCTCGCTGGCGGTCTCGGGGCCGGCCTCGTTCGCGTTCCCGGTGACGGTGTTGTCAATCGTCCCGCCGGCGTCTATGTCGGCCTGCGTCACCGTGTACGTGCCGACGCAGGTCAGCGAGCCGCCCACCGGGATGGTCAGCCCGCTGGTCTGGTTGCCAGGCGTCCCCGCGTCGCAGTCCAGGCCGGACAGCATCGGATCGGAGACCGACACCCCGGTCAACGTCACGTTGCCGGTGTTGGTCAGCACGATGGTGTAGGTGATCAGGTCGCCGGCCGCATTCACGCTCGCCACGTCGGCGTTCTTCGTGATGGTGAAGGCCGGGG
>DAOUMJ010000099.1:0-24491 GCA_034411715.1 Anaerolineales bacterium | reverse complement strand
GTGGCGCTTTTTGCCACGGTTTGACGAAATCAGCGGCAAAAATGGCTTTTTGGGCAGAAATTCGCGAAAGTCGCTTTAATTTAAGCGAAAGGTCTGTGGAACAGTAATAAGATCTTCAAATTCTGGCCGGGCTAATAATGCTTTCGCTGGAATGCAAAATGCCATTTTTTCGGTTTCATCTTTTTTAGCCGCCACAATTATTCCTACTACACCTCCCAACTGCTTGTCCCACACAGGCGCGCCGCTAAACCCTTCTTGAATTCGAATCCCCTGGGCTTTTGTATCTTCTAGCTGAATCCATCCACTTTTTGCTATTTCAGACATCAGGACGCCTTGCGCCCAAACGCCATCGTTGTGATCAGAGGGAAAACCGTATGTAATAAACTCGTGACCTGTCGCGTTTTCTACATCAGCCAAGTGCAAAGCTTTTCCTCCGGGCGGCATGGCATCCAACAGTTTGATTCCGGAAAGGTCAATTTCCTTCCCATCCTCCCAGAATATTACTTGGGCGCGATATTTATTTTTCGGATCGAGGAATGGAAACTCGACTTCAATTTCCCTACCAGATGAAGAAGAACTGACTATATCGGAAATAACATGCCGACATGTCACTCCGAGATTATTGGCAATGAGAAACCCTACGCCTATGGGATTTCCTTTTTCGTTCAGGATACTGAGAATGCCGGCTTTAAGTTCTTCAAATTCACGCATGGCTTTTCCCTTTAGGCACAGGCTTTTTCCAGCGCAGGGTCACTTCGTAGTTCACTCCCATACCAATTTTCCCAATCGCAATATTCCCAACCTCACCGATGGTGGTGAGGCCAAACTTAACCTCCGCCTCATCCACGTGAAGCGATTCAATTTCCCTTATGAGCAATCCGGCTTGGACTTTGGCATTTTTCAGGACGTCGGAAAATTTTTTCCTGGATTTGACAATGTCAACCTCGCCGCGCTTTGCTTGTACGATCCCGCCCCTCTCTTCTGATGTTTCAATTAAGATGGTGGCACCCTTCTCGAGTTCATACTCAACAAATTTTGACATTGTTCTCTCCTTCCATGCAGTGGCTTTGTTTATTTTGTAGGTTCAAAAGCATGAGAACTGACCTGAGTCCACTATGGAGATGAGTTGGTGAGCACCTCGTAAATATTTATGCCGTCGCTTCGATAAACCAGCTTGAAAATATCATGATCTTGAAATATGGATGAATCAACTTTACCATAGCCGCGACCCAAGTAAACGTAACGAACTTTCTCAACGTCAATCATTGCTTGGATATCCGCGAACTCTCGCCAGGAAGAAGGAAACACAGTGCTTCTTCCTGTAAGCGGGCTTATCCAGCCCCCTCCATCGGAAGGCACATACCGACCGCTCCATAAAAATGAGTTTATCAGAACCACATCGTTTGCATCGGTATTTTGGTTAATCCATGCAATAGCATCTTGGTCTTCATGATTGAAAAGCGTTGTGACTGGATTCACTATCCCAACGGATCCATAAACACCCAATAAAATCAGACAGATTATACCGACGAAGGAGATATTCTGTAATAAATTGGAATAATCTTTTGTTTCAAAGAAACGTTTCAAGGCAAAGCCACAAAGAAGAGTCAATGGCGTTGACAAGAAAATTACTACATTTATCATAGTTGGTATGGCAGCGCCTAACATCCGCGTTTGTATGCCGCTAATAAAGAATAGAAGCAGAATCCAACCAGCGATAATGTATAGCATCTTGCGATTTATTCCAAATGAAAACAGTATACCGATTATACCGCCTATCCATATAATTTTTCCGCCATATTCCAAAGTTAAGGAGAACACATGTTTGGTATTAACATCTACCACCTCCATTGTGCTTGCTTGATCTATGATGTTTTTTGCATCGCCACGATTTTTTAGAAAGGGTGTGTTGGAAATCTCAGCAATGCTATCATAAACGTGCGACGGTCCACCAAGTCGTCTTATACATGTAACTTTAAATAGCGGAGTATCATCACAAATTTCGGAGAACCTCAAGAACGTTGTTGCTTTTGGATAAAAAAACAATACCCCGAAAAGGAATAACAGGCAGATTTGCATCGTCAATCTTGGCGTAAACCGAAACTTTAGTTTGCTAAACGAATATTCTCTTCTGCTTTTCATCACGCTACATATCGCAAAAGACAAAAGAAAAGTCCCCCAAATAATAAATATACTGTAGTGTGTTAACAGAAGCGAAACAGCAAACAGGGCCGTTAGAATAAAACAGTTTATCTTTTTGTTTTTTATCCATTCTAAACTTATAGGAATTGCGACTGGCAATAAAGTCATACCTGCCAACAATGGATATCTTCCCCATGATACCAAATACGAGGGAAAAGGCGATAAAAACCAATAAAACGCCAAGCATGTCAATGAAACAAATTTCGAATTGTGAATTCTTTGTGCAAAAAAGTAAAAGGTCATTCCAGACGTCAGACTCAACCATTGTCCAAACATAAGTGACGCCTCCGGCGAATCCAATCTCAGGAGAGATTGTGCAAAAAAGGCATTAAGGTGAAATCCTGTGTGATAAATCTGGTTAATTGGCACTATTCCTGTTGTAAATAACTCTTCCATGATGTTTTGATGAATAAGTCCATCTACCCAATTCGGCACAATAAGGTGTTTTATTTGCAGCAGGCGCGTTATTAGCGCAAGGAGAAGAAGACCAGAAAAAGCAAGGTCATGCCGGTCCGGGATGACCTTCGGTATTAATTTCGCCAAGTTGGCAATGTCTTTAAAATCCACATTCCTTGAGGCCGATATTGATCGTATTACCATGACAAGGATGGAT
This sequence comes from Anaerolineales bacterium, assembly GCA_034411715.1. Classification (GTDB taxonomy): domain Bacteria; phylum Chloroflexota; class Anaerolineae; order Anaerolineales; family Villigracilaceae; genus Denitrolinea. Next base: position 21,676 of record DAOUMJ010000099.1, on the reverse strand, counting down.
AATCCAACAACAAGTGATGATGCACAAATGACCAATTCGCGATTCAGACGGAAGTTAAATAGTCCAAGAGAATAAAGAACTATAGGGGGAAAAGCGAATCCAACAGAAATGCACAAGATCAATCGTTGACTAAAACCAATTCCTGACAAATCAATAGACAGCAGAGCAAGAACGAAATAACCGCAGATTATATACAGGGCGAAGAATTCAATCACTACAAGCAACCGGTATGTTGAATTCGCGAGTGGTGCTAACATTGTTGTCACGTTGGGTCGCGAATACGAAAAAAAAACCAGGTCCTTTGATGTTTTTCGGTCATTTACATAGAGGTTGCCGTCGGGATAGGAATCGCTGGAACTTGACTGAAAAAATACAACACCGGCTGGAGCATCTGTCTGAATGGAAATAAGATAATTTTTATTAAAAGAATCTGGTTGAACAGGAAACGAAAAAGCAAAATCCCCAATATCACTATTCCGATGCAACGAAAAATCTCTGCATTTAATATAGAGAGAAAGTGAGAGCGCATCTGATAAGCAAATGGAAATTGTCGCTTGTGGGATTTCTTTATCGCCACTTATGACAACTGGAAACAATATTGAACTCAAATAAGGTTCGGTCGATAAGAACGTTTGACCAAGTGAATGTTTATTGCTCAATTCAATTAATCTATCAGACCTTTTTTGAAAGGCGGAATAAGATGGAGAGCGAACATCATTGAATAAGTAAAAAATCCCCCAGAAAACAACCACTAGAAGCAGCCAACTATAGCTCGGTTTTTTCATGGCAAATGTCAGGTTAACGAGGCAGAGAAGAAGAAGTTGTTAAGGATATGGAGCATGCTCCTTGGTGGGTTTGGGTCTTGGGGTGGGACGTTCAAAGGGTGGAGTTGGAATTTGTTCGATGTCCGGTATGCTATTTAGTTGAGATGGATCGATCTGAACCCATCCCACAAAGAGCCACCCTGTTTTTCCATCAGGAGATTTCACATAAAACCAATCGTAATACTTCCCAAGCACCTCCATTTTCACTCCTTTTTCATACCGCTCAGGAGATTCAGGATGGTTAGGATGGGGGCCAGCACGGAGAGATACTCGATAAGCCTTAATCGTTAGAAAGATGGCATTTTTAGGTGTTTTGGTGTTTTCTTGCGTACTGTTGTTTTGTCGTGCGGTTGGGGTTTGTGTATTTATAACACTTGTTTCCTCAAAAATCTGAATCTTAGCGGTCAATGTATTATTCGATTCGGGAGAAGAATTTATATACTTTGTGCCAAGACCGATAATAACCCCAATTATTAAGATTAACAGAGACAATATGCCTTTTTTCCATAAATTCCCAACCGATTTTTCCCTGGCCTCATTTGAGGAAATTGTCTTACCTGCTACAAGAGTATCAACTATGGTTTTTAGTTCTTTCCTCAACCGACTATTTTTGTCAAGCAAGGAAATCGCCTTATTATAGGTCTCCAAGGCACCATTTGTATCACCCTTATTTTGGAAATCTCGTGCTAATTCGATTAATGCCGTAACAGCATCTATTTTAGTTGTAGCGTCTGATTTTGGCATATGTCATCTCCCGTTTCACAAAACCGTTTCGCAGACACAATCTTCAGCTTCTATCAGTATCCTGCGTTACATCCCGCTAAAGATGGACTCATATTATCATCAAAGGTGGAAAAAATCAAGAAATTTTGCATCGGCTAATCAAATTTAAGCATATCCAACACATCCTCCAGCGCGGCGTCGAAGATCGCGCGCGTGATTTCCTCGCTGGCGCGGTACCTTCCCCCAAACGAGCCGTCGCCATAGACGCGACGCGCAGCCCCCGCGTCCATGATGGCGCTCGGCACGGACGGAGGAGTCTTCTCCCCCTCTGGCAGGTCGCTGACGATGGTGAAGGGAAAGGCCTCCAGCCAGTTGGCGTGGGCGGGTTTCAGGTTGTGCTTGACGGCGATCGCTTCCACCGAATGGGATGTCCACCAGTCGTACCAGTTGAGTTCGAGATCGGGCAGGTTGTCGGCGGTCTCGTGCAGGTGACTGTGCGCCGGGGAGTTGCCGCCGTGGCCGTTCAGGATGAGGAGGCGGCGGAATCCGCTTCGATACGCGGAGCGGACAATGTCCTCGACGGCGGCGATCAGCGTGGAGACGCGAAAACCAATCGTGCCGGGATATTCGAGGAAATAATGGGAGAAGCCAAAGTTCAGGGGCGGCGCGACCAGGACGCCTGTGCGGGTGGAGGCGGCATCGGCCAGGGCGAGGGGAATGCGGATGTCGGTCAGCAGGCTGAGGTAACTGTGTTGTTCACATGCGCCGAGGACAAGCATCAGGCGGTCGTCCTGCGCGAGGTATTTTTCCACGTCCATCCAGTTCAGGTCTTCGAGGCGCATAAGATCTCCGGGGGACAAATTGGCAATTTGTCCTACAGCAAATTTTTCCTACAGCATTTGTAGCGCAAATTGCCAATTTGCGCTATGGCGGCGGGAGCGTGGGTGTTTCGGTGGATGTTTCGGTGGGCGTTGCGGTGGACGTTGCAGTGGGAACGGGCGTCGGCGTTTCGGTGGGAGTCGGCGTGGGAGTGTCCGGCGGCGGGGGGAAGGTGGGCGTGAGGGAGGGAATCGGTGTGGGCGGGAGAGGCAGGCTCACAACCAGGCGGATGATCTTTTCGGCGTAGGAGTCGCGCGGCCCGCCGACCCGCAGGCGCAGAAAGACGATGCCATTCTCCACCACAGACAGGTCCAGCGTGGCCAGCGTGCCGTCCCGCACGGGCAGGCGGCTCTCGATGACCGGGAACCAATTGCCGGGGTCGCCGCCGTGCGCGAAATCGAGCGCCCAGCCCCTGAACCCGCCAGTGGCATCGGCTGTGCCGCGCACTTCCACCAGCGGATCGGTGATCTCGTCCCCATCCCTGAGATTGCTGAATTCCAAAACCGGGTGTGGATCGTCGGCGGTGCATTCGCGCTCGGGCGCGAAGACGATTTCGCCGGAGGGGATGTCGTGCGCTTCGAGCCAGGCGCGTCCCTGGGCGGTCTCCAGCCATTTGCGTCCCCACGGATCGTCCACGCGCAGGGCCATGGTCTCCTCGACGAAATCCTCGCCGCAGGCGGGGGAGGCTTCGAGACCGGACCACGTGTCTATTTTGACCTTGCGAAACAGATCCTGGCTGGCGGGCAGGGGCGGCTGGTCGGACGCGAAGTATTCGAGTCGCTGTCCGCCGCGGCACCATTGCGAGGGCTTCGTGCCGGAGGCGGCGCAGACGATCTCCTCCACGATGCCGGGGGGCGGGGCGAAGCCGCGCAGGTTGCCGTTGCTGACGATGGGCGCGGCGTATTGCATGAACTGGCTCCAGATCGGCGCCGCGCCCGTGGAGCCGGTGGTGCTGATCATCGGGGTATAGTCCGCGTTGCCGATCCAGACGCCGGTCACGAGGTCGGGGGTGTAGCCGAGCGTCCAGTTGTCGAAGATCAGTTCGGCCGCGTCCCCGCGCGGGGTCCCGCTGGTGCCGGTCTTGGCCGCGGCGGGAAAGGGCAGGTTCAACACGGAGTTGCGTCCGAACATCCACGAGCGCGCTTCATTGTCCGAAAGGATCGAGGAGATGAGAAACGCGTGTTCGGGGCGGATGACCTGTTCGCCTGCGGGAGGCTGGTACTCGTCAATAAGGTTGCCTTCGAAATCGGTGACTTTCAAAATGGCGACGGGCGGGACTTTCTTTCCCTCGTTGGCGAAGACCGCGTAAGCCGACGCCATCTCCAGCAGGCTGACCTCGCCTCCGCCCAGCGTGAGCGCGAGACCGTAATCGGGCGCGGTGAACGAGGTGATGCCCAGCCGTTCGGCCATGGCGATCATGCCGTCTTTTTGCGGGGTGTTCGGGTCGTCATACACGCCGACGAAGTTCAGCGTTTTGACGGCGGGAATGTTGAATGAATTTGCCAGCGCCACGCGCACGGTGACCGGGCCGTGGAATTTGCCGTCGTAGTTCGAGGGGATGTAGGGGGGGCGCGGATCGGTGGGCAGGCCGGAGGGAGGAAATTCGCTCGGCACGTCCCAGATCAGCGTTGCGGGCGTCCAGCCTTTCTCGAAGGCGGCCACGTAGGTGACGGGCTTGATGGACGAGCCAGGCTGGCGCGTGCGGCTGACGGCCATGTTGACCTGCCCGCTGATCTCGGCATTGTTGAAATCGGGCGAGCCGACCATGGCAAGGATTTCGCCTGTGGACGGTTTGATCGCCACCAGCGCGCCGTTGCGGGCGTTGTTGGCAACCAGCAAGGCGACCTGTTCGGTCACGATGCGCTGGGCTTCGTCCTGCAATTGCGGGTCGAGCGTGGTGGTGACGGTGAAGCCGGAACGATAGATGGTCTGCGCGTCGTATTTGCTTTCGAGGAGGCTGCGCACGTAATTAACCCAGTGTGGGTAATGCATGTTGAATTCGGGCGGCGGGAAATTGTAGTTGCGAATCTCGTCCGCGGCGCCGGTGGCGGCGGGCGGATCCACGCAGACGCGTTCGGGGCTGTTGCTCACCTCGATGCAGCCCTGTTCCTGGCTGAGGATGTACATTAACACCAACACCTGCTGGTGGCGCGCCAGGGCGGCTTCGGGGTTGGTGTAAATGTCGTAAACGGCGGGCGATTGCGGAAGCCCCGCGAGGAAGGAGGCCTGCGCCAGGGTCAACTGGTCGGCGGTGGTGTGGAAATACGTCTCGGCCGCGGCTTCGATGCCGTAGGCCAGGTTTCCGTAGTAGATTTCGTTAAGGTAGAGTTCGAGGATTTCGTCCTTGCTGTAGCGGCGGGTAATCTCCGCGGCGAGAACGATCTCGCGCGACTTGCGCTGCACGGTGCGCTGGGCGCGTTCTTCGGGTGTGAGCAGGAGGGCGCGCGCCAGTTGCTGCGTGATGGTGGAAGCGCCGCCTCCCTCTCCGCCGGTGCGATAGTTCTCCCACAAAGCGCGGGTGATGGCCCACACATCGAAGCCGGGATGGGTGTAGAACTCCTTATCCTCAGTGGCGATGGTGGCCGCGACCACGTACGGGGAAATCTTATCGAGGGGAACGTAGGTGCGCCTTCCCGCGCTGGGGTCGAGAATCTCGTAGAGAACGACACCGTTGCGGTCGAGGATGCGCGTCGTCTCGAACTGGGAAGCGCGCGAGCGCAGGTCGTCCACGCCGGGCAGGGTGCGGGCGATGGAATAGTAACTGTACACGGCGATGGAGACGAGGATCAACGCGAGGACGACGCCCACGAAGAACACCCCGATCAGGCCGTAGGCCGCGCATCCCAGGGCGCGGCGCGAATCGAATGGCGGCGGAGGAGGGGTTTGCTCTCGCGTGGCGGCCCAGCGCGTGGCGCCTGTGGATGACGCGGGCGGAGACGGGGGGGCGGGCTGGTACGCGGCCGGGGTGACGCGCGTCCCGCCCATGTCCACCTCGTCCACGCGGCGGGGCAGGGGCATGTTGTCCGCGTCCAACGCGGGACGGGGGAGCGGCCCCTCGTAGACGCGCGGCTTACTGCCCGTCGCGCGATGAGGCGTGATATCGTCGCGGGTCTCCTCTTCGGAGTTGAGCAATCTGCGGATTCGGTCTCGGTCGTTTTCGGTCATGTTCAGCCATTCGTACACGGATTTCATGGATTTTAAGATTTACACGGATTTGTTTTAAATCCGCGTCAATCCGTTCTTTCAGCGTAATCCGTGTTCTATTTCTATTGCGGTTTAGACGCAACCAGCACGGCGAGGGTTCCGCGCATGAGCGTCTCGTCATTTTGATTCTTCACGTCCAGCGCGACGTGCGCCAATCCGCCGCCGACGCGCGGCATGGCCTTCAACTCTCTGGCCTCCATCTCGACGTGGATCGTGTCGCCGATGAAGACAGGCTTGATGAATTTCCACTCGACGATTTCGCGGAAGGCGAGGACGGTGCCTTCGAGCACGCCCGTCCGCATGAGCAGGCCGACGGCGATGGACAGTCCCAACAGTCCGTGGGCGATGCGCTGGCCGAACTGCGTGCCGGCCGCGAAGTGCGCGTCGGTGTGGATCTGGTTGTAGTCGCCCGTCAGCCCCGCGAAGGACATGATGTCGCCTTCGGTGACGGTGCGCCCAACGCTGGTGATTTTTTGCCCGACGGAAAATTCTTCGAAGTAAAGTCCTGGCATTGCGATTCTCCTATGATTATTTCTGATTTACGATGATGAAAAGAATATCGGCGTACGCCTCGTATGTCTTGTTCTCCCATTCGAACTTGAGACGCAAATTCTTCATTTTCCTTGCGGTCATCGCATTCAAATGTGCGTGAATGGAATCGGCCAACAGGTCCCGATTGCGTTCTAATTTCCAACTCTCGTCAAAGTTCTCGGCGTTCACCAAAACAAGAAAGAAGCGATTTGAAGAATCAAACCTGCGGACACCTTGATTTTCATAGAACCAGACTTTAAGGGCGGAGGGATTGTCAATTGTCTGTTGAAGCAAGCGCGTTCGCGTCGTTTTGAAATCATTTATGAACTCCCGCGCGGCTTGCGCTGGATGCTCAGATACTTTGGTCCGAAGTTCGGAAAACAATACATTGGCGGGCTTGTTGTTGTCGAACCAAATTCCCTGCTGACGGCAGAATGATTTGAAAAGAGTCAACTCGGGGGGCAATCCTTCGGCCTTTCGCAATGCTTCCATATATCCCTCTGGAAAATAAGTCACCTTCAGATCGAAGGGAAAATCGTGAATGAAGAAATCAACTTTTTTAACTAGCCCCATGGCAGGCAAAACAGAGGGATGATCCTTGAAAACATCTTCGATCAGAATGGACGACCAATGGTTATACCAGGAACACTGCACATACCCCCTCATGCTGGCATGGATTTCGTTTTCAATGGCAGAATTAATTTTGTCCCAATCTTGAATCTTCTTCACATAGTTATTCACGATCGTTTGTTCAAGACTGTTCCGATATATTCCTCCCCAATCGAAAGCCTTCATTTGATACAGTTGCGAAATGAGAAAATCCTCATTGCGTTTTCTTTCTGATCGTTCATGTTGAAACAACTTCCGAATGAAGTTCTCCAAAACCCGTTCATTGGGCTTCTGAAGATATACATACGCAAACAAATCGCGGCTATTAATCCCATCAACATCAATGCCGGTTTCCCGGCAGAATTGACGCAGCAGTGCTATCCGTGAAACAGATCGTAATTTTAGCCAGTATACGCCGTTGGGATGACGTAACAACTCCACAAACCTGCCATCGTCATATAACTTGCGAAGAGTTTTGAAATCAGAACGCATGACAACTCCCTAAGATGAAATCAATCGCCATCGCCCATCTCTGAACTCGGCAAGGTTTTTTGTAATTTCAAGCATAAGCGACACTTTAAATATTTTCCCCGTGGGGATGCAGTCAGCGATGAGGCGATTCATTATCTCGAAGGTTTCCGCGCCGTTCTCTCGCTTGCGGAGGTACCCGCGTATGGAATCTGAAATTTCCTCTTTGGTGAATCCAAAAACCATTTGTTTGTGGGGATTGCGTTCCCTTTTTTGACATGTGATCACAAAATCGGTTTTCAGCGCGTTTTTTCGCGTGTCTTGGACAACAGAACGCGCAGAATATTCGAGCGGCGTTATCTCTATAATTTCGAATCCCGCTGCCAGCAGCGAGTTGAGAATGGACAGCCAGGTCTCATCGTCGAGGCTGTTAAATGCAATCGAAGCATAACCATTCGGTTTCAGCACCCGCCACATTTCCCCAAATGCGGATCGGAGCCTGACCTCATAATCTTTCATATTCTTTCGTCGGCTTTTGGCTTCAGAAATGATGATTTCGTTCTCCAGGTCAAACTCATAGCCAAGCCAGGAGTTCCACATCAGGCTGAGTTCCAAATAGGGAATTCGATTGCCATGAGGCGGATCGGTGAAAATGTAATTAATGGAATTGACGCGAATCGCGGAAAGATCAGTAGCCGTTCCCTTGCTTACTAGATAGCCAGCCTGGGACTTTTCAAGCGCTGCGAAAGTGGGGAGTTCTTGCGCGGCATCAGGGATCGCGTAATTGACCTCGCGCTTGCCTTTCAATAACCTCTTGAACCGATTTTCAAAACAACGCCAGACGTGAATCTCGAAATGTTCTTTAGGAATCCAATAACCAATCACCCAGCTTCCGACTTCGGCCTTCCCCTCGCCGTTTCCGTTTGCGCCGCTCGATTTGCCGCGCTGGCGAATGACAAAAACCATTTTGCTCGCCTGGGGAAGCATGGCGCTGAAACAAAATTCCAGGACGGATTTGATCTGGTCATCTTCGATCTTGCGGACTTTCTCCAATAAAAGCGATAAATTCGATAGGGCGCGTGGGGTAAACAGGTCGCACACGCGCATTCCCGGCTTTGCGTTGACGCGATTATTTTCAATCAAGCCATTGGTTGGAAACCATCCTGCCGAGCGGCTTGGCGCGAGAGCCGATGTTGTATCGGATTCAGTGGGCTTTTTACTCGCTTTCGGTGTTCCACATGATTTGCACTCAACCCAAATTTCATCAATCTGTTCCGCTTTCCATATCGTGTGCGTGACAATTGCATTTCGGCTTCCGCAATTTGGACACTCAGTCTGATAAAGACTGTTAATCTCCTGTTCTGTCTCGGCTCTCAAAGTCTCGAAGGCGCTCTTGAGCGCTCTTATATCTATGTGTGAAAGCCCCATTTTCGTTGTAAAGATAGCGACGGGGTTAATATCCACTCCAACGGCTCGCCTGCCCAATTTGACGCTTTCAATGACGGTAACGCCCGATCCGCAAAAAGGATCGAGGATAATTTCCCCCGGCTTTGAATACTTTTCGATGTAACGCGAGACGAGATTATATGGCTTCTTTGACCAGTATTTGTGCATGGCATACATGCCGGTATAAGACTCCGGTCGCTCGCGAGTAGGATTTTCAGAGTCTATTATCGTCTTCCGCTCTGATTCTAGAAAAGTGAGCTGTGTAACAACGTCTGCCATGACAATATTGTACCCTACCAATCCGCTATTCGATTGCCGCGTCTAATATGTGGGTAGCGCTACAAAATACCATTCACCCTGTTTCGTAGATACCTGATCCGTTTCTTCAGTTTGGGCGAACAAAGATCGAAAAACATATCGGATACATCATCGAGCATCCATCCAGTATTCAAAAGTACGGATAATTCACGTATGGCATCTTTCACTTTCATGGAATGAACCGTCGTGGCTGGATAATTATCCGGGCAATGACTGACGGCCATTACTTCCGATTCCTTGAGCCACCATATTTCAAACCCTATGAAATCGCTATTGCGAAGTTTCACATCCGCATGACTGTCTTGAAGAAACATGCTCGACCTCCTGAATTTCAACGATCAAACCATCGGACGATGCGACTATTTGACAATTAGACTATTCGACTATTGGACTAAATTATATCTGCTAAAATACAACCATGCGCGACTGGAATCTCTCCCCCGGCAATCCCCTCCACCTCACCCTCGCGGCGGACTTTCGCCTCGGCGGCGTGGACTACCTCAACGACCAGGTTTGGGAACTCGACCTCGTTTCGGGCGAGCCGCCCGCGCTCTCGCTTCGCACCACCTTCGGCCTGCGCGCCCGCTCGATGCGCCTCTTTCCCCGCTTCGGCGAGGGACGCGCGGTCGTCACCGACCCCGCCAAATTCGTCCGCGCGCCGCGCCTCAAAAGATTCTTCCCCAACTTCCTCGAACTCGATTTTTTCCCGCTCGAACATCTCGAAGTGGACGCCGAATTCTGGGCGGCGGGATCGCAAGTGGTGGCGGGACGATACAGCCTCGTCAATCGCGATTCGAAGCCGCGCAAGATCCGCCTCGACCTGTGCGCCGTCCTCGCGCCGCTCGACGGGCAGGCCTTCTTCGCGGCGCAATCGCAGATGGTCAACGTCATCACCGGCACGACGGGCGGACTCGCCCCGCTTCTCTACATGACGGGCGGCCCCTCGCACCTCGCCGCGCCCCACCCCGCGCTGACGGTGGAACTCGACCTCGCGCCGAACGCGACGCGAAAGATCGCCTGGGCGCTGGCCGCCCTCTCTGCCTCGGGACCCTCCTTCGACCTGGCGCGCAAAACCGTAACGCGCAACTGGGACGCCGAACGCGCCCGCATCGAAATGACCGCCGAATCGCAGACGATTGACATCGAAACAGGGGACCCCGATTGGGACGCGGCCTTCGCCCTCACACAAACCGCCGCGCTGCGTTCGTTCTTCCCCGCCAGCGAAAATCTTCCGCACCCATCCTTCATCCTCACCCGCGCGCCCGACCAGGGATACTCCCACAAAGGCGACGGGACGGACTATCCCCTCGGCTGGGCGGGACAAAGCCCGCTCGAGGCGTATTATCTCGCCAGCCTCCTGCCCGGCGCGCCAAACCCGGGGCGCGGGTTGTTGAAAAATTTTCTCGCCGCGCAAAACGAAGACGGCTTCATTGACTTGCGCCCCGGCCTCGCCGGTCAACGCGCCAAAATGCTGGCCGCGCCGCTGCTTGCCTCGCTGGCGTGGCAGGGATTCCAATCCGCAAACGATGAATCCTTTCTCGCCGAAGTCTTTCCCCCTCTCCTGAAATTTTTCTGGAACTGGTTCTCACCCCCACACGATCGCGACCGCGACGGCCTGCCCGAATGGGATCACCTCCTCCAAACCGGCTGGGACGAAAATCCGCTCTTCGACGTTTGGAATCCCTGGTCGCAGGGCGTGGACATCGGCGCGGCGGAAAATCCCGGTCTCTACGCCATGCTGGCGCGCGAGGCGGCCTGCCTTATTTTGATGGCCGAAAAACTCGGGCGCGCGAACGAAGTGACGCTCGTCAAACATCAGGCCGAATTGCTCGATAACGCCGTCGCCGCGAGTTGGGACGAACGCGCCGCGCTGTATCAATATCGCGACCTCGCCACGCGTCTCAGCCTCGCGGGGCAGGTCGTCGCGAAAGGGAAAGGCGGCGGTCCGCTCAAGCCGAAGAAAGAGTTCGAGCGTCCCGTCCGCCTGTTGATCGAGATCCAGACCAAAAGTCCCGCGGCGAAGCGGCCGACGATTCGTCTCGCGGAATTCGCCACGAAGGAGCCCGTCGAGATCGTCGCGCCGGAACAATTCCAGTGGCGAAGCGGCGGCCTCGTGGCGGCCACGCGCAGGGTCTACGAGCGCCTCGGCCGCGTGGACGTGATCGGCCTCGACGCGAAGGACAAGGTCGTCGTCCGCACCGTTGACCTGACCGCGCAGGATCACACGCTCCTCCTCCCGCTGTGGGCGGGACTTCCCGACCAGCCGCGCGCGCAGACCTTGATCGGACGCGCGCTGTTGGACGCCGCGCGCTTCGACAAACCCTTCGGTATCCCCGCGCTCGCCCCCTGCCCGGACCCCGAAGCGGACGCGGTTTGCTCGGGCGTTCACCTGCCTTTCAACCAATTCATCGGCGAGGGATTGCTGGCCTACGGATTCCACACCGAGGCCGCGCGGCTCGTGGAACACCTCATGTCGGCGGTCGTCAAAAACCTGAAAGCGAACCGCGCCTTCTACCAGCGTTATCACGCCGAGACCGGCGCGGGCATCGGCGAGCGCAACGCGCTGACCGGCCTCGCCCCGCTCGGACTCTTTTTGCAAACGCTCGGCGTGACGATCCTTTCTTCGTCGAAGGTGAGACTCGAAGGCAAGAATCCCTTCGCATGGCCGGTGACGATTCGTTATCGAGGCCTGACCATCCGGCGCGGCCTCGAAGCGACCGAAGTGACGTTCCTCAACGGCAAGTCGGCAACAGTGACAGACACGAAGCCATGTGTAGTTTCAGAGGGGACTTGACAAGGGTGCTATAATAAAAGTGAAGTTTTACACAAACCGAAATCGCCACTGATAACTAAAAGAATCAGACTTCCATAAAATCCCGATTTCAGTAAAACAACTATTTCCCAACTGGCTGAAAGGAGGTTGCCATGAAGGGAACCAAACGGGCCAGGCTGAATGTCGTCTTGTTCAGTCTGCTTATCGTTTCTCTTTTTCCGACTCAAAGTACGGGGGCTGTTGACACGCAATCACCCTCCACGTTCCGTATCCCGGTTGCCATTATTGCATCTCCTCCCGAAGAAAAATACGAGGTCCAGGAATTGACGGACGATGTCAAGAAGGAAGTTGAGGAATTAATTGATAAGGGTAATTATCAAGAGGCGATAGACAAGTTGATCGAAAAGACAGGGCTGGATGTAAGCGCGATCAAAGGCAAACCCACTTACGACTCCTCTATTACTGGGGAAGGGGAAACATCTATGGATAGAGAGGTCAAAATTGGAGATAAGGCGTTCAAAACCAACGGTAAAGCAGATGCCTCCTGGCTGTACTCAACAATTATCCATGAAAACGATCATGCCAAGGAGCTAAGGGCGGGAAAAATAACAGATGTAGCGGAATTGGAAGTCAATGCCACTTTGATTGAATTAGAAAATGCAACACAAACTGGTGTAATTAAGTCGGCCAAACGCGTTCAGGATTTAAAGGATTATTTGAACAAGTATTGGAGTCAACTTTCCGACGATAAGAAAAAAGAATACGAAGAACGATACAACGCCGTGAAGGATCTTAAGGCAACTCCTTGATTATTCTTGTGAGAGGAGTATAAACATGATAAAAACCAAAGTAACTCTCATTACCATATTGTTGATGGTAACCGTTTTCGCGGGATTGTTATCAGGATGCACTCCACCGGTGATTGTTACACAGGAGCCAGCGGCAATGCCAAATCTCAGCCTGACGATTGAAGTCGTCACTCCCACAAGAATAAGAGCAATACTTCGCAACTCTGATGGGACTTCAACATGGGTCAATGGAAGGATGGCAATTAATAATCCAAGCGCGCCGGAACCTTACCGGGAAATCTGGTTCCAGATTCTCAAGCCTTCAGGACAGGAGGCTGACTTTAACGTTCTGATCAAAATTGGCGCGCCGCAGATGGATGATTTCATTGAATTGGGAACAGGCAACGCCGTTCAATCTGAATATGATCTGGGATGGTACTTTGATCTGGATGAAATTGGCGAATACCGAGTTCGCGCATTTTATGCCAATTATGATAATGGCGAGAACTTTGGTTACAACGCCTGGACGGGCCAGATCGAATCGAACGAGGTAACTTTGACCATCGCCATGCAATCCCTCAGAGGCGCTTTTATTGGTTATCCGGAGGAGATTGAGGCAGGCGTCTCCGCGCTTAATCAGTTACTGTCCGAGAGCGCGGACAGTGGTGTTCAATTTATTGTCCTTGACCAACCTGATTTCGCCAATACCATGTTGCAGGCGGAGGAATTGGATATTGCCCTCATTTCCTTCAGCAATTACATGTGGCTCAAGGAAGTCGTTGAATTAACGCCGATGTTCATCCCCGCTTATGCGAACGGCTCTGAGTATTTCCGATCCGCCATTATCGCCCGGGCCGATAGCGGTATCGAAACCTTAAGCGACCTTTCTGGAAAGAGATTCATCTACTCGCGCAAAAATTCGGATTACGGCTATATGCTCCCGAGGGCCTATCTGGCCAGCCAGGGGTACAATCCCAACACTCTCTTTGCCGAGGAGCTCCTCACCGAAACCACTTCCAGGGATGTTCTCATGGCGTTACTTCGCGGGGAGGCCGATGCGGGCGCCATCTGGGCAAACGAAATCGAGGATGCGCGCACGCTGGTATCGGACGAATATCCGGACGTGTGGATCAGTTTGAAGATCGTCGCCTATGCGCCCAAAATACCGGGATATATCCTCGTGATTCGATCATCTATTCCCGACGCGGTTCGAGAAAGGGTAATAGCGGTGTTATCGGAGATATCCGTGAGTGAAAGCGGACGGAACGCATTTTATGGAATAGAAGGCATTACCCGCTTGTCCGAACCCGATTCTATATTTTGGGAGGCCGTGGATTTCTGGACGTATGCCAAGGAATTGGAATCAGGCACGCGTCCCTGGCCATGACGATTTTCCGGTGCTTGCCGCCAGGCCGTTTTGAGTTTGAACCTTTGCCAATCGGACGCGACCCGTAAAGGGTCGCGTTTGGTTTATACTTCGTTTTACTTCAATCATTGCTATCTCATTCAGCTTTTGGAGAATAAAATGATCTGGCTCGAATTTATCCTCTGCGCCGCGGCCATCACCGGCTCCGGTTACATGCTCTCGAAATACGGCGACGTGATCGCCGAAAAGACCGGCCTCGGGCGCGCCTGGATCGGCGCCATCCTGATCGCGGGCGTCACCTCCCTGCCCGAACTGGCCACCGGCATCTCGGCGGTTGCCTGGTTGAAAGCGCCCAACCTGGCCGCCGGCGCGGTGATGGGAAGCTGCCTCTTCAACCTGATGCTGGTCGCCGTGATGGATCTGGCCTACCAGCCGGGGCGCGTCCTTTCCAAAGCCCAGGATGTGCATATCCTTTCCGGCGGCCTGGGCGTATTGTTGCTTGGCCTTGTGGCGATGGGAGTATTGATCGGTCCCGACTTGAACGGCATCGGATTTCTGGGAATCAGTTTTTTGAGCATTGCGATCCTCGTCCTGTATGCCCTCGGCGGAAGAATGATCGCCGGGCTGGAGAAGGAACGCATGGGCGAGGTGCTGGAACAAGAAGCCATCGCGTTGGATTATGCCCATATTCCCGCGCGCAAAGCCTATGCCGTTTTTGTTGCCAGCGCGGCTGCCGTGATCGTGTTGGGGATCTGGTTGTCCTCCATCGGCGACCGGCTTGCCGCCGTCACCGGGCTTTCGAGCAGTTTCGTCGGCAACCTGTTTCTCGCAGTTTCGACCTCGCTGCCTGAAATCGCCGCCAGCCTGGCGGCCATCCGCCTCGGGGCAATTGACCTGGCGATCGGCAACGTGCTGGGCAGCAACCTCTTCAACGTCACGCTGCTGGCGGTCTACGACCTGGCGGATGGGCGCGCCAATTTCTGGGCCTCGCTCACCAACGCCAACGGCTTCGCCGCCGTGATGACCATGATGATGACCGGCGTGGTCATCATCAGCCTGATGTATCGCGCCTCGCCTCGCACGCCCTACCGCCTCTCGTGGGACGGGGTGGCGCTGCTTTCCATGTACGTGGGTTCCATCCTGGCGCTGTACCTGCTCGGATGACAGAAGAAAACAACTTTCACGGGCAAACACGGATTTTTCTTTGGTTTTTTCCGTGAGAATCCGTCAATCCGTGTACCACACCCCACTTAATCCCAGAGAGCCATATTAATTTAAGCGATTCCCGTCGGGAGTCGCTTTTTTTGTGGTATAAAAAAATTCGAGGGTTTATCGGTTTTTCAGGGGGGAAGCAGTGGAACAGAAAGGAGCGTCATGAAACAAAAAACCGTCATCGCCGCCGCGCTGGGGGAATGTGTCCACGTTGCGGGAATTTCCAATTTCCTGCGGCTGGCTGAATCCGCGGGATGGAGGACGGTGTTCCTCGGCCCCGCCGTTCCCATCGGGGAAGTTTTGCGCGCCGCACAGCGCGAAGACGCGGACCTGGTCGGCGTCTCGTATCGCCTCACGCCGGAGACGGGCGAACGGTTGCTGGGCGAATTCGCCGAGGCCGCCTCCGAGTTGCACGAGCGCGGCGTTCGCTTCGCGTTTGGCGGCACGCCGCCCGTCGTCGAACGCGCGGAGGCGCTCGGATTCTTCGAGCGCGCCTTCGACGGGAGCGAACCTGTCGAGGAGATTCTCGCTTATTTACGCGGTCAACAGGCCGGAGGTCCGGGCGAAGCGAATTATCCGCAGACGACCGTCGAGCGCATCCGCTGGAAGTCGCCGTACCCCATTCTTCGTCATCACTTCGGCCTGCCCACGATGGAGGACACACTGGCGGGCATCGAAAAGATCGCCGAAGCCAAAGCGCTGGACGTGATCTCGCTCGGCATTGATCAGGACGCGCAGGAAAATTTCTATCATCCCGAACGGCAAGACCCGCGTAGAAAAGGCGCGGGCGGAGTCCCCGTCCGCTCCGAGGAGGATTACCGCGCGCTGTACGCCGCGAGTCGGCGCGGGAATTATCCGTTGCTCCGCACCTACTCCGGCACGGACGATTTCATCCGCCTGGCCGAAATGTACGCGGAGACGATCCACATCGCCTGGTGCGCCATCCCGCTGTTCTGGTTCAACCAAATGGACGGGCGCGGCCCCTGGGATTTGGAGGGTTCGATCCGCGAACATCAACAAGTGATGCAGTGGTACGGCGAACACAATATCCCCGTCGAACTCAACGAGCCGCATCACTGGGGTATGCGCGATTCGTCCGACGCGGTGTTCGTCGTCTCGGCGTTTCTCTCCGCCTACAACGCGCGCGCCTTCGGCGTGAAGGACTACATCGCGCAGATGATGTTCAACAGCCCGCCGGGATTATCCGACGCGATGGATTTGGCGAAGATGTTGACGGTGATGGATTTGATTACCCCCCTGGCCCTCACCCCCGGCCCCTCTCCCAAAGTTGGGAGAGGGGAGAATGGCTTCCGCATCTGGAAACAAACGCGCATCGGCCTGCTCTCGCATCCGCTCGACCCCGAAGCGGCGCGCGGCCACCTGGCCGCGGCCACCTACCTGCAAATGGCGCTGCGCCCGCACATCTACCACATCGTCGGGCACACCGAGGCGCATCACGCCGCCACCGCAGACGACATCATCGAGGCCGCGAAGATCACGTGCCGCGCCGTCGAAAACTCCATGGGCGCGCCGGACATGACCGCCGACCCGGCGATTGCGCGCCGACGCGCCGAACTGGCCGCCGAAGCGAACGTTCTCCTCGACGCCATCCGCGCCCTCGCGGGACCCGAAGCGGGCGATCCGTTCACCGACGCGGCGGCGCTCGCCCGCGCGGTCGCCTCGGGCATCCTCGACGCGCCGCAACTCGTCAACAACAAATTCGGCCGCGGACAGGTGAGGACGCGCATCGTGAACGGCGCCTGCGTGTGCGTGGATGAAAAGGGTCAGCCAATCTCCGAGAGCGAGCGCATCGAACCGATCCTTGCAATGCAATCGGCGAAAGGAGGGAAATCATGATCGCGTGGGCGAACCTGGGGATACTGCTCTTTGCCTCGCTGTTCTTTCTGTATTTCTACATGTTGAGCGTCAGCCCGGCCGCGTTGGAAAAGGCGATCGGGCAACAGGCTTATCGCAAATGCGGAGGGTATCGCGTCGTCGCCGCGCTGTTCGAAACCGCGACCGTTCTCTGCTACCTCGCGTATCGTTTCTATCCCGTCCCAAACCCGCTGCCCGAACGCTTCCCCTGGGATTGGCATCTCTCTGCCCTCCTGGCCGCGCTGATCGGCCTGCCCAGCCTGGCGTTGATGTTCATCGCCATGAAAGACGCGGGCAGTGAGACCATGACGCCGAAGAAAGAACACAGCATGTTTGGCGGAATTTACAAAAAGATCCGTCATCCGCAGGCTGTGGGCGAGGTGTTTGCCTGGCTGTGGATCGCGCTTCTTCTGAATTCGCCCTTCCTGGCGGTATTTTCGCTCGCCTATTTCCCGATCTTCCTGGCGATGTGCCATGCCGAGGAACAGGATTTGTTGCTTCGATTCGGCGACGCCTATGCGGAGTACATGCGGCGCACCGGCGCGTTCATTCCAAAACGGGAGGCCGTATGACCATTGCCGATTCCCGCATCCATCCCCCACGCGGACTTAGCCGCCTGTTGTGGCGTTTGCCCATCGGGTTGTATCGCCTCGGCCTGGGCTGGCTTCTCACCGGTCACTTTCTGCTTCTCGAACACGTCGGCCGCAAAAGCGGACAGATGCGCCGGGTCGTGCTGGAAGTTGTCAGGCGCGATAAAGCCAACGACGTTTATTTTGTCGCGGTGGGCTTCGGTCCGTCTTCGGATTGGTATCGGAACCTGTTGAAAACGCCGCGCGCCAAAATCCAATCGGGGTTTCGCAAAGCGGACGTGCTGGCCGAGGTCCTGCCCATCGAGGAGGCCGAGCGAGTCATCCTGGATTACGCCCGCCGCTACCCAACCGCCATCCGTACGCTGGCAAGGATCATCGGGTACGAGATCAAGAAAGGCGAAACGGACTATCGCGGCTTCGCCCAGGCGGTTCCCATCGTGGCGTTGAAGGTTTTGCCACGAACCACATATGCATAATCGGCGTTCTCTAACGCCGATGGACGCGTTAGAGAACGTGTCCTACGCGATCACATCTTATGGCATTCGAGAATGGAGGTCAAAATGACGCGAAAACACACCGTAATCGGCGCGGGACACGGCGGAAAGGCCATGGCCGCGCACCTCGCGCTGATGGGATTTCCCGTCACGCTTTTCAACCGCACCGCCTCGCACGTGGATATCGTCAAAAAGCGCGGCGGCATCGAACTGGACAGCAACGAGGAGGGCGGCCCGCACGGATTCGCCAAACTCGCCAAAGTGACCTCCGATATCGGCGAGGCGGTGAAACACGCCGAGGTCATCCAGGTCGTCCTGCCCTCCTCCGCGCACGCCGACGTCGCCGCAGCGGCCGCGCCGCACCTGAAGGACGGCCAGGTCGTCATCCTGCACCCGGGCCGCACCTGCGGCGCCCTCGAATTCGTCAAGGTCATGCGCGACAAGGGCTGTAGCGCCGACGTGACGGTGGCCGAGGCCGAAACCTTCATCTACGCCTCCCGCTCCGACGGTCCCGCGCAGGCGCGCATCTTCCGCATCAAGGAGGCCGTGCCGCTGGCCGCGCTTCCCGCCAATCGAACCGGCAAAGCGCTGGAAATCATCAACGAGGCCTACCCCCAGTTCATTGACGGCGTGAACGTGCTAAACACCGGCCTCAACAACATGGGCGCCATCTTTCATCCCGCGCTGACCCTGCTCAACTCTGGCTGGATCGAGGCCACGCACGGCGATTATCAGTTCTACATTGACGGCGTGACTCCCTCGGTGGCGCGCATGCTCGAAGTGCTGGACCGCGAACGCGTGACGGTCGCTTCCGCGCTGGGAATCCGCGCCCGCACCGCGCTGGAGTGGCTGAAACTGGCCTACGACACCGAGGGCGCGGATTTGCACGAGGCCATCCACAACCAGCCTGGCTACTACGGCATCAAAGCCCCGCCCACCCTGCATCACCGCTATCTCTTCGAAGACGTGCCGATGAGCCTGGTGCCGATCGCGTCGCTCGGAAAACGTTACGGCGTGAAGGTCGGCGCGATAGAAAGCATCATCAAGATCGCCAGCATCATCCACCGCACCGACTACTGGCGGCGCGGGCGCACGGTGGAAAAACTCGGCCTCGAGCAGTGGAGCGTGAGCGAACTGACGCGCTTCGTGCAGGAGGGCGTGATTGACTAGCAGGCAGGCGACCCGCGCCAACTACGACCGCCTCAGCCGCTGGTACGACCTGCTCGGCGGTTCGAGCGAACGTCCCGCGCGGGGACGCGGCCTGGAACTGCTCGATATCCAGCCCGGGGAACGCGTCTTGGAGATCGGCTGCGGGACGGGCGAAGCCCTCACGGACCTGGCGCGGCGCGCGGGACCTTCGGGCCGCGTCTGCGGCCTCGACCTTTCGGCGGGGATGTTGTCGGTGGCGCGCGGCAGGATCGGGCGAGGCGCGGCCCGCCCGACCGCGCTGGTTCGGGGCGACGCGGCCCGCCTCCCGTTCCCCAACGAAGCGTTCGACGCCGCCTTCCTCAGTTTCACGCTGGAGTTGTTCCCCGTCGGGGAAATGGCCTCCGTCCTGCGCGAGTGCGGACGCGCGTTGCGCCCCGGCGGACGCCTCGGCGTGGTCTCGCTGTTGCAGCGCGAGAATCCCAACCGGATGGAACGCGCCTATGAATGGGCGCATCGCCGCTGGCCGCGCGTCATTGACTGCCGCCCCATTCCCCTGGCAAAAACGCTGATCGAGGCCGGCCTGGAAGTCTCCCGCACGGACGAACTCTCCATTTGGGGACTGGCAGTAGGCGTCATCGTCGCATATTCAACCAACAAGTAAAAGGAGAAACTATCATGTGTGGAATCGCTGGCGTGTTGCACCAACCAGCAACCGACGAAGTAAAATCAATGATCGAAAGGCTGTCCCACCGCGGGCCCGATGGATTGGATGTAAAGGAACTCGAGCGCGCCTCTTTAGGCCATACGCGCCTTGCCATCCTGGACGTGGAGGGCGGACACCAGCCCATGCAATACGAGGAGACGTGGATCGCCTTCAACGGCGAGATCTATAACTACCGCGCCCTGCGGCGCAAATACCTTCCCGGGGAAAGTCTCCAGACACATTCGGATACAGAAGTGCTCCTGCATTTGTATCGCCGCTTCGGCCCCGAATTCGTGGAATTGCTGGACGGCATGTTCGCCTTCGCCATCTGCCAGGACGGCAAATTCCTGCTGGCGCGCGATCCGCTGGGCATCAAACCGCTGTATTACGGCCGGAGCGCGGACGGCATGTGCCTGTACTTTGCCTCGGAGATCAAGGCCATCGCGGACAAAGTTGCCTCGGTTCGCGAATTTCCCGCAGGCTTTTGGTTCCACTCGCAACTGGGCTGGAACCGTTATTACCGCATCGAAGAGACGATCCTCCCCTTCGAGGGGGACGAGAGCGAGGCCCTGCCTCTGATCAAAACCACCCTGCGCGAGGCCGTCCACAAACGCCTGCTGGCCGACGTGCCGGTCGGCGTCAGCCTGAGCGGCGGGCTGGACAGCAGCATCGTCTCCGCGCTGGCCTGCGAGGGAGTCGAACAACTCCACTCGTTCGCGGTCGGCGTGGAGGGCAGCGAAGACCTGGCCGCGGCGCGCAAGATGGCCGGCTTTCTCAAAACACGGCACCACGAATTGACGTACACCGCGCAGGACATGGTGGACGCGCTTCCCGACGTGCTGTACTACCTCGAAACCTTCGATCCCGCGCTGGTGCGAAGCGCCATCCCCAATTACTTTCTGGCAAAACTCGCTTCGGGATACGTCAAGGTCTTCCTCACCGGCGAAGGCGCGGACGAGGTCTACGCGGGCTACGAATATCTGTCCGATTACAATTCGCCCCATTCCCTGCAAGACGAGATGATCCACATCACCGAAGCCCTGCACAACACCAACCTGCAGCGCGCCGACCGCATGTCCATGGCCTTCGGCCTGGAAGCCCGCGTCCCCTTCCTGGACGTGAAATCGGTCGCGCTCGCCCTGGGCTTTCCCGCCGAATGGAAATTGCACGAGGAACGCGTCCCCAAGGAACTGCTCCGCCGCGCCTTCGCCGCCGACCTGCCGGCGGAGATCGTCAACCGCCCCAAGCAGAAATTTTCGCAAGGCGCGGGGTCGTCCGACCTGCTCGCTCAACAGGCCGAGGCCGAAATCTCCGACGAGGAATTCCGGCGCGAATCCCGCCGCTTGAAAAACGACTGGAATCACGATCTGCAAAACAAGGAAGCCCTGTATTACTACAAAATCCTGCACCGGTTTTACGCCGACGAATGGTTCTTCCCCACCATGGGTCAAAGCAGGAGCCTGTAGGAGGCGTATGGACACGTTAACCAATTTCGACTGGCACACCTGGGTCTTCCTGCCTCTGTTTGTATTCGTGGCGCGCATGGTGGATGTGGCCCTCGGCACGCTTCGCATCATCTTCACCTCGCGCGGCAAACGGCGACTCGCTCCCCTGCTCGGCTTCGTGGAGGTCTTCATCTGGGTCAGCGTCATCGCGCAGATCACGCGCGGCGCGCACAACCTTGCGGCCTACCTGGCTTACGCCGGCGGTTTTGCTGTGGGCAA
>DAOUMJ010000098.1:0-4933 GCA_034411715.1 Anaerolineales bacterium | reverse complement strand
GGATTAGCCCCCCGATCTCGGCGCGTACTCCTTGACGCAACTCGATTTTCATCTGTTCATCCGCCGCAGCGATGGGTTCGGCGGCATTGTCCAAGTAATGAAATTGGCAAAAGCCGTGCGGAATGCCCGAAAACACGCTGGCAACTGCCAGCAACAGCGCACGTTGTTTATCGCTCATCACCGCCGCAATGGGCACGCCCAAGTCTGCAATCGGCTGTAAGAATTCGACAAAGGCTGTTTCATCCTGGCTATTCATCCAGCCGCTTCGCAGAGTCCAACCCGTGCGCAATTCTCGTACCACCCACAATTGCGCTTCCCCACCTTCCGGCATCAACCCATCCGCACTCAACACCAATCCGCCTGCTCGTCCCAGTTCTTCCAGTTCGCTCAAATGCCCACGCTCGTGGCAAGCCAGCAAAGGCAAATAGCGTTGGTGGTACATGTACCGCACTTGCGATTCGCTAATCGGCATTCGCTCTCTTAGCCGAGCATGGATCGCTTCAAAATGCGCTTTCCCCTTTTGACGCTCCCAGCCAATTTGTCCAAGCACGTCATAGCCGTAGACGCTATATTTCGGCGCAATTCCTTGCCACCTCGCGGAAACCCAATTGCCTCCTTGACTGGCACACTCTGAGTTTACACAACGTTTCGGGCGATAGGCAATTGTGATTGCCTCCGCCATTGTTTGCACTGTTTTGAGTCCGCTCACATAGTTCATTTCAACCAACTCCTGCCCACATTGCGGGCAGTCCTTCATTTCGCTTTTGTAGATCGTCGGCGTTGTTCGGTATAATTCGCTCGGGGTTCTCATGTCGCTTGGCTGCTCCTTGTCTCAGAATCAAGTTGCAGTTTGCCTTGAGAACCCCTTTTGTCAAGCTAATTAGTGACTTTTGCGGTAGTGCTTTTTTCGTACCGCAAAATTTATTTTGCCCTGCTGGAGGCAACATAAATGTTGCGGTACTGAATCAATCGGACAATTCCGCCATCACATCGTTGACGCAATCGAGGACGTCGCCTGCCAATACGGACGCGGCGCTTCCCTCGACCTCGAGGGCGGTCAGCCCGGCCTGCGCGTGGATCCACGCCCCGGCCGCGGCGGCCTCGAACGCCTCCACGCCCTGGGCGCGCAGGCCGACGATGATTCCTGCCAGCACGTCCCCCGTCCCTGCGCGGGCGAGCGCGGCGGACGCGAACGGCAGGACGGCGGTTCTTCCATCAGGTTCGGCGATGGTAGTGAACGCGCCTTTCAGCACAACGATGTGTCCCCATTCTTTCGCGTATTTCTCGGCGATAAATTCGCGATTGTTTTGAATGTCGTCCTTCGATAGTCCCGTCAGCGCTGACATTTCGCCTGGATGCGGAGTCAGCACAGTGGAGGCGGGGAGTTTCTTGTGCCAGTCGGGAATCTGCGTGAGGAGTTTGAGCGCGTCGGCGTCAATCACCAGCGGGGGCAATTTGGCTTCGAGCAGTTTGGCGAGGAAATCGCGGGTGGTCTCTTCCAATCCAAAGCCGCAACCGACGAGGAGAGCGGTGGCGCGTCCGAGATTTTGCGCGACGGTGATGGCGCCGGCGCGGGCGATGAATCCGTTTTCGTGCGGGAGGGGAAGCCACGTCACTTCAGGGAGGTGGCCTGCGAGCGCGGAATGCAGAGGCGCGGGGACGGTCAACGTAACCAGTCCCGCGCCGACGCGATAGGCCGCCTTCGCTGAGAGGTAGGCCGCGCCCGTGTAGGCGATTGATCCCGCCGCGATGAGAGCCGCGCCAAACGTCCCCTTGTGCGCGTCGGGGGGACGCGGCGGCAGAAGTCCGGCGACCCACTCGAAGTCGGGGACGAAGCGATGGATTCGCGTCAGCGCGGGGAGGTCGGGCGGGAGTCCGATGTCCACCACGTCGAGTTCGCCCGCGAGGTCGAAGGCGGGGAAGCGGAGCAGTCCCCGTTTGACGGCGGCCATGGTGACGGTGAGGTCGGCCGCGAGAGTTTCGTCGGCGGCCGCGCCGGTGTCGCAGTCCACGCCCGAGGGTGTATCTACTGCACAAATGAAGGGCGGCTCGTCGAGCGAGGCGAGGATGGATTGCGCCGCGAAGAGCAGGTTGGCGATCTCTGGCTTGAGCGGGAGTTGGATGCCCGTGCCGAGCAGGCCGTCGAGGAGGAGGTCGGCGGTTTCGAGGAAGGCCGCGAGGGAATCGTACTCGTCGTCTTCCTCGGCGAGAATAATTTCACCGCCCGCGTCGAGCAGGCGCTGCGCCAATTCATCATTTTTCGTTTTCCGTTTTACGCAATAGGCCCTTGCCCGCCATCCCGCGCGCGCGAGATGCGCGAGGGCGACGAGGGTGTCGCCGCCGTTGTTGCCCGAACCGACGAGTCCGAGAACTTCGTCCCAGTCGTTATTTTCGCCAATCTCACGGACGATTTCCGCCAGCCCGCGGCCCGCGTTTTCCATCATCTGCGCGTACGTGAATCCGCTGGCATCGGCCTGCTTTTCGATGGCTTTCATTTCGGAGACGGTGACGAGTTTCATGAGCGCCTCTTTTCGGGGAGATTATAGCCGCAAGGAAACGGAATCGGCAGCATCAACGCGAACACCGCCCCCGTCAACACCAGCCCGCTCGATAACACCAGCACAGAGGGGAATCCCTGCGTCTCGGCCATCGGCCCTGTCAGCAACATCCCCAACGCCCCCGAGGAAAAAATGAATCCCAGCGCGAGGCCCGAAGCCAGCGCCATGCCGCCGGGCAGGAGTCTCTGCGCCAGCACCACCAGGTTGCTGTGCACCGCGCCCGTCAACAGGCCCGAAAGCGGGATGAGCAGATACAGCCATCCCGACCAGCCGATTTTGCTCATTACAAAAATGGGGATCGAAGCCAGCGACAGCGCAATCGCCACCACATATTTTTTTCTGTAACGGTCACCCAGGCTGCCGCCGATAAAATTCCCCAGCGCCGATCCGCCCATGAACAGCCCGGCCATGTTTCCATACGTCGCGGCGGACTGCCCCAGGTCCTTCAAATATTTCGGGACAAAATTGACCATGTTGGACTGCGCCCACGACTGCAGCGTGGCGACGATTGCCAAAGCGAGGACCGCGCCCAAGCCCCAGCGCATCGCGCGGGACCTCGGGACGGCCGCGGCTTGCGGATGCGGATGATTTGCCGAGAGCCTCCGCGCCAGCGCCAGCCCGACGGGGATCGAAATCACCGAGAGAGTTACCAGCCCCGGCGCGCCCATCTTCAGGAGAATCAGCCCCGTCAGAATCGGCCCCAGGAAATGGCCGACCTGTCCCCACATGAAAAAGAGCGAGGTGGCCGTGGCCTCGCGTCCCTGCAAACGATCGCGTCCCTGCAGCGTGGCCTGGACGGTCCCGACGGGATGATAGGCGGCCGATCCCAACGCGGCAACGATGAGACAGACCAGCCCGGCGTCACCGGGCAGGAAGACCGCCAGCGCATAGAAGACCGCCATCCACAACACGCCGCCTGCCGCCAGCCAGCGCGGGCCGACGCGGTCCGAAACCCAGCCGAAGAACGGTTGCGAGAGCGCGGAGGCCCAGATGTAGATTGTGGAAATGAGGGCAATTTCGGTTTCGCTCAGGCCGAGGTAGGTCAGCAAAACAGGACGACTGCTGTTGAACGTATCCACCATCAAATGGCCGAGCGCGACGGAAGCGAAGAGGGGGTTGAGGAAGAGGGGCATGGCCGGCTTTCAGTGATCAGTTTTCCGTGTTCAGTTTTCAGTCTGGTTGTGGGTCGGAGTCCAACGTCTCCAGACTTTGGAGATTTAACGTCTGGAGACGTTGAGTCCGAGAAAGGCATTGAGTCAGTTGTGATAGAGATTGTGGGACTGGATGTAATCGTACACCGCCGGCGGAAGGAAATAACGAAATTCCAAGCCCTCGATGATGCGGCGGCGGATCTCGCGCGAGGCGATCTGGAGCAGGGGCGCATCCACGAAGCGCACCTTGTCTTTGATGCCCGGCAGGACCGCTTCCAGCGTGGCAAGTTGGATGGATTCGCCCGGGCGGCGCATTACGCCGATTTCGCGGCAGGCCCTCACGAGGTCCGCGGGGCGATGCCAGGCGGCCAGTCCGCGCAGAGAATCGGAGCCCACCAGCAGGATAAGGTTCCCGCCCGGATACTGCCGCCGCAGAATATCCAACGTATCAACGGTGAATTGCGGCGCGGGACGGTCGAATTCGATGGTGGAAAGTTCGAAAGCGGGTTCGTCCGCGATCGCCAGGCGCACCATCTCCAGGCGATGGGGAATATCGGCGATGGAATTGCCGATCTTGTGAGGCGAGCGCGGCGTGATGACCCACAGAACGCGATCCAGGCGGAGCTGCCTGCGCGACTCGCTGGCGAGGATGAGATGCCCAAGGTGAGGGGGATCGAATGTCCCGCCAAAGACGCCAATCCGTTCCGACATGCCCCGAAGTATATCGCACTTCGTTCGTACGCGGCCGGTGTTATACTTGCGGCGCAGTCAGGATTCGTCATGGCATCCACAGCGCATCGCAAAGAACACCGTGCAGTGATCAAGTTAATGGAGGCCGCCCGCGCCGTGGAGGCCGGCGAGTATCGCTCCGACCTGCTGGCCGAATTGATGGACGGCCGCGACGAGATGGGACAACTGGCGCGCGTCTTCGACGCAGTGGCGCGCAAGGTGGCCGCGCGCGACCTCCAGTTGCGGATGCTGCGGGTGGTCATCCCCACCGGCGTGGCGCTTTCAGCCGAAAAGAATTTCAACCGCCTGCTCGAAACAGTGGTGGTGGAATCGCAGAAACTGACCAACGCCGACGGCGGCACGCTCTACCTGCTGGAAGAGCAAACGCTCAAGTTCGTCATCCTGCGCAACACGTCGCTCGACATCAATATGGGCGGGAGCGGAAGCGAGATCACATTCCAGCCGGTTCCCCTTTATAAAGACGACAGGCCCAAC
>DAOUMJ010000097.1:0-4284 GCA_034411715.1 Anaerolineales bacterium | reverse complement strand
ATTTTGGCTAAAACGGACTTCAAGTGTCATTTTAGGCCAAATGTAGGGGGGACCAGCAATAATCAAAAAGCAAGTTATGCGGTACTGCGATTATTCATTTCCACTCCAAACAAAACCATCCACTGTGGATGCGGTTTGAAATCCCAATTGTTCGTAGAGCGGGAAGCCCGATGGCGTGGCAAACAAAATGGACTGCCAATGTCCCGCTTTTCGGGCGGATTGCATGGCGGCGAGGGTGAGGGCTTTACCGAGTCCGCGGCCGCGATAACGGGGCAGGGTGGTGACGTGATAAATCCCCGCGCCGTGTTCCGCGTGGAGCAGGGTCGAGACGGCGCACGGCTCGCCCTGCCGGCGCGCGAGGAAGTGTTCGAAGACGGGCGCGGGTTCGGTGAGCGAGTTAATCGCCCAATCCAGGTGTACCGTCATCGGGAAAATCTGCCCAGAAAAACGGAAGGCGTTGCGAGATGAATGTTTCGAGGATGGGATCGGCGAGTCCGTCCAGTTTTTCGGGACGCGTCACTGTGCGGACGACGCCGTTGAAGCGATATAGGCATCGCCGTCCCGTCGTGAACCAGGCAAATTCATTCGACTCAAAGAAATCCCCGCCCAACACGCGGGCAATGCTCTTGTAGTAGGTCAAGGCGTTTTCTTCAATGGCTTGGACTTGCGTCATACAACCATCCTGTCTCATCGTTTCCGCAGGCTTCGTCAATTTCGCGCGCGTTTGGCAGGAGCGCGTAGGTCGCGGCGGAGTTGACGCTTGCCGTTTCGGGCTGGAGGTAGATTCGATGGCGCTCCAGATTCAACGGCGGGAGTCCGAGCATGTCCCAGATCGCGTTGACCTGTTCTTCCTGCCGCGATGGTTCTGAAAAATAGAGTTTTTCATACGTCAGTTTGACGGCTTTCTGGATGGGGCGCTCGTCAACGACCGACTCGAAAAAATCCAGGCGGGCTTTCATCTCAATCACGCGCTGTTGAACCTCTGTGATGTCGAGCGGCTGGAGTCCGCGATAGTATTCCTCCAGCGGTTTGGTCATCTCCCATTTTTTCCACAATCGCGTCTGCTCGGCGATCAATACGGAGACAACCGCTTGCAACAAATTTCTTCTTCGCAGAAAGATGATTTTGCAATCGGCGCATCGCAACAAGTGGACGATGAGATCGGGAGGCAGTTGGTAATCGAGGATCTTGATGCCGTTGTGCGCCGCAAATATCTCCGCGACCTGCGCTTCGAGCGACGGGATGTCGTGGACGAGTTCGAGATAGTTTTTATTGCCTGCATCCCAGCGCGTGAAGTTCTCATTGAACGGCTCTTCGATGATGTTCAACGCGGGATGCGATTGCAGAATCTCGTAGAGGCTGGAACTGCCGCTGCGCGGGTGGGCAAGGAAGAGGACGCGGAGGGTTTGATCCATTGCGTATCCGTTATTGGCTGGTATCGCAAATGCGGGTGATGTATAATCGTACTGAACATCTGAAAGGATTTCCAAATTCAATGCTAAAACATTCCACCGCCAATTGGGATGCTGTCCGCGCTGAGGAGATACGATTGCTGCGTTCCTTATCTCCGCAGGAGGGTGCGCGTCAATTTTTCGCGTTGCTGGCGGAATTCGCGCCCTGGCTTCAGGAAACCGAATCACTCTGTCGAAACCAACGCAACCAGGCGCTGATCCAATTGCAGGCGCGTCTTGCCAGCCTGAATGATAGCCGCGGACATGAACGAACTGATTGACGCCGTCATTGCATTCCAGAACCTGCTGGAAAAAGAGGAAATCCCAACCATGGCGATCGGCGGGATCGCCGTTGGCGTATGGGGAGAACCACGCCTCACCCGCGACATTGACATGAAGGTCTTGATCCATCGCGATGACCGCGCCCGCCTTCTTGCCGTTCTTCGGACATTCACTCCTCTTGACGGCAATCCCGACGATTCCTTTCGTCATCTCGGCCTGGCATTTTTTCGCGATTCGAATGGCATCCGAATTGACGTGTTGCTGGCAGATACGGTCTTCGATGAAACCGCCATCAAACGGGCGCGCGCCGTGACGCTTTTCAAGGATAAAACCATTCGCGTCTGCACGGCTGAAGACCTGGTCATCTATAAAATGCTCTCGACGCGCATCAAAGACCGCGCCGACGTCGAGTCCGTCATTCAAAAGCAGGGCGAGGCATTGGATGATGGCTATATCGAAGGCTGGCTCGCCCAATTCGAGGAAGCCCTGGCAGACAGCACGTTGATCCGTGAATTTCGACAAATGCGCGGGAAGTGAGATAGACCTTGGGCGCCAACGTGTGTATTCCGCACCCTGTTCATCAATCAACTACATCGGCTTGCAGGCGCGGAACGTAATGCCCTGCGCGCCGAAGTCCAACGCGTCCGAGGGGTCGGGCGTGTCCATGTATTGAATCTCCACCCTGAGTTCTTCGAGCGAAATCTTTGGAAGGTTTTGATGGTGGGTCATGCGTTTCTCCTTTGGCTTGAAATATGCAACAACAGAAAGGTTTGCAGGCGGCTGCTTGTTCACTCATGTTACGCAGTTTCTCGGTACCGCAACATTCATGTTGCCCTGGGGATGGGGCTGTCTAAAAAGGGAATAGGCAGCCCCCTCCTCAAAAAGGGAAAAGTTTAATACAATGGGGGCATGAACAACGGAAACGTGACCTTCAAGCCATACACCATGGAACAACCGAGTTTGCTGCCGCCGAGTCTGGGCGAATTGATTCCTGCACAGCATTTGGTGCGGGTGGTCAATCGGGTGGTGGACGAACTGGATATCGGGCCGTTGCTGGCGAAATACAAAGGGGGCGGAACCAGCAGTTACCATCCGAGGATGATGTTGAAAGTGATCGTGTATGCCTACACTCAGAAGATCTATTCGTCGCGGAAGATCGAAAAGGCATTATGGGAGAACATCGCCTTCATGTGGATCAGCGGGGGAAACAAGCCCGACTTTCATACGATCAACAACTTTCGAGGGGACACGTTGAAGGAAGCGGTGCGGAAGGTGTTTGCTTCGCTGATGGAGTTATTGGTGGAAGAGGGGTATGTGAAGATGGAGAACTACTTTGTGGATGGGACGAAGGTGGGAGCGAACAGCAATCCACACAAAGTGGTGTGGGCGAAGAAGACGAAGCGATACAAGGAGAAATTACAACAACAGATCGAAGCGTTGTTGGATGAGATCGAACAGGTGAACGAACGGGAAAACGAAGAGTACGGGGAAGAAAACCTGGAAGAGTTGGGGGAGAAAAGCGTCATCACGGCGGAGAAGCTGAAGCAGAAGGTGGTGGAACTGAACGAGGCATTGAAGAAGAAGCCGGAAGACCAGGGGTTGAAACAGGCCGCGAAACAATTGGAGCAGAAGGATTTGCCGCGTCTGGAGAAGTATGAAGAACAGGAACGCTTGTTGGATGGACGCAACAGTTATTCCAAAACCGACCCGGACGCCAGCAGTTTGCGGATGAAGGAAGATCGGGCAGCCCGCAAACCACTGGCGCGTCCGGCCTACAATGTCCAGATGGGAACCGAAGGACAATTCGTGGTGGGCTACAGCATTCACCAGCAGGCGGACGATACCAGTTGCTTCATCCCCCACATGCAACAGCAGACGTTTCCACAAGGCAGGCAGTTCAAGAATGGTTCTGGCGATGCGGGCTACGGCAGTGAAGAGAACTATGCCTGGTTGGAGAAACACGGCATGGACAACTACTTCAAATACAACACCTTTCATCAGGAACAACATCCGCCCCGCAAGCCGGAGTTGCTGGAGAAACTCCGTTTCAAATCCACCTATTTCCCCTACGATCAGAAAAGAGATGAGTTCATTTGCCCTGCCCAGAACCGTATGGTATACATCGAAACCAAGCCTTACAAATCCAAAAACGGTTTCCTGTCCGAACGCAGGGTCTACGAATGTTTGGCCTGTCCCACTTGTCCGCTCAAATCCCAATGCACCAAAGCCAAAGGCAACCGCCAAATGCAAGTGGGTTTTGAACTGCGGCGTTATCGCCAACAAGCCAGAGACAACCTGCTCTCCGAGCAGGGGCTGGCCTTGCGGCAGCTACGCAGTATCGAGCCCGAAACAGTCTTCGGTGACATCAAACACAATATGGGTTTCCGAAGGTTCATGCTCCGCGGACTGAAAAAAGTGGATGTGGAGTGGGGATTGGTGTGCATGGCCCACAATCTACGAAAACTGGCGATCCAATGACCGCCAGTTTTTTTGTCTCCGCTTCGCTCAGGCCAATTTTGCCCCCCTTTTCACTCCCTTTTTAGACAGCCCC
>DAOUMJ010000096.1:0-8241 GCA_034411715.1 Anaerolineales bacterium | reverse complement strand
TTTGAAATGTTGAAACCGCCAGAAAATACTCGCAAATAGTGCAGTTTTTGGCTTTTTCAAAAGTAAAGATTTCACCCGTTTGCAGTATATGTCGTAAATGTCGATGGGAGTAATCTTGTAAACCTGACCGAGAATAGCAACCTTACTCAATTTTGGTCTCTAGTATGGTCTCCAATCGGAATCATCTTTACAAGTAACTCTCCCCCAAGCGTTTACATTATGAATGACGATGGAACAGATATAAGGCCAGTTGGCTTGAAAGCCTATAAAATTTTTGATGTGTCGTCAGATAGTTTAAAATTGCTGGGGAACTCAAGAATAGCAGATATAGGGATAGATGGCGTTGTAAGCAATGTAATTGAAAATGTTGCTACTGGTGATGTTTCTGCTACTTGGTCACCTGATGGCACTAGAATATTTAACGGAAATGGGAACCCATTTCTAACAGATTTACAAGGCATTAACATCATATTGATGCCGTTCGATACGCCACCATGTTATGAAGTAAGTTGGTCGCCAATTCCATAGTGCCGCGCGTTTTCGGTGGGGAGAGGGAACGCGCAGGGGCGGAGGGGCAGTGTGCCCTCACCCCTGTCCCCTCTCCCAACGAACACGGGAGAGGGGGAAACGGTCAATGGGGTGGGGAGAAACCGTCCACGAATGAAAACCACGAATAAACGAATGGAGGCGTGGCGGTTCGGGTATTCGTGGTCAATTCGAGGATGGTTCTTTTGCAAAACCGCGACCTGTCCGAGGGAGGGAAACGCGCGGGGTGGAGAGACGGAGGAGGCCTGGTGGGTTTGTCCCTTGCGGGGAGGGGATTGCCCTCACCCCTGTCCCCTCTCCCGATTACGGGAGAGGGGGAAACAGTAGTTTGGATGAAAACGCGACTTGTCCGAGAGAGAGAAACGCGCGGGGGTGGAGAGACAGAGGAGGGCTGGCGGGTTTGTCCCTTGCGGGGAGATGTCCACGGAGGGGAACCGTCCACGAATGAAAACCACGAATAAACGAATGGAGGTGTGGCAGTTCGAGTATTCGTGGTCAATTCGTGGATGGTTCTTTTGCAAAACCGCGACCTGTCCGAGGGAGGGAAACGCGCGGGGTGGAGAGACGGAGGAGGGCTGATGGGTTTGTCCCTTGCGGGGAAATGTCTACGGAGGGTGACCAGCGGATGCTTCGCGAAACGGATAAGCGGATGGAGGAGAGGCAGGTCGCGAGTCGCCTCATCCGTTTATACGCTCAATTATCCACTGGTCACTATGCTCCCGAAGCAAGACCGCGACCTGTCCGAGGGAGAGGTCGCGGTTTGGGTTCACTCTTTCGTCAGGCCGAGTTCTTCTCGTACCTTTTCGATGGGGATTCGTTTTCGATTTTTGGATTTCTTCGTGCGCTCGTCGAGGAATTTCATCAATTCCTTGTTTTGAGACGCGGCTTTCACTTCTTCGGCGAAGTCGTCGCTTTCGCCGACGTAAAAGGTGAGCCAGTTGTCGCGAGGGAGGTTGTGTTTTGGTTTCATGTGGGCGATGTGGGCGCGCTCTTGGCAGGTTTTACCCGTCTGCGAAGGACAGGCGTCACTGATTTGGCTTTGTGATAGGCAGGCGAATAGGATTCGATTTTCTGCATGGCGTCATGGTCGTAGACCTTCTCGCCGCAGTTGGGACATTCGTAAAATTCCACCATCGGGACGGTGTAGGATTGTCCCTTGAACGTGCGGGCGAGGTCGCGGGTCACGCGCTTGATTTTGTCACTGCCGCAGGTGGGGCAGGTTTTGATTTGAAACGCATTGCCCATGAATTATTACACGGTTTCCAATTGCACCAAGTTCAATTTATCTTTTGCCACGCGGGTGGACAGGTTGAGAATCTCGATGCCAACCACACGGTTGTCCTTGTTGAAATCAAGGATCACGCCTGGCTGGACTTCCTCCGAGTCAACGATCTCGGCTTCGTCGAGGCGGAGGTAGAGGGCGTCGCTTTCTTTGTCAATTTTCAGTCTCATTTTGTCCTCATCAATCTACGGTCAAAGAACAGGGTCACAATTCGGTTGGGCTGGAAATTCGGGTTGACGACAACGTGTAAAATGCGCCCGTCCTTTTCTTTGATGGCTTTGGTGTAGTGCATGTTGCCATCATCGCCCATGTGCTTTTTGTCAGGGTGATTCAGAACACGCCAGACCCAATCTTCTGGAATCTTCCGCTCGGCAAACATGTCTCTGGCGTGGATGGTGAATTCAGACTCGGGCATGGCTGCGCTTATTGTGGTCAAGAAACGTATTCCAAAGCCGCTTGAACATCTTCCTGCTTCAACTGCGGGTATTCCTGAATGACCTGCTCGATGGTCATGCCGTCCGCTATGCTGCCAACCAGAATCGCCACAGGGACGCGCGTCCCTTTGATGCATGGTTCGCCGTGATGAAGTTCGGGGTCAATGACGATAAAGTTTTGCCAGTTGATGCGGGACATAATCTTGCTCCTGAGATGTCCGAATTGTAGCACAAAGGAGATGTCGTGATATGGGGTTGTTATGCAGCGGTTGACATTACCTTGACTTCGCGCTCCAGCCGATTGCCGAGATTGTCGAGGGCGATGTCCAGGTCGTAGTCGGCTTGCAGTCCCAGCCAGAATTGGGGGGTCGTGCCAAAGTAGCGCGCCAGTCGCAGGGCGGTGTCGGCGGTCACACTGCGCTTGCCGAGGACGATCTCATTGATGCGGCGGGCATGTACGCCAACATCCAAAGCGAGGCGGTTCTGGCTGAGTCCCATTGGGTTGAGGAATTCTTCCAGTAAAACTTCGCCAGGGTGAACGGGGGAGAGTTTGTCGGCCATGTTTACTCCTAGTGATAATCAACGATTTCCACGTTGTGAGCGTTTGCTTCGGTCCATTCAAAGCAGACGCGCCATTGATCGTTGATGCGGATGCTGTGTTGCCCTTTTCGGTCGCCTGTCAGACGCTCCAGTCGATTCGCAGGCGGGACGCGTAAATCATTTAAATCCTGCGCGTTGTTGAGCATACGCAATTTCCGCAGGGCAGTTTGTTGAATATCAGGCGGAAATTTACGCGACCGCTGGCGCACGTAGATTTTGTGAGTCTCGTCATCTTTGAAGGATTTGATCACAGCGGGGATTGTATAACGCGACGCGCTAAACGTCAAGTGTGCATATCGAAATGTGGGATGAGACCTGACGGGTTTGCCCTTGCGGGGACAGAATTGCCCTCACCCCTCTCCCCTTCGCGAAGCACCCTTTAGGGCTCCCGACGAACACGGGAGAGGGAGAAACGGTCAATGGGATGGGGAGAATGAAAACCGCGACCTGTCCGAGGGAGAGGTCGCGGGTTTGGATTTATGCAGGCGAGACGGGCGCTCTTTTGGTCGGCTTCGTGTGTTTTCGCAAAGCAGGTGTCACAGATTTGGCTTTGCGATACGCGGGCGAATGGGATTCGATTTTCCGCATGGCTTCGTGGTCAAAGACTTTCTCGCCGCAATTGGGACATTCGTAAAATTCCACCATCGGGACGGTGTACTTCCGTCCCTTGTAGGTGCGGGTGAGGTCGCGGGTCACGCGCTTGATTTTGTCACTGCCGCAGGTGGGGCAGGTTTTGAGTTGAAGTTTATCGTTCATGGTCAGATCGCTTTCTTGGACGAAATGAGAAAGTAATAGGTCTCGACGCCTGCTTCTTTCACCAACTTGCCTTTGCTGTAGATCATCAAGCCTTCGAGGTTGGTGCTTTGAATGATGTGCAAATACTCTTTGGCCTGTTTACGGAAAGGGCTTTGTGAACGGATGGTTTTGTAGATCGCAACTGCATTGACGATGGATTCAACGATGTCCAATTCGGTTAAACCGTCCGCTTCGAGTTCCATGCTGGCTTTTTCGCTAAAGGCGTAATTTCCTGCAAGAATGGCGCGCTTGATGCGGATCAGGGTGTCGGTCATGGATTAAGTATAGCATTGTTTGGGGCTCCCGAAGAACACGGGAGAGGGGGAAACGGTCAATGGGATGGGGGGTGACCAGCGGATTGCTTCGCGAAGCGGATTAGCGGATGGAGGAGAGGCAGGTCGGGAGTCGCGCCATCCGTTTATCCGCTCGATCATCCGCTGGTCACTATGCCCTCGACGAACACGGGAGAGAGGGAAACGGTCAATGGGACGGGAAGAATGAAACCCGCGACCCCTCCGAGGGAGAGGTCGCGGGTTGGGTTTCAGTCTTTCGTCAGGCCGAGTTCTTCCCGAACCTTTTCGATGGGAATTCGTTTCCCGTTTTTGGATTTTTTCGTGCGCTCGTCGAGGAATTTCATGAATCGCTTGTTCTTGCGCGCGGCGGCGATTTCCGCGTCGAAATCATCATCGGAGCCGACGTAGAAAGTTTGGGCATTGCCAGCGCGGGTCAAAAGGAAGCGCGTACCATTCGAAGGGGATCGCAAAGGCAATTTGTGTCGCGCGTTTTCGGTTGGGAGAATGGAGGGGGAGGGAGGAGGTAAAAGACAGGCTGGATGCCTGGATGCCAATTGACGATTCGCCGCCCCGCGTGGTATCATTCGCCCGCTCAAAACCAGCCGCTGGCTGGTCGTCCGTTTTTGAAACGAGGAGAAACTTATCAGCGCCAACGATTTTCGAGTAAACGAAGGCATCCGCGTGCCCGAGGTTCGATTGATCGGACCGGACGGCGGCAACGTCGGTGTGGTTTCGATCAAGCAGGCCCTGCAGATCGCCCGCGACGCGGATATGGACCTGGTGGAGGTTTCGCCCAACGCGACCCCGCCTGTCTGCCGCGTGATGGATTTCGGAAAATTCATCTATGAGCGCGCCAAGAAGGAACGCGAGGCGCGCAAGGCGCAGACCAAGATCGAGATCAAGGAGATCCGCCTGCGCCCGAAGACCAACGCCGCCCACCGCGGCTTCAAGGTGGACGATGCCCGCCGCTGGCTGACGCAGGGACACAAAGTCCGCGTGACGGTGAAGTTTCGCGGCCGCGAGATGGATTATCCCGAGATCGCGCTCGAAGACCTGAAAGAGATCGCGCAAAGCCTGTCCGACATCAGCGTGATCGAACAGCCTCCGCAAATGGAAGGCCGCACGATGCTGGTCGTGCTGGCGCCGGGCAAACCGTCCGCCAAGAAAAAGGAAAAGGCGGAGAGCCCCGCGCAGGTCCAGGCCGAAGCGTAATCTGCAACGGAAGTACCGCAACACATGTTTCATCTGTGGCAAGATAAATCTCCCTGGCACTGCCTGCCACATCGTCCCGATGTCCTTCGGGAGGGCGAGTGCGCGGTACTTTGCAAGTCCCCAACGATGTCTAAGTCCGCGGGAGAAAGTCGGCCCGCGGTTCATTTTGTCTGAAAGGAGAAAGTGTCATGCCCCGCAAAGCAAAAAGCGGCAAAATCAAACTGAAGACCCACAAGGCGACCTCGAAGCGCTTCCGCCTGACGGGCTCCGGTAAACTTGTCCGCACGAAGGGCGGCAAGAGCCACCTGCGCCGCCGCACCTCGAAGCGCACCAAGGCATTGCTGCCCGAGATGGTCGCTGTGAAAGGCAAGGGTTACGTCAAGCGCATCAACCGCCTGGCGCCGAACATGGAAAAGTAAGGACGAGGGTTGCCCTCGTCCGATGGATTCTTTTATTGCGGCTTTCGGGTGTACGCAACTGGTTCGACCAACCGACGCCCGAGGGTTGCAGGAGGTTTTGAAAAATGGCACGTGTAAAAAGCGGCCCGTATGGGACCCGCCGACACAAGAAGGTTTTGAAGTTTACCAAGGGACAGCGCGGCTCGAAACACCTGCTGTTCCGACGCGCCAACGAGGCCATGCTGAAGAGCCTCTGGTACGCGTATCGCGACCGCCGCGTCCGCAAGCGCGACCTGCGCAAGTTGTGGATCGCGCGCATCAACGCCGCGGCGCGTCTCAACGGCACAACGTACAGCCGCCTGATGTCCGCGCTGAAAAAGGGGAACATCGCCCTCAACCGCAAGATGCTGGCTGACATGGCCGTGCGCGACCCAGGGGCGTTCGCGGCGGTGGTGGCGCAGGCGAAGTAGCGCCTGGTAAGTGGTAATTGGTAAGTGACGCTCGAACCGATGAGCGCCGCCGAGCGAAGGATCGTCCACATCGAATTGCAGGATCGCCCCGCGGTGACGACCGAAAGCGTGGGCGAGGAGCCGCGCCGAAAAGTGACGATCGTGCCGAAGGAATAACGGCGCATGGAACGAAAAATCCAGGCCTCTTCAAGAAGCCTGGATTTTTGTTACGGCACGACGGTGATCGTTCCCTTCATGCTGGCGTGAATTCCACACTGGTAGGGGAATGTGCCGGGGGCGTCGAAGGTGAAAGAGAATGTATCGCCGTTTCCAAGATTGCCGCTGGCAAAGGAGCCGTCGTCGGCGACGATCTTGTGCGGTGCCCCGTCCTGGTTTTCCCACGTGACGGTGGCGCCGACCTTCACCGTCAGTTCACGGGTGTCGAACGCAAATCCTGTAATGCTCACTCTGGCGTCCCCGCTGACCGGGACGGGCGCGACGGTTTCCGTAATGGCGGGCGCGCTGGTATGGGTGGGAACCGTGACGGCTTCGGTGGGAGGCGGTGTGACAGTCTGGGGCGGCCCTCCGCAGGCCGTCAACAAGAGGGGTAACGCAAGCAGGGCGCTGACAATAAACCTGATTTTCATTTTGAATCTCCTGTAAAAGCGAACCGTCGTTTTCATGGCTGATTGGGAATCGCCGTGATTAAGATCTCTTGTACACGGATTACACGGACGACTGCACTAAAAAAAATTATCGCCACAGAGACACGGAGTCACGGAGTTTTTTTACTTCTTGTTTTCCCGGTGTCTCCGTGACTTCGTGGTTTGTTCCTGGCTTTTTTCAGTGGATTCACGGACAACGATGGGTTTTTTGAGGGTCTTTCCGT
The DNA here is from genome assembly GCA_034411715.1 of Anaerolineales bacterium. Taxonomy (GTDB): domain Bacteria; phylum Chloroflexota; class Anaerolineae; order Anaerolineales; family Villigracilaceae; genus Denitrolinea. Next base: position 1,343 of record DAOUMJ010000096.1, on the reverse strand, counting down.
GTAATTCCGTCAAATCCGTGTCACACCTGCGCTCCCTGTCACCGCCCGCCAGGACAGGCGTACGCCGGGCGCAAGTGTCCGTTTATAGAATCATGGCAACTCTCAGAGAGCCGTTTTCATACGGACAGAGCGAATAGATTGACTCTTACCTCAGGGTATAATTCCCTCATGCTCTCGCTGTCCCCGCTCGAACCCGTGGATTATCTCGTCGTCGGCCACGCGGCGCGCGACCTCACTCCCTCGGGCGCGCGGCTCGGCGGGACCGCGGCCTTCTCCGCGCTGACGGCTCGCGCCCTGGGATTGCGCGTCGGCATTGTGACCAGCGCGGGCGCGGACCTCCCCCTTGCCGCGCTGGACGGCATCCCGACCGTTACCGTTCCCTCCGAACACAGCACAACCTTCGAAAACATTTATTCTCCCGATGGCAGGAAACAAATCCTGCATCACCGCGCCGCGCCGATTGATTTCCTCCACGTTCCAGAATTTTGGCGGCGCGCGGGCATCATTCACATTGGGCCGATTGCGGACGAAGTCAGCCCGATCCTCCCGAAGGGATTCGCTCCCGACCTGCTCGGCCTGACCGCGCAAGGCTGGATGCGGACGTGGGACGAATCGGGACGCGTCCATCCCATCAAATGGGAAGACGCGTTCGCGCTCGAAGCCGCGGGCGCGGTAGTCATCAGCCTCGAAGATGTAGGCGGCGATATGGAGCAGGTGGAACGTCTCGCGCAGCACACGCGCATTCTGGCTGTTACCGAAGGCGCGGCGGGATGCGTCCTCCACTGGCACGGCGACCGGCGCCGAATCAACGCGCCGAAATTCACCGAAGTGGACGCGACCGGCGCGGGCGACATCTTCGCCGCCGCGTTCTTCATCCGCCTCTACACCACGCGCGATCCCTGGGAAGCCGCCCGCTTTGCCGCGCTGCTCGCCTCGCACTCCGTTACCCGCATTGGACTGGATGGAATCCCAACAGAACAGGAAATCCAATCCTGCTTGGTGGAAGTGTTGCAATAACTTTGTACACGGATGACACGGATTTAAGTAACTGCCAAAAAGTTCTATAAATTCCCCGTTATTGCGAGGAGCGAAGCGACGAAGCAATCTCCCCGTGGACGATGAGATTGCTTCGGGCGGAAGAACACCGCCCTCGCAATGACGAGATGTTTTTTAGGAATTTTTCGACATCTACTTAACGGATTTGCACGAAAAAGAAAAACAATAAAAAATCCGTGATCATCCGTGAGTCCACTGAAAAAACTAACCGCAGAGTGCGCCGAAAGCGCAGAGTTCTTCATTATCAAGTCTCTGCGTACTCTGCGGTCTCGGCGGTAAAATAACCT
>DAOUMJ010000095.1:0-6354 GCA_034411715.1 Anaerolineales bacterium | reverse complement strand
TGTTTTACCGCCGAGATCGCAGAGTACGCAGAGACTTAACAATGAAGAACTCTGCGCTCTCGGCGCGCTCTGCGGTTAGTTTTTTCAGTGGAGTCAAGTATTGTTTCAATCCGTTTCAAAAAAGGAGATGTATCCCATGTCTGCCATGCAAACCTTCTACAACTGGCTCTCGGCGCCGGGTGAAACCGGCGATGCGCGCAAGAGCCGCCTGGCGCGATTGACCCGCGCCAGCCGCGCGAAGATCGCGCAGGCCGCCAGCGAACTGGTCTGGTACGTTTGGACCGCCCCGCAGGCGTAAGATTGGAGATCCCCCGCTCAGTACATGGAAGTCCTTCGGACTCGCGCCCCAGTCGGCTTCCAGCCGACTTCCAGGAACTGAGGCGGGGGATTCATCCCCCCGCCTTGCTGCTGCTGCTGCGCGACAAGATTCTGTTGCGGAATGAATTCCGCGTTGCAACGACAGGAGAAAGCGATGGACATTTACGCGCAGGTCAATGATTACATTTCGAGTCTCCCAACCATGCGCGAATGGGATGAGGCGCGCTCCCTGTTCGCGCGCGTCGCGGATGGAAAACAACCTCATTGGTTGATGCCCGTTTGGTCTTGCGAATCTGTGGGCGGGACGGAGGGGGACGCGCTCCCAGCCTGCGCGGCCCTGGCTTGCGCGCACATCGCGATCATCCTCGTGGATGATATGCTGGATTCCGACCCGCGCGGCGAATACAGGCGCATCGGCGCGCCTGCCGCCGCGAACCTGGCCTGCGCGTTCCAGGCCGCGTCAATCGAATCGCTTGCCCGCGCCGACATTCCCGATGAGGCGCGGCTGGCGGCTCTCGACGCAATGAACCAAACCTTCCTTTCCACGGCGTTGGGCCAATTCTGGGACGTTCAATCCCCGAATGATGAGGAGGGATATTGGCGCGTTGTGCGAACCAAGAGTTCCCCCTTTTTCGGCACGGCCTTATTGATTGGCGGATTGGCAGGAGGCGCGTCCGTGAAAATTGCCGGGCGGCTGAAAGAACTGGGAGGGCTGTATGGCGAGATGATCCAAATTCACGACGACCTGGAAGACTCGCTCGCCGTCCCCGCCAACTCCGACTGGATTCTGGGACGCGCGCCCCTGCCGATCCTGTTCGCGAAACTGGTGGATCACCCCGAGCGGGCGCGCTTCCTCGAACTTTGCCGCGACGTCAACGCCTCGGCCGCGCTGGAAGAGGCGCAGGCAATCCTGATCCGCTGCGGCGCTGCGGCTTTTTGCGTGGACCAGTTGCTTCGGCGGGAGGCGTCCGCGCGCGCCGCGCTGGATGCCCTCCCCCTGGCGCGCCGCGAGATCCTGGATGGGCTGTTCGAGCGCGTCATCGCGCCGGTTTGGAAGTTGTTCGAAGCGATGGAAGAGGAGCCTACGACCGCGTCGGCGCTTCGGGCGTGATCAGTCCCATCTGCCGCGCTTTGGCAATGGCCGCGGCGCGGGTGTGGACCCCCAACTTCACGTAGGCGTTCGTCAGCAGGTTGCGGATGGTCGAATCCCCGATATTCAATTTTTGCGCCAGCGTCGCGCTGGTCGCGTCGGGATACGCGGCCGCCAGCGATAGCGCCTCGCGCTGGCGGTTGGTCAGCAGGTCTGTGTCTTCGCTTTTCGCCAAATATTCGGTGTACAACTGAAGGGCTTTTTTGCTGAAATACCTGCCGCCTGCCGCAACCGATCTTATGATGTCGCCCAGGTCGCGGATCGTCTCCGCGTCCTCCTTCAAAATATAGCCGCTGGCGCCCGCCTCCACCACCGAGCGGATGAGCGCCCGTTCGGCGAACATGCTGATGACCAGGATATTCAGGTTCGGGTATTTTTGGAGCGCCTGGGGAATGGCGTGGAGAATGGGATAGGGATTGGGATTATCCCTCGCGGTGGGGACGCTCACGTCCAGCAGCAACACGTCCGCCGGATGCTGCTCGAGGCTCGGCTCGAGGTCTTCGCCGAACATGATGACGTCGGCCACTTCCATCTGCTGCATCTGCTCCAGCCGATAGCGGTAGCCGTCCACAATGCTTTGATGGTCGTCCAGAATTGTCACACGGATCGGTTCAGCCATGCCACGCGCTCCCTCCAAGGATTGCCATTGCATTAAGGGTAGCAAAAAAAGCCGTTCAATGCAAGGCTTTTTCCAAAATCAGTACAAATGTCTATGCGCGGACGCAACCTGCCTATTGAATACGCAATCCAAAAGTACTATAAAGAATTCGCAGGGGCGCTTCGAGGAGAAGCGAGGGCGGATGGAGGGGGAAGGAATTATTCGAGACAAGGGGGGGTGAAGGGGATGAGAGTGCGTTTCGTTCCAGGGGATCGCAGACAGAGGGAACCTGGCTCTGCGAGTGTGGAATGAAACGCACTTGTACGTTGAAGAGGATTCAGAGATGCTTGAAAAAACGCTTATAGTATTCAATCTGAAAAATGACATTTGTCTCTTTAATTCAGGAGTTTCTTCCTTATTTGTAGAAACTTGCATTCTGGAAAGAGGCGTATAATCATTAATGTAACATTAATGGGCAGTAGAATTGTTATCGCCCCTAAGTCAAAACCAAGTTAATATTCACAATAGGGTAAAAATATGGCTCATACAAGAAAAAGAAGTGTTTTTCGTGTAATTTCAGTGTTCGTGTTTACTTTAGCCACGATTGTTTCAAGTTGCAACTATAATGATGTTGTTGCCAATATCACAGATATTACGCCTACACCTGTTACTCCATCCCCCACACCTCGGCTATGCCCGAAAATTGTTTTCGATCCCGCCAGCGGGTTGAAAGTTACACGCACTCTTTTAGTGATTTTATTCGATGAGGATGCAACGGAAAACCAACAAGTGCTGGAATTTGTGAGTGGAAAAAGAACTCACGATGTTGCAAGATTTATTGATGATCTGTTGCCCAAAGTTTTAGGCCCTGGGGACGAGTACTCGATTTTCGAGTTGGGATATCGTACGTATGAAGGCGCAAGATATGGACGTCATTCTGCACGAATTTCAGAAGCGCCTGATATTTTTCCCACCCCTGTGTCGCATGAGACGCTAACGCCAGTGGCAACACCAGCCATCGCGGAAGGAACACCAGGGCTTGTGATTATTCAACAAAGAAATCAATATGGGACTGCAGTTGCCAATCAGCAAGCGACATCCACGCAGTTGGCATTCGAAGATCTCTGCGAGGTGAACGCTTATGCAACAGCATATCACAGCACCAATGTTGCTTGGACTGTTACCAATCAAGCCGTCTCAATAGAAATCGCGACGAGCGTTGTTCGAAGCACTGCAAATGCTCCAGATCCCATAGAAACCCCCTTTGCGGAAAATGTCGTATATGAGGGGATCAGCCATGCTTCGATTGATTTCAAATCCTTATGCTCGCAATATGATAAATGCGTTTTGCTGATCATTGACAATTTAATCGACTGGAGAAATACCAGACCGGACAATAAAATTCCAGACTACTTGGAGTTCAACTTAAAGAATGTGCAAGTTATCGCGGTTATTCCTACATGCAAGGATCTCAACGCGCCCAGTTGCACACGACTTCAAGACCTGTGGACAGATGAATTCATCCTGTTCGGCTCAAAAAATCCAGTCATATATCTAAATGGTAATCGGCTCGAAGAAAGATTACTCCAACTCATAGGAGATAATTAAAAATGGAAAACCTTTACAACCTTCTCAATTCCACGGCTTTTTGGGTTGTGGTTGCTGTTTGGTTCTTCATCTGCATCGCTTGGACAGAAAGATGGAAGCCCGTCTTGGACAGGTTGGGAAAATTGTTTCTAAAACCGGTGATTTTCAGGGAGGACCTATACCCTGAAAACGTGCCTTTCTATCCTAGAAAGTTTATGGAAGACGCAGCTAATGGGTTTCGTGATACGCTCAAAAGGCCCTTTGCCGACTTGATCAAAGCATTTTCGGGATGGATTAGCAGCCTGATTAATGTTATTCACAACAAAGATCATCCGTTCCGAACATTTGGCTATCTGCTATTTCTTACAAGTTTTTTGTTTTTTGTGCTTGCCGATGCAATCGCCATTGCAAACACACTGGCAGCCATAGGAATAACCTTTGGAGCAATACCCGAGATATTGACTAGGTTTGATATAGCCGTTTTTGGCGGCTCTTTGCTGGCATTGATTATTGGCATTGTTCTGGTGTTCGAAATCCGCAGCGAAAGAAGCGAGTTTACTTATTACTCGGAGAGGGGCGAAAAAACAAAAGCGCTATCTATGGGAATCGCGCTTCTCGTTGCTTTTCTGTCGTTCCTTACGCTGATCGCATGGGCGCTATTCAGGCTCATTGCACTTGGCGAGATGGATTCAAACCCGATATTGAACGGCATTTTAAATTGGGTCCTGTATGGACTGGTTCCTATCAACAGCGCTCTTGCCGCAGCAGTTTGCTTTTCTGAAGCGATCAGGGGAATTGCTGTGATCGGCATACTGGTGGGCTGGATCATTGCAGGGATTTTATACTTGTTGGATTATGCGGCAACAATTCTCGGATCCATCGGACCGTTTTTGGTAGACCTCCTTTATCGAATGGTCTATATTACGATTGACATCTTGCAATGGTTCATTTCCACCCCAATTCAGGCGGTGTTATGGCCATTTAGGATGATAGCAAAGGTATTTGGTATGTAACGCACAATCAAATCAACAACCGTGTAGATTTGGGAGAAATAGTATCGTATCTTCTTGAGGCTGCCGGCTCATCGGGGGCTTATTTGTGAGCCGGCATTCTATCAGCAAACAAGCACCGCTGACACGCACATTGCAGTGGAGGAATTGATGAAATGATGAAACGAAAAATGGCTATGTTTTCGATAATGATATTATCGTTGGCGTTTGCAACTTGTGACCCCACTCCTCCCCGTCCAACTCCAGTACCAACGACGGATGAGATTCCCACTTTTATTTACGGAAAACTATCGCCTGCACGATCTTCGGACACAGTGAAAACGCATGTGGAATTCTTAATTGACAATTCCAATTCCATGGGGAGTGACGGTTGTGACAACATAGGGTCTAGAAGATATGAAGTAGTGAATTTCATATTGGACATTTTTCGTACAATACCCGGTTCGCGCTCGGAAAACTTCATTCTTGGAGCAGGGAGTTTTGGCAATGACAACCTTGACAACAATGGTTATCAAGAGGAAATTCCAATCTCCTACAATTCAACATTTAAAAACGCGGAACCCCCTGGCACGCTAGGAACCAGACAGGACATCAGCGCTGGGATATCCAAGGGAATTGGCAGATTGCAGAACGAAGGAGCCGCTCAAAAATATCTTGTGATAATAACTGACGGAAAGTTAGTGTCAAACGATTCGTTTGATGCTATCCGGAATGAACTAAAACCAGCAACTGATGTCAATGAAAACCTTTCAGTGATTGTCGCATTAACTTGCCCGGAAAGAGGTATCGAATGGGAAAATAATGTGGTCAACAAAAATATTGACGTGTTCTTTAGCATGGAGGAAGCGACAAAAAAACTGTTTCAATACTTGAATCCGTTCTTACCTAACAACAATGTCTGGACACCGATAGGTGATCCAAACATTGTCTCAATCGCGGGCTATTACAAAGCCTTGAATATACATTATTGGAATGCTAAACCAGATGTAATTACACTGAGCGGCGAAACCTCTCCGCCGATCCAAATCGTGTCAGGATACTATCTTCCTAACGAGATCCTTCTTCCTGCTGACTACTGCAAAGGCCGAGAGTATCGAATAAACCATGATCCTGGAACACATTGGCTTTTATTTGTTCAGCCCACAATGCAATCTGATGTGTCGCTGGTTGCAAACACAGCAAATGGAGAACCGATTGAGATTATTAATAACGAGGATATGCCTTTTCAGATTGCGATTTCGGAGAGCATCAACAACGACTTGAAATTTTGGAAAAATTGTTTCCAAGTGAAATTATCCTTTACAAACCAACAAGGGAATGTTGAAAGAATAGTTGAACCCGTTCGATTGCTTTACGATGAAATGGAACGCACGTTATCGGCAAAGTTAATCTGGCTCCAACTTGAATTTCCAGCTCCCACACAACTAGTCATGGAAATTCAAATCGTAGATTCGCACGATGACAGGGTGATTGTTTGGAAAACCAACTTGCCCGTTCAAGTAAAGTTTCAGGCCAAATTTTATTCGGGTGATCATTTGCCAGATTCGGCGAACAACTCACTACCGGTAGCAGAGAAATATCATTTCAGTTTTTCGTATGTCTCTGTTCAACCACAGTTTTTTTTGATAACGAAACTTACCCAAAATTCTATTGTCGCGACCCAAAGCGTAATAGGTTATGGCTTCCCGCCG
>DAOUMJ010000094.1:0-12777 GCA_034411715.1 Anaerolineales bacterium | reverse complement strand
TCCTCGCCTATCGGCCTGACATGTTGAAAAAGCGCACCCCTAAATATGGGATTGAAAATCATCTTACCCCCATATATGGCGTGTTGGAAATTCATGATTTCACCAAAATTTTAAGCGAAAGATCAGCAAGTTGCGAAGCAATCCCCTGTTTCGCGGAGATTGCTCACCTGCCCTGGCGGGCGGTGCCAGGGTCGGCGGAAGTACGCCGCCTCGCAATGACGGGATGTGACGGTTAGCATGCGCCCCATCATCCTCCCCTTTCTGACTTTGACTCTCCTCCTGGCATCCTGCGGGACGCTCGAAGTGACCCTCACCAACAGCGACGAACTCGCCCGCGCCGCGGACCTCCCCGCGCCCGGACGCCCCTCCCTGAGCATGGACTCCACCTCGGAGGAGATCCGCCAACTGCTTCTCGAGAGTTCTCTCCAATGGCGGACGCTCTTCATGGACGCGCAGGTGGTCTCGGTGGGGGAGAAGCCGCGCCGCGTGCAGGTCTGGGTGGACCAGCCCGCCATGTCGCTGCGCGCCCTCAGCGGCCCGCCGGGCGGTTCTGCCGCCAGCCTGCGCGTGGTGGACGGCCAGAGCCTGCTCGACCTGGACATTCAAACGGGCGAATCCTCCATTTCGCCGTTTACCGGCGCGGCCGAATCGCCGCCGCTTTTCACGAGCGTGGATCACGCCCTGAATACGCCCATCTTTCCATCCGTGATCGCCCGTAACGAGGGGACGTTCAAACCCGTTGGCATGGAAGTCGTCGCCTATCGCCTCGCGCTGATCGTCGAGTGGACCTATATCCAGCACGAACTGCCCTCCTACCGCGCCTGGGTGGATGTTTCGACCGGCGTCTTTCTGCGCCACCAGCAATTCGAGAAATCGGGTGGAACGGAGGTGTTGAGCGAGACGACCGCCACGCGCGTGGATTACGATCTTCCCATTCCCCCCGAACTTTTCAGCCCATCCATCGCGGCTATGCCCGATTTCACGGACGATCCACTGGTGAATTCCGCGGCCGAGGCCGTCCCCGCCGCGTTCGAGGGGAGCGACCCCCTCGGCTGGGTTTACTCATTCGTGGCGGATAACGGCTACCCCGTCCGCGTGATGCGGTTGGTGAGAATCCCTGCCTCGTGCGCGGCCGGCAGGTCGGACTGTCCCCCGCCCGAGGTCATCGAGACGCCCGTCGCCTTGACCTCCTCGCTCCAGCCGCTGGCCTGGTCGCCGGCGCGCGAGGAGGCCGCCTGGGCCTATCCGCTCGACGCCAACCAGCGCATCTGGACGCTGTATCTCTTCGATCCGCAGGCGGGGATGTGGAGGGAACTGGTTCAGATGGAGCGGTACATGGACCCGCCGATGTGGTCGCGGGATGGCGAGTGGCTCGCCTTTCGCGCGCAGAACGGCGAGGGCGGAAGCGAGGTGTTCGCCGTGCGCCGCGACGGGAGCGATCTGAAGAACCTGACCGCCAGCGAGCGACTCCCCGCCGAGGGGCAACCCTACGTGATGGACGCCTGGCTGGGCGGGGGCGTGATCCTTCGCTCGGCGAGGCTTGGCGGGCAGGAGACGGTCTATCGGATGCGGGTGGAGGACGGATTCGTGGAACCGCTGTTCGAGACTCTGCGAACCAAATCATCCTTTGTGGAATCGCCCGATGGGACGATGCTGGCTTACGTGGATTATGCCGAGGGCAACCCCCGCCAACTGGTGAAGATCATCACTCCCGACGGAAAGACCCTGCGCGACCTGGCGACCTTTGTGAGCGGCTCTGTGCTGGGGCTGGCCTGGTCGCCCGACGGCAGGCAACTCGGATTCATCCATTACACCGACAACGCCTCGAGCGTGTACGTGATAGACAGCGACGGGCGCAACCCGCGACAGGCGTACCTGAGCAAGACCGATGCTCACTTCGTTTTCTCACCCGACGGGAAATACCTGCTCGTGCAAACCGTTGACGGGACGGGCGAGCATTTGTATGCGGTCAACCTGTCCACGCTCGAAGCGCGCCTGGTGCAGGTTCCCGGGATTCCACTGAATGAGTCGTGGATGTATCCGACGTGGAGAAAGCCATCCACTGAAAACCAGGAATGAAAATCCATCCTCCGGGCGCTCAAGGGCAATTAATTTTTCTCTACCGTGCAAATGCGAGTAATTTCCGTCACTGCGAGAAGGGCGAACTTCCCGACGAAGCAGTCTCCGCTACGAGAGGGGATTGCTTCGGGAAGAACACCCTCGCAATGACGGATGTACGGTAGAGAAATTAATTTTCCGAAGCCGTTTACAACCCCAGTTCTGCCAGTTTTTCCTTCGTTGGCGCGCCCTTCTCATCCCAGCCGCGAATCTTGTAGAACTCCGGGAGCATCTTGTCGAGTTCCACCACCTTGCCTTTGGCGGGACCGTCGGGAAGCGGCTCGTGCAACATGCGATGCGGGAGCGTATCTTCGGTGGAGCCTGCTTTGAGGATGAAGACGCGCTCGATGTTGTAGACGCGCTCGGCGGCTTTGAGAATGTCATCGGGGGTGTAGTTCGCGCCGGTGGTGAGATTCATCAGTTGGGTCAGGCGCGTCGGCCAGAGCATCACATCTTTGTCGAAAACGTAGCGGACGGCGAGGAAGACGCACAGCCCCGACGAATCAATCAGCGCGAAGGCGTCTTCGTAGCGGGCGATCAGCGCGGCTTTGTTCTCGGTGGTGAGCGGGTCAATTTTCTGCGGCACGCCAAAAACTTCCGCATAAGCCAGGTCGCCTTCCATGTGCGAGGCGCCTTTGTTGGACGTGGCGTACAGCAAGCCCATGCCCTGCGAGCCGCGCGGGTCGTAGCCGGGGAATTCCTGCTTGCGGGTCGTCACCGCGATTTCGGGATGACCGTATTTTTCCGCGAGGCGATAACTGCCCTCGGCCAGTTCGTTTCCAAAACCTTCACGCCGCGCCATTTTCTGGATCATCGTAATCATCGCGTCGGCGTCGCCGAAGCGCAGCGGCTGGCCGATGTGATCTTCGGGAATGTAGCCCTTCTCGTACATTTCCATCGCGGCGGCAATCGTCATGCCCGTCGAGATCGTGTCCATGCCGAGTTCGTTGCACCAGTAATTGGCGCGGGTCAGCGCGGCCAGGTCGCTCACACCGCAGCCGCTTCCGAGCGAGGAGATCGTCTCGTATTCGGGGCCTTCGCCCTTGCCGCGATATTTCCCATCGGGGACTTCGGTCAACCGTCCGCACGAGATCGGACAGCGATAGCAGGGCGTGTGTCGAATGAGATAGGTGTTCTTCAGCGCCACCCCGTCAATGGACGACGTGCCTTCGAACGTCCCCTGCTGAAAGTTGCGCGTCGGGAAAATGCCCAGCGTGTTGGTCACTTGCGGCACGTAGGCCGTCCCATACTCGCGCAGGTTCGAGCCTTTCTTCACGTCCGCGCCCACCTCTTTCGAGATCGTCACGCTCAACTCGCGCATCCCCTTCTCGTCGGCCATCGGCGGATTTTTGTTTCCCTTCACGACCACGGCCTTGAGATTCTTGCTCCCCATCACCGCGCCCACGCCCGAACGCGCCGCGGCGCGATTCTTGTCGTTCATGATGGCGGCCATCAGGACGAGATGCTCGCCCGCGGGACCGATGCAGGCGACGCGCGCTTCCGCGTCCGTCTCGGCGAGAAGCGTATCCGTCGCCGCCGGGACGTCCTTCCCCCAGACGTGCGCCGCGGGCCGGACCTCGACGCGGTCTTCGTCCACCCAAACGTAGACCGGCGCTTCGGCCCTCCCCTCGAAGATGAACAGGTCGAATCCTGTGCGTTTCATCCAGGTCGGGAAGTCGCCGCCCGAATTGGAATGCGCCAGCGCGCCAGTCAGCGGGGACTTGGTGACGACCATGTAACGATTCCCCGTCGGCGCGGGGGTGGCGGTCAGAGGTCCCGCGGCGAAGACGAGTTTGTTTTCGGGCGCGAACGGGTCAACGGTCGGGGCCACTTCCTTCGAGATGTACCACATCGCCACGCCGCGTCCGCCGATGAAGTCGCGGCAGATTTGCGGGTCAATGGGTTCGATGGAGGTCGTTTGGTTCGTGAGGTTGATGCGAAGTAGTCTTCCGTGCCAGCCGTTCATGGATGCTCCTTTATTTTTGTAGAACAAATTGCCAATTTTTCAACCCGCAAACGGGCAATCGCAAATTGGCAATTTGCGTTACAGACTCGCAAAATTAATTTTGCGGCACAAATTATCCTCCCGCAATCGCCGAAAACGCCGCAACGGTATCGCCTTCGGAGACGGGGGCGTTCAGGTCAACTGTCAGCCCGTTGAGGACGATGACGCTGGTATCATCCAACGGGACGCCGAACGGGGTCAAAATCTGCGCGATGGTCGCGCCGTTTGGGACTTCGATTTCGAGCGTGTTGCCATCCGTTCCAACGGGTAAAAGTTTCTGATAGGTGGCGATCAGTTTGACGAAAACCTTCATGGGTAGATTCTAGCACGAGTGACAAATTCCCCCAAGATGACGAACTTTACAAGTAAGGAACATTCCGTGCGGCGCAACCGTCTACGGGCTGGAGGCATCCCATGAAACTCATCCTTCCTTTTCTTTTAGCGATGGCGCTTCTCGCCGCCTGCGCGCCGGCATTTGATCAGCCCATCAGCAGCGACGATCCCCTTCCGCCGAAAACCGACGACATCATCCCGCGCCCCGCGGATAAAGATCTTCGACGAGAGAACGTTTACGTCGAATCCACTGACCTGCTCGTCATGGAAAGTTACCCACTTCAGTTCATGCTGGTGGTGACGGGCAACTTGCCCACGCCATGCAACCAGCTGCGCGTGGAAGTTCGCCCGCCCGACGCGGAAAATAAAATCCTCGTTGATGTGTATTCGGTGGTTGCGCCCGGTACCATCTGTATCGAAGTGCTGCAGCCCTTTTCAGAAAACATCCCCCTCGGCAGTTTTCCCGCAGGACACTACACGCTTTGGGTGAACGGGGAAAAAGCGGCGGAGTTCGATGCGTAGGGGGAAGGCAAGCAGATACAAAAGTAGCAAGTTATACGCGCTGATTTCAACACGGTCAACTTGGAAACCTACACCGCGCTGGACGTGCTTTGCAATTTGCTTGCGATTTCCGGCAAGGAAATTTGTTTCAAGTATAATCGCCCCTGTCAACTCCGATTTTCATGAGTCCGCTAACCGCAGAGCGCGCCGAGAGCGCAGAGTTTTTCATTGTCAAGTCTCCGCGTACTCTGCGGTCTCGGCGGTACATCCAAAGGAAAATCATGTCAGAGGAACGGACTTCATTCCTGAACGTTCGGCCAGACGAGCGCAAACTCGTCTTTTCTTTAATCTTCATCCTCGCCATCACCACGCTCGTGCTGGAACTTTCGGACGTGATCGCCACCGGCGGATTCGTCAGCAAGGTGGGGCCGAAGAACATCTTCTGGCTGTGGATCGTGGACATGCTCATCTCGCTCGCCACGGTGGGAGCCTACGCCCTGGTGGTGGATCGCACCGAGCGCGTCCGCCTCGTCAAGTGGCTCACGCTGGCTTTCGCCATCCTCTTCCTCGGCCTGCGCTTCGTCTTCCTGGCCGGCGCGCCCGACTGGATTTCCTATCCCATCCTCTACATTTTGACCGACCAGTTCTACGCGGTCTTTCCGCTGGCGTTCTGGGCCATGGTCAACGATCTCTACACCGCCGCCGAGGGCAAACGCCTCTTTCCGATCATCACCATGGGGACGGCGCTCGGTTCGATTCTGGGAAACGGACTGGCCGCGCTCTCGGGCTGGATTCTCCAACGCAGCGGCGGCGACCCCGCTTCGCTTCTTCCCCTCGGAAGCCTGATCCTGTTATTCGGACTCGTCAGCCTCGAAATCTCCTTCGCGCGTCGGACGGTGAACGCCCGCCAATCCCGCGACGAAACCGTGGACGTGAAGCAGACCCTCAACGTCGGCCTGGACTACATCCGCAACGTGCCGATCTTCAAGTTCCTGGCGCTGTCCATGCTGCTTTCGGGCGTGGCGTTCACGGTCATCGAATATCACTTCCTCTTCTCGGTGGATCAGGCCGTCGCGCAGGATCCGCTTCAGTTTCAGTCGTTCTACGGCGCTTTCAAGATTGTCCTGATCCTCGGCACGCTGGCGGCGCAGGCCTTCCTCTCCGGGCGTTTCCTCGAAAAACTGGGACTCAAGGCGTCCTTCATCGTCCAGCCGATTGCGCTTGCAATTGGAACGGCGCTGGCCTTCCTCGTCCCTGGCATTTACGGCGCGGCGGGCGCGCGCTACGTTGTCCGCCTCGTCCAGCAGGCATGGGATGAACCCGCCCGCAAATCGCTGGAAAACCTCGTCCCCGACGAGCGCCGCGGCCGCGTCTCGGTCGTCATTGACCGCTACTTCTACGACCTGTCCACCATCTTCGCCTCGCTCGCGCTGGGACTGCTCCTGCTGTTTGCCGCAAACCTTTCACTCATTGTCGTGGTGTATCTCGGCCTCGCGGCGGCTGTCTCGCTCGTGGCCGTCTGGGCGGGATTCCGCATCCGCGCCCGCTACGACGAATCCATGCTCGACTGGCGTCTCTCCCGCGCGCGCCGCAAAAGCGTTTTGACTGGTATTGAGTTTTGATTGGTACACGGATTACGCGGATTTGACGGATTTCACGGATTTTCTTATCAGCGTATGTCCGTATCGTCCGTGCAATCCGTGTACAGGATAAAGCGGAGTCAACGTGACCGAGGACTTTATAGAACGACACAAACAAGAGTGGTTTCAGCGTTTCGACGAAATTCTCGACAACAGCAAAACCATCCCTCTTAGCGGTTTGAAATGCCTCGAACTGTGCCAGGCGCGCTGCTGTCCGCGCGTGGGGATGCGTACCATGGAGGCCGGTGAGGTTGCCAGTCCCGTCGTCGTTTTGCTTCCCTTCGAGATGGAATACCTCATCGAAAAGACGGGCGTCTCCCGCGAAGTTTTCCGCCGCTGGCCTCTCGCGCTCACGCCCGAAATCGCCATCGAAATCGGGATGCTCGATCTCGGCAAGCCCTGTCCCTTCCTCACCGAAAAAATGCAATGCCGCATCCACGAGCACAACCCGCTCGATTGCCGCACCTTTCCGCTCCTCCCGTCCCAAAATCACCGCGAGCAACTCGAATGGGGACTCGGCGAAAACTGCCCCTCGCTGCAATTCCTCAACCCGACCTTTGTGACCGTCGTCCAGCGCGTCTGGCGGGACATTTATCCGCACCTGCCGCAAGCCTGGTGGGACATCTACGCCTTCGCCGATCACTGGACGGGGTGGACCGATCCGAAGGAGAACGATCGTGCCGATTGACCGCCTCGGCCCGGACGGGGCGCGGCTGGTGACCGTTTCGAGCCGCGACTCAGACCTCCTCGACGCTGCCTGCAAACTCTTCGTCGAGATCTTCCCCGAGGACCGACGCTACCTCCCCTACCTTCGCGCCTGCGCGCAGGGACGGCATCCCTCGCACCCGCGCACCTTCGACCACGTCTGGCTGGTGGAGCAGGGCGGCGAATACGTCGGCCTGCGCGTGTTCAGTTATATCGTCACGCGCGACTTCGGCCACGGCGCCTACATCGGATTCGTCCCGCGCGCCCGCGGCAAAGGTCTCGGACGCTGGCTCGTCGAGCAGACGCACATCCAATTGGACGAGGACGCGCGCCGTTTTGGCCGCGTGGGTCCGATCGGCTACCTCGTCGAAGTGGAGCGTCCCATAGACGCGGAGTCCGAGGCGGCGAGGGAGGAGTCGATTCGACGATTGCAGTTCCATCGTCAGTGCGGCGCGATCTTCCTCCCCGTCCCGTTCATCGAGCCGGTGATGATCGCGGGCGTGGACTATCTCCGTCCCGAAGACCTGGACGGCGAATCGCCCCGTCCCATGCACCTGGTCTTCATCCCCTCGAAACGCGGCCTGGAGATTCGAAATCTGGACCTGACAAATCTGGTTCATGGTTTATACTTGGACGTGTATCGTCTTTCCCCGCAGCATGAATTTGTCCGAAACGCTCTGCAACATCTGATCTAAACCGCAGAGCCCGCAAAAGACGCGGAGAAAATTAAACCTTTGCGCTCTCCGCGCCCTTTGCGGTTAATTGAGAGGTGTCTGAAAACTGGCGCGTAGGCGGCGTTCTCTAACGTCGCCCCCTGCGCTACACCTGCCCTCCCGAAGGACATCGGGACGTTGTGGCGGGCAAGTGCCAGGGGAGAGCGCATTCTACGCTTCGCGGAAGCAAAAAGGACTTTTCAGAAACTTTCTGAGAATTTGGAGATGGACATGAGCGATACCACCCCAAAGAAAACCGTATTCGTCAGCCTGCCCACAAAACTGATCGCGGCGCTGGTATTGTTGTTCGTCCTGGCGTTTGCCGCCATCTTCAGTTGGATGGATCGCTTCGTGACCGGACTGGCGATGGGCAACCTGCAAACCGACCTGATCGCCACCGCCAAAGCCGCGGCCGCAGGCATAGACGGCGACGCGCACACCGCGCTTTTCGAAAGCGGGCAAATGGACGATCCCGCCTACACCGAGATCGCAAATTACCTGCGCTCGGTGAAGCGGACGAATCCGCTGGCCTCGGGCATGTACACCTACGTCAAAGTCCCCGGCGCGCCGCCCGAACAGGTTCAGTTGGCGGTGAGCGCCGCGCTTCCGCCGGGAGCGGTTGCCGAGGAGGTCGGTACGACGCGCCCGGGCGAATGTCAGGTGCCGCCCTCGAGTCGTCCCGAGATGGGAGCGGATTATTCCGACACGTCGCCCGCCATGCTGGAGGGCGTGCGCGTGGCGGGTGCGGATTCGGAATTGTGGGCGGATGATTACGGCAACTGGCTATCGGGGTACGCGCCCATCTACAATTCCAAAGGCGAACCCGTGGGCGCGGTGGGCGTGGACATGTGCGCGGCGGATGTGATTTCGCTCCAGCAGAATATCCGCCGCAACGTCGCCATTGCGCTGGCGATCTCGCTGGTCGCGTTGATCGGGGTGGTGTGGTTCATCGCCCGCGGCGTGACGCGCCCCGTCCTGGCCCTCACCCGCGTCGCCGACCGCATCGGCAGCGGCGACTACGAGCAGGATTTCTCCAGCCTGTACAAGGCGCGCATCCAGGATGAGGTGGACAAACTGGCCTCGGTCTTCGAGTTGATGGTGGACAAGGTCTACACCCGCGAACAAACCCTGCGCGCCCGCGTCCAGCAACTGGAGATCATGATTGACCAGGGCAAGCGCGAACGCGAAGTGCAGCAGATCGTGGAGAGCGATTTCTTCCAGGAACTGCGGGGCAAAGTGCAGGATATGAGGAGCAGGTTTAAGAAAGAGGAGTGATGGCCCGCAGATACGCCGCATTCAATTTCGGTTTATGATCCACTCATGTACGAGTTCGATACACATCCGAAGCGATGGCGGATTTGGAGGCGTTGAGGAAATTTGACAGGAAGACCATCCTTGATCAAGTTGACGCATACTTGAAATACGAGCCAAACATCGAAACCCGAAACCGCAAACGCCTCAAGCCAAATACCATTGCAGATTGGGAACTGCGCCTCGGAAAGTATCGCGTTTTATACGACATCGAAGAAGAAGTGAAGATCGCGGCTATCCAAACCGTTGGCATAAAGATTGGCAGCCAGTTGTTCATCAGAAACGAGAAGGCAGAATTATGAAAGCGACCTTTATTCCTCCCCAGGAAAAAACCTTGAACGCTTTGTTCAAACAAGCCCGCCGCGGAAATGTGATCCTTGAATCGGCGGATGGTCAACGCTATGTGCTTGCTGCCATCTCCGATTGGCAGGGATTTGAAGTCGGCGACAGTGACGATTTTGCAGAGGAAGTCAAACGCACCGCGCAAAACAAGGAACTGATGAAGTTCTTGTCGGAACGTTCTTGTCGGAACGAAGAAAGCGAAGTAAGGGAAAGCCGACCTACACTGCCGCAGAAGTTCGAAAGCAATTAGGATTGAAATAGCCGCGGGCAGCCGCGCAGATTGGATTGGTCATTTTTCGGTGGTGGAAGATAAGCGTATTCGCATGACATTATTGCCATAGTTTTATGAACTTCAATATTATCGTGCAAGTGTGGACAAACGCGGACGAAGTCCAGGCAGAGACCGAGTCCTTGGCGCGGCTCGTGCGCGGGTTGCTGAGTCGCTGCCGCGAAAAAGTCTATCTCGCCATCCCCGAATTGGGCGAGACGGGTTTCGAGCAGCGCGGGACGTTGTTGAGGGCGTTTCAGAAGGTGTTGCAGGAAGTGTCAGGTGAGTAGGTGTCAGGTGTCAGGAGAATGCCATGAAATTTTTTAAAACTTTCACACGGAAAATGAGAAAGGCTGGCGAGATCTTGTTCTCACGCGACAAAGACAAGTCGCAAATGAAGTTATCTGAATTTTTCCGCAACTCTCCACTTGGGGAAATTGAACTATCTCGCGATAAAAGCCTGCCGCGCGATAATCAACAAAAGAAATCGGCTTTGGAGATCATCGAGGCGCTCAATGTAGACGCGCCGTTTGATTGGTCGGAAAATATCGAAAATCACCTGCAAGCACAAAAACGCGCCCGTTGGTGAGGATAAAGTTGTCATGGCGTTTATCCATCATTCTGGCTGTGTATTGTGTCCCCAAACACCAATAAATCCATCATTGGTGGAGACATACAATAATGTTCCGTCTGGGCTGAGGGTAAGAGAGTCAACTCCGCCAAATTGCGGCAAATCTGCCAGCAATGTCTGCTCTGCAATGGACCAAATCTTAACTGTGTTGTCAAAGGCTCCAGAGATTAGCATGCTTCCATTGGAAGAAAATTGCAGCGACAAGATAAAGCGATAGTAGTCGCCCGAGGGATGCCCAGTCAATACGACGATGGGGATATTTTCCTGTAACGATTTGATGCGAATACTATTATTCGCTCCAACGAAAGCGAAGTATTTGCCATTTGGAGAGAAAGCGATTTCTCCATACTTCGCGTCGTGAATGGACATTAACTCCTTTCCATCTTCTGTCTTCCACAGCTTAATGCTATTGTCTGCGCCTTGAGTGGCGAATGAAGTCCCGTCAGGTGAAAAGACAATTTTGGAAAAAGAGCCGTATTGGCCAAAAACATAAAAAAACTTGTTGTGGGCTTGAAAGCGGGTGATTTGAGTCTTGCCATTCACATCCCATAAGTAGAGAGCGCCATCGCTTGTGCCGACTGCCAGCAAGAAACCATTGGGAGAAAGCGCCACCTGTTCGATGGTGTCGCTAGTTTCGTAAGGTATTTGTGTTTTCGAACGGATATTTAAATTATCCGAGCTGATTTCAGAGATAACAAGATCACCTTGCGTAACATTCGAGTCCCATTCAATGGTGACAATATTATCGTCTTTCACGGTCAGGTAATTGAATTCTTTTTCTTTGGTTCGTAAACTATCTACACCGAGATTGGGATTCATCAAGCCAATAAGTTGCGGCGCGGGATATGCCCTCGCCAAGATCAGGGTGTTGCCATCTGCTGTAATTGCCTGTACTGTGGGAAGTGCTTCAAATCCAAGGGCCTGAATTTCATTTTCTTTGGTGATTAGCCATGCCCTCGGGTTTCTGCCAGCAATGCTGGAAAGTTCGCTATAAGAAATCTTATTCACTCCGTAAGTTTCAAGGTTTACAAGATAATAGAAGTCGAATCTGTCTGATGCTATAACTAATCGGGACTCGTTAAGGAAAAACCAACGAGTATCGTCGTGATCTCCAAATTGGAGCGGAAACTCTGCTAATTGTTTGCTGGTGTTTAAATCCCATAACCTCAAATTCCCGAAACTAAACGATGCAACCAGGTTTGTGAATGGAGAAACCGCAAGATTTGGAGGATAGCTCATGTACTCGAATCTGTTTACAAAACTCAAATTTGTTGCATTCCATACAATCAACGCCCTACCTGTGGTCATTTCTGCCGTTAATATCCATTGCCCGTCTGCAGAATAGTAAGCCGCCCCCACGTCTTTCGTTCTCTCTATTGATTGAATAAAATCGCCATTCTTGGTATTCCAGATACTAATCACTTTTTTATCCCCCACCGTGACAAAACTCGATCCGTCTGGAGATATTTTCAGGCTGGTAATTGTGCCTTCATAGGCGTTGATGCTCAGTAACGCATCCCATGTTTCCGCGTTCCAGGTGGTAACATTCCCAGCGGTATCACCTGCCGCGAATAGTTTCCCATCAAAGGAAATATCGATGGAACTGATGGTTGCCTGGACGGGAATAAATCTGGTCTCTTGCCAGTATTTTGTCTCGTAGATATAAATTCCGCGTGAAATGACCGCAATAAACAGGGAACCGTCAGGCGAGAAGGTACTTTTGGTGATAATCCCTTTTCCAATACTGCGTATTTCGGAAAATGTTCCTCGCTCTATTGCGCTTTCTATGCTGACGGGGATGGGAGTTGGCGTAAAAGTCGGTGTAAAAGTAGGTTCGGGAGTGTTCGTTGGTGTCGTCGTTGGGATAAGGGTCGGCGTTTCTGTGGGAAGCGTGGAGGAAGCCTGCAACGTCCCACATCCAGTAATAAGGAGCATCAACGCCAGTGCGGGAAAGATCATTTTAGCAACTTGATTCTTCATTGTTTCTCCTTGAAAGGGTTCTATGCGTCATTAGAGACGGTGGCATTTCACATTTTATCGCCAATCATCCTTGTGACCCAATATCTGCGTCCATTATAGCCTCTCCGCGCTTTTCCGCGTCTCAAACCTCTTCTGGACTTTGGCCATTTTAGAAATTGGATGGGGTAGCATAAGGATCCTATGGTAAGGTAAAGGTGGCAAAACCACACCGACCAAAGGAGAACCCATGC
>DAOUMJ010000093.1:0-15000 GCA_034411715.1 Anaerolineales bacterium | reverse complement strand
AAAGAACGATCCAAAAGGACACTTTACCTACACGGTGCAAAACTGCTCCACAAGTCAATTTTCTCCCTGGATTTTGTCGTTTTGCACCAGAAACTAGCTTACGGTATTCGTCACTTCTCAAATTGCTATAGAGTAAATTGTATGCGTCAACACCGAAGGCAAGTAAGATCGGTTCTTGGGCACCAAGGTCAGAAAGCTCTTTGCGGAACGCCGACATGTTTTCTCGAACAATATCAGGGTTTTCCTTCAAGTATTTTCTAACATCATGCGCCGATTTAATCTCCATATTTTTTATAACGTCGGTCATATATGCCCCATAGAATTGAGTATTCTCAAAAGCGTGCCGAATTTTGAAGTCGTTTTCATACGGACTAACATCGTGAAAATTCTTGAATGGCACAGTGGGAATTAACGGTCTGGAAAAATTCAACCCGGTCATTATGATATTGTTTTTCAAGGTTGAAAGCAAAGATGGGTTTTTCTGGGGATCGAAAATATCCATCTTTCCCATGTTTGATTTTGGTTTACCTCCCGCTTTCTCCCAGACGGCCCAACTTGCGATGTCGCCATATTTCAATTTGATTCTTTCAAAAAGTTCTTTGCTGATCATGTCTGAAGTATAAACCAAAAGCGACCCTGAGATAACATCAAGGTCGCTTATATTAACCAAACTACACAACTATCAGACTATCCGACTAGATGACTCCCAGCTTCTTCCCCACCTTCCCGAATGCTTCCAGTCCCTTGTTCAAGTCCTCCAGCGAATGCGCGGCGGAGATCATGACTCGAATCCGCGCCTTGCCCTGCGGCACGGTGGGATAGCCGATGGCCATGGCGAACACGCCCTCCTCGAACAACTCGCGGCTGAATTGCTGCGCCAATTTCGCCTCGCCGAGCATGATCGGGGTGATGGGTGTCTCGCTCGCGCCCGTATCGAAGCCGAGATTTTTCATTTCAGCCTTGAAGTATTTGGCGTTGTCCCAAAGTTTGTCCACGAGTTGGGTCGAATCTTCGAGCAGGTCAATCGCCGCGAGGCAGGCCGCCGCGTCCGGGACCGTCACCGCGGAGGAGAACAGGAACGGGCGTCCGCGCTGCCGCAGCCACTCGACGATGACCGACTTGCCCGCCACGACTCCGCCGACCACGCCGAAGGCCTTGGAGAGCGTGCCGACTTCCACGTCCACTTTGCCGTGCAGGCCGAAGTGATCCACGATGCCGCGCCCGCCCTTGCCCAGCACGCCCTCGCCGTGCGCGTCGTCCACCATCAACAGGATGTCGTATTTCTTTGCCACTTCGTAGATGGCAGGCAGCGGGGCAATGTCGCCGTCCATGCTGAACACGCCGTCGGTGACGATGAGCGCGCGGCGGAACTGACTCAGGTTGGCCTGGATCTGCTCCTCGAGCGACTTCACGTCGTTGTGTTCATACGCGATGATTTTTGCGCCCGAGAGACGGCAGCCGTCAATGATGGAGGCGTGATTCAGTCGGTCGGAGAAGATCACATCATCCTTGCCCACCAGCGCGGGGATGGTGGCGAGATTGGCGGTGAATCCGCTTTGGAAGGTGATGGCCGCTTCCACGCCCTTGAACGCGGCGAGGCGCTTCTCCAGCTCGACGTGCAGGGTCATCGTCCCCGCGATGGAGCGGACGGCGGCGGGGCCGACGCCCATCTCATCCACCGACCTTTTCGCGGCGGCCACGATGTCGGGATGGTTCGCCAGCCCGAGGTAGTTGTTCGAGCAGAAGTTGAGGACGCGCTTCCCGTCCACGATCAGCCAGGCGCCCTGCGGCGAGCCGATGGTGCGGATGCGGTTGTACAGTCCCTGCGATTGCAGGGTTTCGATCTCTTGGGTGATCCAATCGGTTTTGGACATGGGGACTCCGTGAGAAGGGAATGTGGAGAGTAGTGCGTAGTGCGTGATGCGCAACGCCAGATAAATTATAGGCCATGTAAATAAAAACGACAGTCACTTCTTGGGCGTGACAGTCGTAGGGTCAGTACCGCAACATTTATGTTGCCTCGCGCCGGCAAAATGAATCTTGCGGTACTTAAATTTGCTCGTCGTTCACCACAATCCCGCTCGTGTCCACGCTGGCGAGCAGTTCGCTGACGGTTTTACCAAGCGCGGGATGAACGAGGGCGGGGGCGATGTCGGCCAGGGGGACGAGGACGAAGGCGCGCTCGTGCAGGCGTTTGTGCGGGATAGTGAGACCGGGCAGGTCGAGGACGAGATCGTCGTAGAACAGGATATCGAGATCAATGACGCGCGGCCCCCAGCGAAAGGTGCGCTCGCGTCCCACCTGGACTTCGACCTGCTTCAGTTTCCCGAGCAGGGATTCCGGCCCGAGCCGCGTCCGCGCCTGGACGACCATGTTGAGGAACGGGGGCTGGTCGGCGAATCCCCAGGGGGGAGTCTCGAAGACCCTCGAAACCGCGACCCACTCGCAGTCCGAGGAAAGAAGCGAGAGGGCCGCGCGGAAGTTCAGGATTCGGTTCCCCAGATTCGTCCCGAGGGCCAGATAAACGTCGTGTTCCATGTCGTTGCGAATATATCATGGATTCCCAGCAGCGCACTTTCTCAAAGAAACCGGGTTTCTGGTTTATACTCTGCGCATCCATTCGCCGCTGGAGGAACCATGCAAACCGACAAATTCAAAACGTTCACCGCTTCGATGATCGCCATTGTGACGGTGGTCAGCGCGCTCACGGCCTGGCGGGCGTCGGTGGCCTCGCAGGATGCCAGCGAAGCCGATTTTCGCGGGCTGGTGGCCACCGTCAACGCCGAGGAGGCGCAGGTGTTGACCGCCATCAAGATGGCGGAGCATTACCAGGCTTTTCTTTCGTACACGCGCTACAACGAACTGGGCTACAGGCTTTACGAGGCCCTGCAGGCCGGTTCCACAGACGCGGCCGCCCTGGAACGCCAGAAATCCGATTCGTGGGGCATCGCCTTCGGCTTGCAGGCATTGTTCTTCCCCTCGCGCTACCTGCGCCCGGATGGAACTTATGACCGCGAGCGCGAAACGGACGAGTTGCTGGCCGACGAGCAGCGCGCCCGCGATACGCGTCCCGAAGCGCATTTTCAGGAAGGAGATGCCCTGCGGCGCAAAGCCAACCTGCTGGTGCAGATGCTGATCCTGCTCGGCGTCTCGTTCTGGTTCTTCACACTGGCGCAGATCGCGGAGCATAAGATAAAAATCCTGTTTGCATTGACGAGCGGTCTCCTGCTGGCGGCCGGTTCACTGGCCGTATTGACCATCGAAATCGTGATGTAAGGCAGGCTGAAATGAGCGAATCCACCTCCCCCCAGACGCGCGCCGAAAAACTGGTCTCCTTCCTGATCGCTTCTGTGGCGATCCTGGCGGCCTTCATCACATCCATGCAGACCTACGCTTCGGGAAAGAGCGACGAAGCCAAGCGCGCCTCCTCGCAATACGCCATCCAGGCCATGCAGTCGAAAGCCAGCGGGCAGACGCGCGTCAGCCACGACCGCCAGGGCTCTTACCAGATCTGGTACGAACTGGACCTGGAGGCCCTGGCCGCCGACCTGGCCGGCGACACAGCCGCGGCGGCGCGCTACCGCGCCGTGCGCGATCACATCGCCGGGCTCTCGCCGATCTTTGCCGCCCCCTACTTCGACCCTTCCTCCGGCCTGGCCCCGGATCTGGCAAGATATGAGGCGGACACTTACATCGTGGAAAGCGCCCGCTTCTCGGAAAAATTCACCGCCTACAACGAAGTGAGCAACGCCTGGGACAGGCGCGCCGCCACCTTCATCGTCCATCTCACCCTGCTGGCGGTCACGCTCTCGCTGTACGGCCTGTCCACCACCCTGCGCGGCTTCATGCGCGGTGTGTTCCTCGCGCTTGGCACGTTCATCGCCGGGCTGGTGGCGTTGTGGGCGCTGGTGGTCATGCTCCTGCCGCTGCCGTCCGTTTCCGAGGAGGCCATCGAAGCGTACGCCGGCGGCGTGGGCAGGGCCTGGTACGGCGATTCGAGCGGGGCCATCGCCGATTTCGACCGCGCCCTGTCCATCCAACCCGCTTACGCCAATGCCCTGTACGAGCGCGGCAATGCCTGGTATTCCAGCGGCGATCTCCGCTCCGCACTGGCAGATTACGAAGCCGCGCGGCGGGCCGGGCGAAACGACACCAGTCTCGGATGGAATCTCGGTTGGACCTATTACATGGTCGGCCGCTTCGACGAGGCGGTGGAGGCGGACAGCCGCGTCCTGCAGCAGGACCCCGGCCTGATCGGCGTCCAATTCAACCTGGCCCTGGCGCTGATGGCGCGCGGCGATTTCGCCGAGGCCGAAGCCGAGTACTACCGCGGCGTCAACCGGGCGGTGGCGGAGGTGACCCAGGCGCGCGAGCAGGGACGCGAACCGCCATCCTCCTTCTGGTATTACATGGACGCCTCGGCCCAGGATATCGAAAGCCTCCTGCTCGAATTGGACGGCAACGCCAAATGGTGGTCGCAAACCCCCGGCCGTGATCTCGTCCCCGCCGAACCGGCCCAACTGCGCGCCCTGGCGCTGAACATGTTTCATCTCCTCAAAGACACTACCACCGCGCTGGAATTTACCGGCGCCGCTCCCCTTCCCAATGTGATTTTCACCGCCTCGGTCTTCGAGTTCGCGCAGGAGGAACGCGACAGTGAAGGCAATTTCATCCGCTACAACAAGGCCGTTGCCTTCTCCTCCGGCATCAACGAGATGGTGGTGTTGTTCGATTACAGCGGCGCGCGGCCCGGCCAGTCCGAGATCTGGAAGGTGTACCGCAATGGTTACGAAGATCCCACGCTGCGCGTGATCGGCAGGTGGGGGCTGGAGGAATCGGGGAGCGCGGCCAAGGCCATCAGTTACGCCTACAGCAACCTGTTCATCTTTGCGCCCGGCGAATACACCGTGGAACTCTACATTGACACGCGCCTCGTCCAGCGCGGGACGTTCATTGTGGAATGATCATTTGCCATGAAATTCAACCTGCCCGCTCGAAAGCCGTTCAACTTTCGCTCGGTGATTCAATCGCACGGATGGGTGCAGCTCGCGCCGTGCGGATACGACGAGGCCGCGTCCGTGTTCAGGTACGTGGATCGGCTGTCCAATGGCCGCGTCGTCGAGTATCGAATCGCAGGGTCGCCCGAAGGCTTGCACGTGGAAACCGACAAACTGGACAAGGTCGAAAAGCGCGAGGCGGCTGAACGCATCGCCTGGATGTTCGCGCTCGAGGCGGATTTCTCCGCGTTCTACAAGGCCGCGCGGCGGGAGACGAAACTGCGCCGCGCCGAAAAACTGGCGCGCGGACGCGTCCTCCGCTCGCCGACGCTGTTCGAGGACGCGGTCAAGACCATCCTGACGACGAACACGCTCTGGGCCGCCACCAAACGCATGAATCTGAATCTCATCAATCTTTTCGGCGAGCCGTTTTCTGCAGATGGAGCGCGGCGTGCGTTTCCCACCCCTCAGGCGATTGCCGCTTCCAACCCCGAGACGCTGCGCGAAAAAGTCCGCGTGGGATACCGCGCGCCCGCCATCCACGAACTGGCGACGCGCGTCGCTTCGGGTGAACTGGATCTGGAGGCGTTGAAAGAATCCACCCTTCCCACGCTCGAACTCCGCAGGGAATTGCTGAAGATCAACGGCATCGGCCCCTACGCCGCGGCCAATCTCCTGCTCCTGCTTGGCCGCTCGGACTTCATCCCGATCGACTCGTGGGCGCTCAAACTCGTCTCGCACGAATGGTATGGCGAGAAGCCCGTCACCGCGAAGGAAGTGGAGAAGCGCTTCGAGAAGTGGGGCGAATTCAAGGGCTTCGCCTACTGGTTTTGGGATTGGAAGTACACAGGAAATTGACAAAGGATTTTGCTTTATCACAACATCCAAAAACGAAATCGCGTGAATCCCTCCCACGCGAGATCGAAGGGAATGCCGAGGAAATAGGCGAGTCGAAATACCTGAGTCCAGAACATCTCGTTGACGAAGGGGATGTTCCACAGCGCGAGGAAGACGGCCAGCATAATGAAAGTCCGCATCGAATTGACCCACTGGCGCGTCCCTTCGGAGAGGAAGGGCTCGAGAATGCCGTAGCCATCGAAGGGCGGCGCGGGGATCAGGTTCAGGACGAGAGCCGAAAGTTGCAGGAGCGCAAGGAAGGCAATGCCCGGCCAGGGGCTGTTGTCCTCCACTGTCCCGTAGGGGGTGAATCGCAGGACGACGGCGAGGATAATCGCCAGCAGCAGGTTCGCCAGCGGTCCCGCCAGCGAAACCACGCTCTGCCACGAGCGGCTTTTCAATCGCCAGGTCTCGATGTAGACCGCGCCGCCCGGCAGGCCGATGCCGCCCATCAGCAAAAACACCAGCGGAAGGACGAGCGAATACAACGGGTGTGTGTACTTCAGCGGGTTGAAGGTGAGGTAGCCCTTGTCCTTCACGGTGGTATCGCCGCCGTAATAAGCGGCCACCGCGTGAAAGAATTCGTGCAGGCACAGGGAAAAGATCCAGCCGATGAGAACGATGGCAAATGTCATTGATTTTTCCTCTTCGAAATTTGATTGATTTTACACGCGATTTATCCCCGCGGCCATCATTACGGGACAGAGGCGGGAAGCGGGATGACAACCGAGGAAGCGTCTGCTTTTGCGTTGGGGGCGCAAATGTAACAAATGTAACAAAAGTCATTGCCTTTATCTGCTTTCGCGGTGATAATGGCGCGCGGTTTATGGAACTAACGAACGACCAAACGACCAAACTACTCGCCACCTGCTCGCTCTGCGGCCTGACCACCCTCCATCCCCTCGCCAACGAGCGCGGGGATGCATTCTGCTGTCCCTCGTGCCGCGAGGTGGCCGCGCTGTTGGTTGAGGCGACAGCCGAAACGCCGCGCGACGCGTCCGAAGCCGCGGCCCCGATCACGGTCAAGGGCGAAGCGAAAAATGTGACGCTGGCTCTCGGCGGGATGTACTGCTCGTCCTGCGCGTGGCTCGTCGAAGAGCAACTCAAACGCACAAAGGGAGTCGCCTCGGCGGAAGTTAATTACATCCAACAGCAGGCCAGTCTCACTTTTGACTCCGCAGTTACCAATCCCCAATTACTTAAGAAGCGCGTAAAGACTCTCGGCTATCGCGCCACGCTGCCCGACGAAAAACCGCACGACGAGGAAGAGTCGTTTTTCATGCGGCTGGCGATCTGCTCGGTGCTGGTGCTGCATGACGTGATCGTGGGCGGGACGATTTACGCGCGCGAACTTTTGGGCATCGCCTCCGCCGAGACCGAATGGCTGGTGGACTTTTTCCGCCTGATGATGCTGGTGACGGCCGTCCCCGTTTTGCTGCTGCTCGGACTGCCGATTCTGCGCGCGGGACTCGCCAGCCTGCTGCGCGGCCAGCCGAACATCCACACGCTGATTACGATTGGGACGTTCTCCGCGTTTGGAATTTCTGTGTGGAATTACGCGCGGGGACATACGTCGCAAATTTATTTCGACACGGCCAGCATGTTGATCTATTTGATTTCGATTGGACACTGGCTGGAAATGCAGGCGCACAAGGCCAGCAGCGAATCGGTGGAACGATTGCTGAAACAGATTCCCGAAACCGCCGCGCTGGTGACGGCCGAGGGCGAAAAAGAAATCACGGTTGCTGAATTGAAGCCTGGGATGCGCGTGCGCGTGCGGCCTGGCGGACGTTTCCCCGTGGACGGACTCATCGCAAGCGGCGAAGGCGACGTGGACGCGAGTTTGCTGACGGGCGAGCCGCGCCCCGTAACGAAGCGTGAAGGTGACGCGGTCCAGGCTGGGACGATCAGCCTCGACGGTTCGTTCGAGGTGATTGCCTCTGCGGTTGGTTCCGCGACTGCCGCGGGACAAATCGGACGATTGCTGCACGAGGCTTTGTGGAATCGTTCCCCGCTCGAACGCATGGCCGACAAAATGTCCGCGTGGTTGACGTACGGCGCGGTCGCGTTGGCGGCGATCACATTCTTGTTTTGGAATTATCAATCAGACGCGGAACACGCCTTGCTCGTCGCGCTGACCGTGCTGCTCATCGCCTGTCCCTGCGCGCTGGGACTCGCCACTCCCCTCACCCTCTGGCTGGCGTTGGGACGCGCCGCAGACTCGGGCGCGATCCTTCGGTCAACGGGCGCAATCGAAAGACTGGCGCGCGTGAAGAAAATTTTCTTCGACAAAACTGGAACGCTGACGATGCTGCCGATGCGGGTGAAACACATCGTTTCCGAAGAAATGGCGGTAAAGGATTTCGTGTTGCGTGTTGCGTCGGTGGAGAATCAATCCGAACACCCGCTCGCCAAAGCCATCGTGACCTACGCGCGCAAAAAGAGAATCAAACTTTCCAAGCCAAAAGAATTCACCGCCCTCCCGGGCCGCGGTGTGGAGGCTACTCTCAATATTCCGTCATTGCGAGGAGCCGATGGTCGAGTAGGCGGCGTACTCCCGCCGTATCGAGACCAAGGCGACGAAGCAATCCCCACCACCACGAGGAGATTGCTTCGCTCCGCTCGCAATGACGGAATGAAAGTGTGGGTTGGTTCAGAGCAACTGATGAACGACCAAAACCTCCGCCTCCCCGCCTCCCTCTCCCAAAAAGCGGACGATTTCCGAGGAGCGGGCATGTCCGTCGTCTTCGCGGGTTGGGACGGGCAGGCGCGCGGACTGATCGCGCTCGGCGAGACGGCGCGCGCCGAAGCCGCCGAGGCGGTGGATCAGGCTCGGGCTCGCGGACTCAGCCTCGAAGTCCTGACGGGAGACGAGGCGCAGGCGGGACGCCGCTGGCAGGAGGCGTTGGGAATCCCCGTCCACGCCGCGCTCAGTCCCGATGAAAAAATGTCGCGTTTGCAGGCCGAGTCCGATGTCGCGATGGTCGGCGATGGGATCAACGACGGACCCGCGCTGGCCGCCGCGTCCGTCGGTCTCGCCATGAATCACGGCACCGACGTTGCCAGCGCCGCGGCGGATGTCGTCCTGATGCGCGAGGATTTGCGGCTCGTCCCCTGGCTGGTGGATCTGTCGCGTCACGCCATGCTACGTGTGAAACAAAATCTCGGCTGGGCGGTGATCTACAATCTCATCGGCGTCGCGCTCGCGGTCGCGGGATTGCTCACGCCGCTCCTCGCCGCGCTGGCGATGGTCTTGAGCAGCGTCATCGTCACCGCCAATGCCATGCGCCTGCGAAAATTTCCGTTGTTGGATGATGCAAGGTCATAGTTCTGGCATTGCGAAGCGACCCCTCCTCTTGCACTGTCATTGCGAGCGAAGCGACATCGTACCCGCAGGGTAAGCAATCCCCGCGCATGAACAGGAGATTGCTTCGTCGGGAAGAACACCCTCCTCGCAATGACGGCACGACCAATTACCAATCACCATTTACCAATTACCATTTCCTCTCCATCAGGTGAACATGACCTCTACCAACCCCTACGCCGAACGACGCTTCCTGCGCGCCCTCGAAAAAGGCTGGGCGAAGATGGAAGCGCTCGTCAACCGCATCGCCAAATCGGACTTCAACCCGTTCTACCACCTCGGCACGCTGACGATCTTCATGGTCATCGTGCTGATCGTGACGGGGACGTACCTCACCCTCATGTATCGCCCCGGCTCCGACCGCGCCTACGAAACCGTGCAGGCCATCAGCACCAACTGGTTCGGCTCGCTCATGCGCTCCACGCACCGCTACGCCTCCGACGCCATGATTGTGCTGGTCGTTTTGCACTTTCTCAAAATGCTGTTCAGCGACCGCTTCTGGGGCTCGCGCTGGCTGGCGTGGACGAGCGGCTGGATCATGCTGGCCTCCACCTGGCTGATCGGCACCATGGGCTACTGGCTGATCTGGGACGAGCGCGCCCAGTGGATGACCGAATACATGATGCTCCTCTCGCGCGGCAACTCGGCGCTCACCTTCACCGCGCCAGACCTGGCTTCCAAAACCTTCGCCACCTTCGTCATCATTTTGTTCCTGCACGTCTTCATGCCGTTGTTCGCCTTCGTCGGTGTGTACATTCACGTCCTGCGCAACAGCCGCGCCCGCTGGTGGGCGCCGCGCTGGATCATGGCGCAGTCCGTCATCGGTCTGGTCGTCCTCTCATTGCTGGCGCCCGTCAAAAGCGCCGCGCCCGCCGACTTCGGCAGCATCGTCGCTTCCGCGCCGATGGACGCGCTCTACCTCGGCTTCCTGCCGATGATTGATCGAATGGGCGACGCCGTCTTCTGGGGACTCGCCGTTTTCGTAGGCGGCGGTCTCTTCCTCCTGCCCTGGCTTTCCAAAGGCCGCCATCTCGGCCCCGCGCAGGTGATTGACAAAGCGTGTACGGGCTGCACCCTCTGCGCGGTGGAATGTCCCTACTACGCCATCAAAATGGTCAAGCGCGCCGACGACAGCGGCCACGAAAAACTCGCCATCGTAGCCCCCTCGCTTTGCACCGGCTGCGGCGTCTGCGTCGGCGCGTGCCCCGTCGAGGCCATCGAACTCAAACACCTGCCCGGCGACCTGGTCATCACGCACGTCAACGCCGCGCTGGATGCCGTAAAAAAGGCCGGGCGGCCCGCCACCGTCGTCTTCGCCTGCCAGCGCGATCTCGCGTTGGGGACGCTGAAGGATGTCCTGCCCGCCTCGGCCTTCGAGAACGGAGCGGGCGCGCCCGTGGCGACGATTCCCTGGGGGCCGAATCAAACCGGACGGGTGGTGGTCGCGGCCTTCCCGTGCGTTGCCATGGCCGACACCGACTGGACGCCAGCCCTCCTCCAACGCGGCGCGCGCGATGTGGTCTTCGCCGCGTGTCCCCACGACGACTGCATCTACCGCGAAGGCACTTCGTGGATTCTCAGCCGCTTCCACCGCCACAATGCCCTCGTCCAGCCTGGCCTGCATTTTCTCGAAAACTCCCCCGGCGAAACGCGCGAACTCGCCGCGCTATTGGATAACCTGCACAGGGACGACGCGCAAGCGAACAAGAAAGCGCCTGCCCTGCCTCCGATCAAAAACCGCGCCAAACTCGTCCCCTCGCTGGCCGCCGCGCTGGCGGGCGTCCTGCTTCTGACGGGCATCTTCGCCCTCGCCCTCCCGCTGGACGTGAAAGCCGGAGTCGCCCACGCGGATCAGGGCGGCATCCGCATCGCCTACGACTCGAAAGGCAAAATCTCCACCGAGACGAGCGTCACCGCCCCGGGCATTGTCCTGCCCGAAGGCGCCGACCCCGCCCAAATCTTCGGCGGGACGCGCTACCCCGTCACCCTCCGCCTCCTCGTGGACGGTGAAATCCTCCATGAGAAAACCTACCAACCCGCTGGCCTGCGCGGCGAGGGACGCATCACCTTCGTCGAGTTGATCTCCATTACCCCAGGCGCGCATCAAATCGAAATCCTCCTCCAGGACGACGACGGCGGCTTCCGCACGGTCTTTTCCGGCGAAGCCACCATCGAAGCCGCGCAGGTGGTCTTGTTCGATTATCACGATGAGGGTGATGCGTTCGAGATGAGGTAGCGTTATCGGACTGCAAAGTCTCCAGACTTTGCGCCGCTCCGAAAGTCTGGAGACTTTCGACTCCGAATTAAAAAAACGGACAGGCTCGCAACCTGTCCGTCTTGGTTTCAGTACCGCGAAATTTATTTCGCCTCCGCCCGCGCGCGATCGTACGCCCGCAGCCTGTGAATGAAAAATACCGCCAGCCAGAACAGCGTCACCGCGCCCGCCTGGTGGATGGACGCCATGGCGACATTGACATTCATCAGCACCACCAAAATTCCCAGCGTGATCTGCGTCGTCACCGCGACGATCAGCCAGAGAAGCCCGCGTTGAATTTCGGCAGGATAATTTCTTTTCTTCGCCTGCCACCAGGCCCACGGAACCACGATCAACCCCGCGAACGCGAACCAGCGATGGACGAAAACCACCGTCTGCGGAACCTCGATGAGATTCATCCAATTGAATCCCTGCGCGCCGAAAATGCCTTTCGGGATCCATTGCCCCATCATCAGCGGCCAGGTGTTCGAGACGTGACCCGCCTTCAGTCCCGCCACGAGACCGCCGTAGGAAATCTGGATCAACAGGATGACGAGCGAAGCCGCCGCCAGTTTCGAGACAAACGACCACTTCGCTTTTTTCGAATAGTCGGGGAAGCCGTATTTGTGGCCGTAGGCCATCCACAGCGCGAGCCCGAGCAGAGTCAACGCGAAGAGCAAATGAATTGTGAGGCGTGAGTGATCCACCGCGGGGCGGTCAATCAATCCGCTGGCAACCATGTACCAGCCCATGAAAGCCTGCCCGATGAAGAGCAATCCCATCACAAAGTAGATTCCAAATTCATTCCACGGAATCGCTTTGCGGAAGAGGAACCAAAAGACGGGAATGGCGTAGAACAGCCCCGCCAGTCTCGCGATGATGCGGTGAATCCATTCGAGCCAGAAAATGAACTTGTAGTCGTCCACCGTCATCCACGAGTTGATGTGCAGGTATTCGGGCGTCTGCTGGTATTTGGCGAACTCCTTCGCCCACGCCTGCTCCCCGATGGGCGGAATCACCCCGCTGATGGGATTCCACTCCACGATGGACAACCCCGAGCGCGTCAGGCGGACGATCCCCCCGAAGACGACGAGAAACGCCACGACAAAGGCGAAGGCGAACATCCAGTTCATCACGGCGCGGTTTTGCGAAGCGCTGGCGTTCTTCCAGTAGGTTTTGGGCATGACTCCTCCAGAAAAAGGATTTCCAGCATTATATCCGTGAGTCTACTGCAAAAAGGTTATTTTACCGCCGAGACCGCAGAGTACGCAGAGACTTGATAATGAAAAACTCTGCGCTCTCGGCGCACTCTGCGGTTAGTTTTTTCAGTGGACTCATCCGTGAGTCTGCTGAAAAAAGGCAGATATACCGCCGAGGCCCTCAAGCGATAGCGCTGCGCCTAAACGTGGTCGGAGTTTTCCGCCACAGATAAGCACAGATTTTTGAATCCCAATCTGTAAAATCCGTGGCTGTATCGGCGTGGATTATAGAAGATACCACGATTTACTGCGGCGCTGCCCCTTAAGCAATCTGCCCAGCATTTGTGACATTTGTACAACAAAAATGTTATATTAAGCACATTATAATTTACGTCAAAATCATTACAATAACAGTAATTGTTTACCAAGTCAGTAAGGATTAAAAAGGCAAAAATGCTCCAAATCAACCGGCAAACCGACTACGCGGTACGCGTGGTGCTTGCCCTTGCAAAGCGCCCGCAGGGGACGCGGCTGGCTTCGGGGGTGATCCAGCGCGAGATGCTCGTCCCGCCCGCGTTCCTTCAGCGCATCGTGGCGCGACTGGCCGCCAGCGGACTGGTGCGAACCTTCGCCGGGCGCGACGGAGGGTTGGAACTTCCCCGCCCCGCTTCGGAGATCACGCTCAAGGACGTGGTCGAGGCGTTCGAGGGGCCGCTCCTGCTCTCGGAGTGCATGGAATCCCGAGGCGAGGAGGACTGTCCGTTCCGCGCCGACTGTCCCGTGAGGTCCAAGTGGGGACGCGTGCAGGCGGCGATGCTGCGCGAGATGGCCGCCGTCACGTTCGAAGACCTGGCAAGGGAGGCGGCGAGCGTTCCGCTCGTGGTTTCGACAGCGGCATAAGCAATTTGCACGCGCCGAGGGCCGCGTGCTGAATTTTCAACAAGGAGAGAGTATGAACCCAACCATCCTTTCACAGTGGCAGTTTGCGCTCACCAGCGTCTACCACTGGCTCTTCGTCCCGCTCACACTGGGGCTGGGCTGGTTTGTAGCCTTCATGCAAACCCGCTATTACCAGACGCGCGACGAGACCTGGCGCAAAATGGCAAAATTCTGGGGAAAGTTGTTCTTGATCAATTTTGCCATCGGCGTGGTGACCGGCATCGTGCAGGAGTTCCAGTTCGGCATGAACTGGTCGGAATACTCGCGCTACGTCGGCGACATCTTCGGCGCGCCGCTGGCCATCGAGGCCCTGCTGGCCTTCTTCATGGAATCCACTTTCATCGGCGTCTGGATTTTCGGCGAGGGACGCATCCCCGAAAAAGCGCACCTGGCCTCCATCTGGCTGGTCGCCATCGGCTCGAACCTTTCGGCCATCTGGATTCTGATCGCCAACGGCTGGATGCAAAACCCCGTCGGCTACGTCGTCAACGAGGCGAACGGGCGCGCCGAACTGGTGGACTTCTTCGCGCTGATCGGCAACCCCAAGGCCTGGGTCTTCATCTGGCACACCCTGGCCGACGGCCTGGCAATGGCATCCTTCCTCATCATCAGCGTGAGCGCCTGCCACCTCATCCGCAAACAGCACGCGGAGTTCTTCAAGCGTTCCCTGCAAATGGGCGCGCTGGTGGGACTGATCGCCAGCGTCGTCCTTTTCCTCGGCGGGCATACCATGGGACAACTCATGTACGAACAGCAGCCCATGAAACTGGCCGCGCTGGAGGCCGTCTGGGAAACCGAACAGCCCGCCTCGTTCTCCCTGCTCACCATCGGCGACTTGAGCGGCAGGCAGGAGGTCTGGTCCATCCGCATTCCGTATGCCATGAGTTTCCTGGCCTGCAACAACTTCGAATGTGAGGTCAAAGGCGTGGACGAATTGCAGGCGCAGTACGAAGCGCAATATGGCGCGGGCAACTACATCCCCCTGATGGTCGTCACCTACTGGACCTTCCGCGTTATGATGGCCTTCGGCTTCATTATGATGGGTGTGACGGCCTGGCTCCTGTTCTCCATGCGGCGCGCCGGCTTCGACAATGCCAAATGGTTCAAATGGCTCCCGTTCTGGGGACTGGCGCTGCCATATCTCGCCAACCTGAGCGGCTGGCTCCTGACCGAAATGGGACGCCAACCCTGGATCGTCTATGGCCTGCTCAAAGTGCAGGACGCGGTCTCTCCGAACCTGACAATCGCGGACCTGTGGATCTCGCTCATCGGCTACACCGCCGTCTATGGCATACTCGCCGCGGTCATGTTCGGCCTGATGAAGAAATACGCCCTCGCGGGACCCGAAGC
>DAOUMJ010000092.1:0-3217 GCA_034411715.1 Anaerolineales bacterium | reverse complement strand
GACGGCCGCGCGGATGGTGGACAAGGAAACCGGCCAGGTGGTCTATGAAAACGGGCTGTTTTACCTGCCCTTTGCCGTGGAGCAGGCCAAAAACGAGTGCGAGCCGACCGAGTTCAAGCCGGTGTTCCTGTCTCTCCCCAATAATTACACTACAACATGGGAGGATGATGTTCGTTTTGGTGATTATTTTGTCAGTTTATTTAATGACACCGGATTGAGTCGTGATTATGAACGTATCGAATTTTTTTCTCGAATAGTTATTGACCTGGAAAAATACTGCTGGGGATGGGTTCATGATCGGGTTGCCCAGTTTTTTTACCGGACCATAAACGGCGAGGTCAGGGTGGTGCCGCTGACGGAGAGCTGGGACGCGGATTATTTCAGGAAAAAATGATTAGGCTTTAAAATTCCCGCCGCTTGTGCTAAGGTGGGGGTATGAGGAGCAGGCGGGGAAAGATACTGTTTTCGGTCTTTGTTTTGGCCCTGGCGGCCAATGTTGTTTTTCCGGTCAGGTTTTTCTTAAACTCCGGCGGCCGGGGGCTGGCCCGGATTGCCTGGTATTACTTACTGCGGGATATTCCGGATAAAAGGTACGGCTGGCGGGACTTTATTGACCGCGGCCCGCAAACGCCGATCAGCGGTTTTTACTCCGGCGGGGATGCAAGCGGCTTTTATTTGTGGACCTTGAGCGGCCGGAAGCGGTTTAGCCACCGGCCGGGCGTCAGCGTCTATCAGTTCAATGACGTCTGCGCCGCGGTGCGGCAGTGGGGCGAAGGCGGGGAGCAGGCCGAAAGCGCCCGGGTGGAAAACCGGGTGAGCGGGGAGATTTCCGAGTGGCGGGAGTGGCTGGAGCCGGAGTTTCTGGTGACGGTCCTGCGGCTGGAGGAGGGGGGAGGCGGGAACGCGGTTCACACCGCCAAGTCAATGAGCGGCAAGTACAAGGTGTTCGGTCAGTTGACCGGGGAACAATGCGAGTAACACGGGCGATCAGGATTGCGGCGGCGCTGGCGCTGTGGCTGGCGCTGGCTTTGGCCGCGCCTTTTGGCGGAACCGGTACGGCCAGGGCGGAGGACTGCCCTTGTCAAGTTCAATGCGACTGGTGCTATTATGGACCGTATAGGTATGAATGTTGCTATCACGGCTGTGACGTGCCGGGCTGTGTGTGGTTCCCCTGCGGGCCGGGCGAATATCCGGGCAATGACGGCAAGTGCTATCCGATCGGCAGTCCGGGGCCGTCGGCGCCGCCGGGGGGCGGGGGCGCGTGCTGGATTGACGTGGCGGACAATCTGCGGGTGAACTGGAGTTATTCCCCGTCTAAAATGCGCTTTTCGTGAAAGCAGACCGGGCGATGTTTGAGGCCGGGCAGGGATAAGGGCGGGGCAATGTTATAATCCCTCGCGATGAAAGCAGGCGACCTGCTCAACCAACGTTATCAACTGCTCGAAAACCTCGGCTCTGGCGGCATGGCCGAGGTGTATCGGGCGCGCGACCTGATGCTGGAGCGCTCCGTCGCCATCAAAGTGCTGCGCGCCGACTATTCGAGCAACGAGGAATTTCAGGAACGCTTCCGCCAGGAGGCGCGCGCCGCCGCCAACCTTTCTCACCCCAACATCGTCACCGTTCACGATTTCGGGCTGGATCGGGGACAGTTGTTCATCGTGATGGAGCATATCCCCGGCACGGACATGAAATCCCTGCTTCGCAAGCGCGGGCGCTTCAGCGTGGAGGAGGCCATCCCCCTCATGGTGCAGGCCTGCGCGGGCATCGGCTACGCCCACCGCGCCGGGCTCGTCCACTGCGACGTGAAGCCCCACAACCTGCTCATCACCCCCGACAAACGCCTCAAAGTGACCGATTTCGGCATCGCCCGCGCCCTCTCCACCATCCGCCCCGGCGACCGCGACGAGGTGGTGTGGGGCTCGCCGCAATACTTCTCGCCCGAACAGGCGCGCGGCCAGGCGCCCTCGCCCGCCTCCGACGTTTACTCGCTCGGCGTCGTCATGTACGAAATGCTGACCGGCACCCTCCCCTTCCATGCCGCCACCGCCGAGGAATTGGCGCGCATGCACATCCACGCGCGCCCGCATCTACTGGGCGAATACCTGCCCGACGCGCCGCCCCTGCTCGAACAGATCGTCGCCAAAGTCCTCTCGAAGGAACCCTCGGCGCGTTATCGCACCGCCGACCAGTTGGGACGCGTCCTCCTGCGCTTCGGGACGGAGCGCGAGCCGACGCCGCCTCCGCAACTCGCCCTGACGCCCGAGGCGGTCAATCGCTTCGAGCAGATGCCGCCCTCTCCCGCGCCCGTCTCCCGCCCGGACCTCGCGCCGGCCGCGGCTTACGAGGCGCCTTCCCCTCCCCTCGACATTGACTGGGTCTCCGTCGGCCTCGGCCTGCTGGCGCTGGCGGCCGTTGGCGGGCTGATCCCATTCTGGATGTGGGTGTACTACGTTTGGAATCCGTGACCGAATTTTTCATCGCCCCCTCCATCCTCTCCGCCGACTTCACCCGCCTCGGTGCGGACCTGGCCGCCTGCGAATCCGCCGGCGCGGATTGGATTCACGTGGACGTGATGGACGGCCGCTTCGTCCCCAACCTGACGATGGGACCCGTCATCGTGGAGGCCTGCCGCCGCGCCGTGAAACTCCCGCTGGACGTTCACCTGATGATCGAAGAGCCGGAACGCCACATCGAAGCCTTTGCCAAAGCGGGCGCGACGAACATCACCGTGCATGTGGAGACCTGCCCGCATTTGAACCGGACAATCCGCCAGATCAAATCGCTGGGATGCAAGGCGGGCGTGACGTTGAACCCGTCCACCCCCGCCTCGGCCATCGAGCCTGTGCTTCCCCTCGTTGACCTTGTTTTGGTGCTTACCGTTAACCCCGGCTTTTCAGGCCAGAAATTCCTCCCCGAGGTGTTGCCGAAGATCGGCGCGCTCCGCCGCATGTTGGACGCGGCCAACCCGTCTGCGCGGCTGGAGGTGGATGGCGGCCTCTCGCCCGCGAGCCTGCCCGAGGTCCGGGCAATGGGAGCGAACGTCTTCGTCTCGGGCAGTTTCGTCTTCCGTCATCCGCAGGGCATCGCGGCGGGAGTCCGCGAATTGCGAGAGTCGTTACGCAATACGTAGTACCGCAAGATTTATCTTGCGCCCGCAGAGGCAACATGAATGTTGCGGTACGTAGTACCGCAAGATTTATCTTGTGCCCGCAGAGGC
>DAOUMJ010000091.1:0-4457 GCA_034411715.1 Anaerolineales bacterium | reverse complement strand
AAACTCCAGAAATTCGGCCAGACGCCTCCTTCCCTAACCGCTTTGCCTTTACCTGCCACTTGACCGATGTGGGCATGACGCTATACATGTACGAAAATTACAAATGGAAACCTGGTTTCTGAGCGAAACCAGGTTTCTTTGGCCGCTACATCGGGTCGCACGCCGCTTCGTGAATCCCCGTCAAGGCGTCCCACAACGATTGGGCCATCTGCTCGCAGGCCGCGAGGGCGCGCACCTGTTCGTTCGCAGGCAGGGATTCGAGTTGGCGCAGAATCTTTTCCGATTCGTGCCAGTTGGCGGAGTGGGCTTCGAAGTACGGCTCCACGCCTCGCGGTAATTTGTAGTGGGTCTTCAACCCGTCCAGTTTGGATTGGGCGGTGGCGGGTTGCTGCGCTTCGAAGGCGTACAACGCTCCAAGCGCGGAGGCCCGGGCGGCGAACAACGCGTCCGAAGCGCGGACCAGGTTGACGGTCTGCGGAAGCGAGGCGGCGGCGGTGAATCCGCCCAGGGCGGCGGTGAAGCCCGTCCACAGTTCGGCGTGTTCGCGTTCCTCGTCGGCGGTGGCCGCGTCGTTCAACGTCTCCCAGGCGCGCGGCAGGGTTGCGATAAAATCGCCATATTCGCGCGCGTAGACTTGCAGGGCTTCGACGGGAAGCGCACCGGCGCTCCAGGCCTGATAGAATGGGTGCTGGAGCAGGTTCCATTTTTCGAGAACGGCATCGAGTTTCTGTTTCATCTTGATCTCCTTTCTATTTGGACAATATTACTCCAATTTTCGGCAAATGAACACACGAAAACGCTGGCTTCCCGCACTGATATTGATGGCAGTCATCTTCGGATTTTCGTCCGTCCCCTCGTCCGAGATGCCCGCTTTCGGGCTGGCCGATTTTCTGGTGAAGAAGGGCGGACACGCGCTGGGCTACAGCCTGCTGGCATTGGCAAACCTGCATGGGCTGAACGGCAAACGCACGCGGCTGGCGTGGCTGATGACGGTGGCGTATGCCGCGCTGGATGAATTCCACCAAGCGTTCGTGCCAGGACGAAACGCTTCGCTCGTGGACGTTTTGCTTTTCGACAACCTCGGCGCGCTCGCGGGACTTTGGGCGTTTAACCTGTTTCAAAAGCGGAATCAAAAAGGCGACGCCCCCGCGCCGCCTCACTGATCACTGACTACTCTGGCCTTACTCGAACTCCAAATCGAACTCCTCCCCCTCCTGGAACTCCTCCATCGGCTGAATGGCAATGTCGCTGAACAGCGCCTCCTGCTGCGCCTGCACGCGATAACGCTTCACCAGTTCGAGCAACGCCAAAAAGGTGACGACCACTTCCAGGCGCGTGGGCTTCTCGCCCAGCAGGCCGCGGAAGGTCGCGCCGCGCTCCTGCCGCAATTTGGCAGAGATCAACTCGATCTTCTCACGGATGGTGATCTTCGGCGCGGCGATAACCGTCCCCAGCGATTGCTTTTCCTGCTCGGCGGCGAAGATACGCTCGGCGGCATCCAGCAGGTCGGCCAGGGTGATGCCCGAAAGGTCGAGTCTGGCTTCCACTTTGGGCGGCGGCGCGACGCGCAGGAAAGTGCGCAGGTTTTTGTTCTGGCGTTCCTCCAGCCAGAGACCGATTTCCTTGTAACGCTTGTATAACAGCAATTGACGCGCCAGGTCCTCGGCGGGATTCTCCTCCCCCGCCTCGCGCGCCGGCGGGCGCGGCAGCAATGCTTCCGATTTGATCTGGATCAATTTCGCGGCGATCACCAGAAACGAGGAGATTTCGTCCGCCGTCACCTGCTGGAGGGCGTGAACGTAGGCCAGGTACTGGTCGGTGACTTGCGCCAGCGAAACGGCGGTGATGTCCAGCTCGGCGCGCTCGATCAGGTCGAGCAACAGCGCGAGCGGACCCTCGTAAACGGGCAGGGCGACGGTGTAGGAGGATTGCGTGGTGGAGAGCATGGCGGGGGGATTATAACATTGCCCTTGCCCTCACCCCCGACCCCTCTCCCTATCCAGGGAGAGGGGGGAAAGACCCCTCCCCCTTCCCGCTCCCACGCTTTTGGGGGCGCTAAAGCGTGCTTCGCGAAGGAAAGGGGGGCAGGGGGGATGGGTGAGGGCAAAACGGCGGGTATAATCGCCCTATGCCCAAACTCACACACGTTGACTCCACAGGCCGCGCCTGCATGGTGGATGTGGGCGGCAAACCCATCACCGAGCGGATGGCAGTAGCGAAAGGGGAAATCCGCATGACGCGCGCCACCTTCGAGTTGATCCGCGACGGGCAGATCAAAAAAGGGGACGCGCTGACCGTCGCGCAGATCGCGGGCATCACCGCCGCGAAGAAAACATCCGACCTGATTCCCCTTTGCCATCCCCTGCCCCTCTCCAAAGTGGATGTTGACCTCACGTTGGACGAGTCCCTGCCGGGCGTGGTCATCACCGCCACTGTGAAAACTTCGGGAAAGACGGGCGTGGAAATGGAAGCGCTGACGGCGGTCTCTGTCGCCGCGCTGACGATTTACGACATGGCAAAAGCCGCCGAGAAGACGATGAAGATTCAAAATATCCGCCTCGTGGAGAAACGCGGCGGGCAGAGCGGGGATGTGGTGAACGAGTAGGATTTTCGGAAAATTACGGAGGCACCCATGAAGAAATGTCCCTATTGCGCCGAAGAGATACAAGACAATGCCGTCAAATGCCGCTACTGCGGCGAGTGGTTGGATGGTCGCCCGCGCCCCTCGGTGACGATGGGCGGAACGCCAATCATGCGCTACGGCTGGGGCTACGAGTGGAAGTCCGAAGCGGAATTGTTCGGTTGGCCGCTCATTCACATCGCGCAGGGATACGATCCCGAAACGGGACGCCCGCGCGTGGCGAAGGGCGTCATCGCCATCGGGGATATTGCCATCGGCGGGCTGGCCGTCGGCGGCGCGGCCTTCGGCGGGGTGACGCTGGGCGGATTCAGCCTCGGCATCCTCTCCCTGGGCGGGCTGGCGATTGGCGTGATCGCGGCGCTGGGCGGCGGCGCGCTCGGCGGAATCCTCGCGGTGGGCGGGCTGGCCGTCTCGCTCCAATACGCCGTCGGCGGACTCGCTCTCGCGCCCCACTTCATCGGCGGGAATGGGATCGAGCCAGAGTTCATGCGGTTGCTGGAAGAGTGGTTTCCCGGCTTTGAATATTAGCGAGGATTCGATAATCAGCAGATCACGAAAACGACGCCCAGTTTGCGCTCTCCCCTGGCACTTGCCCGCCAGGGCAGGTGTAGCGCGTATTCGGCGGTAGAGACCGCCAATTCACTTCCAAGGCTTAACGATCAATGCATTGTTTTCATCCGCCGCGTGGCCGAGGGTGGGAAGTCCCCAGGCCTCGGCGATTGTCTTCAAGAGAGAGTAAAGCGTGTAGGGTGTATCGTCCTCGAAGCCGTTCTTGACCTGCGGTGAAATAAGGACAGTAGCGATCCGTCCGCCCGCCTTTTCGGGCAGGCCGCAGCACGAGGCGGCGCTGGTCCCCTCGTCCCAGGTGAGGATGACGAGGAAGGACTGGCTGTGCGCGCTGAAATAATCCATCAGGGGCGACATCAGCGCGGCCAGCCATTCGTCCGCGATGCTTCGGTGGCAATCGTGGGCGCTGTTGCACAGGTTCGGGGTGATGAAAACGAAATTCGGAAGCGCGCCCGCCGCGAGGTCCGCGGGAAGATCCGTCAGCGGGCGGACGCTCCGTTCGCAGCGCGCCGCGTCCAGTCGAATCGAATCGAAATACATGAAGGGGTTGTGCTTCTGGGCGTAGTTGCCCCACGAACCGACGAAGCACGGGCGCGGCATGTCCTCCTGGTAGGTCTTCCACGTGCGCCCGCTGGCTTCGATCAGGTCGGGCAGGCTGGGCGCGTTGATAAAGCAGTTCTCGCAGTTGCGGTCAATGCCGAAGGTATCGCCGCCGATCATGGCGAGATAATTCGGCAGGCTGGGATGCGTCACCGCGTAATGCTGTGTGAGCAGGGTGTAGTCGCGCGCCAGGCGGTTGAAAACGGGCATGGACTCGCTGTCGATTACCCGTTCGAATTCCTTGTTCTCGAAGACGATGATGACGATATGCTCGAAGTTCGGCACCAGGGGCCTGGGCGTGGGGCTGGGGGTCACTGTGGGCGAGGGGCTGGGAGTGGCAGTGGGCGTGGGCGTCGAGGTGGCGGTGGGTGTGG
The DNA here is from genome assembly GCA_034411715.1 of Anaerolineales bacterium. Classification (GTDB taxonomy): domain Bacteria; phylum Chloroflexota; class Anaerolineae; order Anaerolineales; family Villigracilaceae; genus Denitrolinea. The sequence goes on along the minus strand of DAOUMJ010000091.1, from coordinate 275 downwards.
GCGTGGCGGTGGGGACGGCTGGGAGAAGCGCGCACGCGGATAGAAGAAGGGGAAGAAAGAACAACAGGCGTTTCATTGGTTTCTCCGATCAGGAGCGGTAACAACCCGCTCCGTCATGAAACTGACATTTACATCGTTCCACTGTTGTTGTATCATAAATCAGTCCACTGAAAAAACTAACCGCAGAGTGCGCCGAGAGCGCAGAGTTCTTCATTATCAAGTCTCTGCGTACTCTGCGGTCTCGGCGGTAAAATAACCTTTTTGCAGTAGACTCA
>DAOUMJ010000090.1:0-2759 GCA_034411715.1 Anaerolineales bacterium | reverse complement strand
AACACGGGAAATATAGCCGGTTTCGTTTATTCGGTGCGGTGCTTTAGGGCATTCCTTTGATTGGAAACATCCCCCTGCGCGAAGCGCTTAGTTCAACTTTGAGTTAACAAGAGTCATTCCTCTTTTTGGTATGTTAACCCGAATGGTTCGGTATAATAGACTATGTGCCGACATACCAATTATACAACCACCCCCGCGGAAAGGCAACCAAATGACACAGCCAATTCCTCCCGCCCTCCCAACATCGTCCCCGCCACCGGGGAAAGAGAAAAAACTCATCGAACAATATCGCGACGCCATCAACCTCAAGCATTACTCCCCCCGCACCGGCGACACCTACATCGGGTGGGTAAGGGAGTACATCTACTTCCACAACCCCGAACTGAAAAAACACAGCCTCGCCCCTCGCCATCCCAAAGACATGGGCGCGCCCGAGATCAACCAATTCCTCACCCACCTCGTCACCGTTAAAAAAGTCTCCGCCTCCACCCAGAACCAGGCCCTCAGCGCCCTGCTCTTCCTCTATCGCCACGTTCTTCACATCGGTGTGGACGAAGCCAGCCTCAACGAGTTTCGCCCCCAACGCGGAAAAAACGTTCCGACGGTTCTATCCAAAGACGAAGTAAAACGCGTCTTTGAAAACATGACCGGCGTTAACAAACTCATCGCCCAGGTGATGTATGGCGGCGGCCTGCGGGTTATGGAATGCATGCGCCTGCGCGTCAAGGACATTGACTTCGACAACCGCCAGATCATCGTCCGTGACGGAAAAGGCGAAAACGACCGCGTCACCATGTTGCCCGACGCGGTCATTCAACCCCTGCAACTTCACCTGCGCTACGTAAAGTCCCTTCACGAAAAAGACCTTGCCGATGGCTTTGGTTCTGTATACTTGCCCTATGCCCTCGAACGCAAATACAAAAACGCCGACAAAGACTGGATCTGGCAATACCTCTTCCCCGCCTCCGATCGTTCCAAAGACCCGCATTCTCTCCTCTCTCCTTCCAGGAGAGGAGCCGGGGGTGAGGTGACTCCCTCCCCCATTTCCGCTCTTGAAATGGGGGAGGGCCGGGGAGGGGGTATCGTCCGCCGCCACCACCTCCACGAATCCACCGTCCAGAAAGCCGTCAAAGAAGCCGCCCGCCTCGCCAAAATTAATAAACACGTCACCCCTCACACCTTCCGGCACAGTTTCGCCACCCACCTCCTCCAATCCGGCTACGACATTCGGACTGTGCAAGAGCTTCTTGGTCACAAAGATGTGAAGACCACGATGATCTACACCCACGTCCTCCAGCGCGGAGGACTGGCCGTCAAAAGCCCTCTGGATTCCTAATCCGCTTACACCGCGCCCCCTGGCGCTGCCCGCCAGGGCAAGTGTGCGGTTCGGTGCAGGTGTCCGTTTTGCGAAGCAATCCGCTGGCCGCCGCGTCCTCCAGCCGCAGACCCGCCATTGATCAACGCGCCTTTGCCCCGGCTTCTGATTCGTCCTCGCCCGTCTCGTACAAAAATCTTCTCGGATTGTGATGCGCCAGTTGGAAATACGCCTCCTCGCCGAGATGCGCCCGCAGCGCGATGGAAACTTCCTTCTCGCTGACCTTTTCGCGCTCCACCATGTAATAGTCCGTGCCGAAGAGGGTGTGCTCGCGCACGTTCTTATCCACGAGCAGCACTTTCAGGAATTCGAAATAGTTGAACGGGCGGTAGTCGGGTTTTTCGATGAAGAGCGTGTACGAAACGTCCGTGTACAGGTTGGGATACTTCCCCGAGCGCAGCATGTCCACGATGACGGTCAGCCAGGTGGCGTCCTCGCCTGTGCGCGGCGACTCGCCCGTCAGGTGGCGCTCCCATTCCTCCGCCCCGCCGAAATGCGCGAGACAAAAATTCAGTTTCGGGAATTGCTCCAGCACGGATCGGTAATTGGCGGGCTTCGTAAACTCGCGCGCCTGCTCGCGCCTCGAACCGCTGGCGCGGATCCCGCCGGGCGAACAATGCGCCAGAACGGGCAGACGGTTCTTTTCGCAATACGCGTAAATTTCCAGCAGCGCCGGGTCGTCGGGGCGAAAGCCGAGCGGAGGATACAACTTCACGCCCCGGATTTGACGTTCGCCATGCCAGCGCCGAAAATCCGCGGCGACGTTCGGGCGGCGCGGATCCACCGCGCAGAACGGGATGACCGCGCCCTTCGACGCGTCGCGCAATTCCGCCAACTCTTTCAACTGCGCCTCATACCGGACCTTCGGCCGGCCGGCCCCCATAAATTCCATGTCCATCGGGAGGACGATGAAGCGCGTCCCCTCGGGGTATTGCTTCTGGACGTACTCGAAGACCCTGGCCTGGCTCTCGAACGCGCCGCGCGCCAGGAAGCGTCCCGTGCGCGCCACGGCGTCCTTGTTGGCGCGCGGGACGAATTTCCCGAAGAACCACAGGATGAATTTTCGCAGGAACGGACGGCGCATGGCGCGCACCAATCCGAGCGGCAGGAATTTATCGGGAATGTGTTCCGCGGTGAAGGTGTGGATGTGGCAGTTGTAGATGGTCAGGTCCATCGGCGTCTCCTCTTTTGAACGCGGCGATTAGGAATATGGACACTTCAATCCAAAAGGCCCGAAGGGGAACTTCTGGATATCCGACGGGCGAATGCAGCGCAATTTGGCGTTAGAGAGTGTTTCTTAAGTTGTGGCAGAAAACCTTTTGGACACGGATTTCACGGACAACACGGATTTTTTAAAGGCTTTTTCTCTGCGAATCCGTGAAAT
>DAOUMJ010000089.1:0-7908 GCA_034411715.1 Anaerolineales bacterium | reverse complement strand
ATTTCACGGATTCGCAGAGAAAAAGCCTTTAAAAAATCCGTGTTGTCCGTGAAATCCGTGTCCAAAAGGTTTTCTGCCACAACTTAAGAAACACTCTCTTAAGGCGCGGGCGTAGAAGTCCGCGTGGGGGTTGGGGTGACGGTGGGAGTGGGCGTGACGGTGGGCGTCGGGCCGATGGTGGGCGTGGGCGTGACCACCCCGTCGGCGCGGTAGATCAGGTTGACCACTTCGCCGTACCGTCCCAGCAGGCCCATATCGCGCAGGTTATACGTCAACCGCAGGGCCGCGCCGTTGCCCGCCAGAATCTCGATCTGCGCGCCCGCTTCGAAGGGGTAGGCCGTGCCGGGCGTGACGCGCCCATCGAAGACCACCTCCCCGTCCGCGATCACGCGCAGGTAGGTCCGCTCGAGCGCGATAATGTTCACCTGCACGTTCACGCCTTCGGGAACCGTCGGCAATCCGACGGGCGTTTCGAAAACATCCAGCGTGGCCGTCACGTTGCTCAGGTCGAGCAATTCGGAAGTGGGCGCAGGCGCGCCGGGCGGGGCGGCAGATGGCTCCGCCAGAACTTCGAGCATGGCAGGGGCGGTGGGTTGCGCCTGCGCCCTGATCCCGATCACGCGCTGCACACCCCAGATCAAAAAGACCGCCAGCAGGAGCGTCAGCCCGATCCCCAGCAGGTCGGCCGACAGGAAACCGCGCAGGGGCGGCAGTTTCTCCGGGATGCTGGGGGCGGGGCGGCCGCGCGCCCCCGGCGGCAGCGGGTGACGCTGGCGATGGCGCGCCTGCAAAACGTCCGCGAAGCCCAACAACAGGGCTTCAACGTCCAAATCCAAAAACGAAGCGTAATTCTGCAGCATCCCGCGCGTCTGCACTGCCGAGGGCAGGCCGTCGAGATCGCCCTCCTCCAGCGCCTGCAAATAATGGGCGCGCACGCGGATGTGCCGTTCGATCTCCTCGCGCCGCAGGTTGAGCGCCTCGCGGCGTTCGCGCAACTGCGCGCCGAGCTCGGCGAACATTTCCCCCGCCGGTTTCATCCGGACGGCTTGCGCGGGGAAAGACGATTCGACCGCGGCGGGACCGGACCCGTCCGCCTCGACCTCGCGCTCCTCCCTCGCCTCATCCCGGACATCGGGCGGACGCGGCCTCGAGAAGCGCACCCCCACCCGCGCGGCGAGACGCTCCCACGCCCCCAGGCGGAACTCGGCGGCATCGAGAGATTCATCGTGCGGTTGGGTAACTTCGAGTTTGGGGAGAACTTCCGCAGGCGCGGCGGTTACCGGTGTTTCTTCGCCGGTTTTTTCTTTGCGGGCGATCCCTTCAGCGAGGCTTTTTTTTTATCCGCCGGTCTCCTCCCCTGGACGGCCGCGGCTTTCGTTTTGCTTTTCGATTTTGCAGTCCTGGCGGCGGAGACTTTCGCTTTCGGGGCAGGCTTTTTGGCGCGGGCCGGCCTTCTTTCCGCTTCGGTGGACGCGTCAGGCGCGGGAGCGGCGCCTGCCGCTTCGGGAGGCGCTGACTCCAGGACGGCTTCCGGTTCGGGCGCGGCTTCCGCCTCCGAGGAGGGGCGCCGCAGGAGACGCGCCCAGAATGGACGGCGGCCCGCCGTCTCGTCGGAGGGGGAAGCGGGCGGGGCCGCTAAAGCAGAATCGGGCTCGGGGGTGGGAGGCGCGGCTTTGGGAGAAGGGGCCGCGGGCGCCGCATCCGCCGAATCCGCATGGCGAAGTTCTTCCGTGGCCGCCTCGAGATCGAGGCCGAGATAATCGGCATAAATTTTGAGGAAGCCGCGTCCCTGCGCCGCGGAGGACATGATCGAGTAGTTATCTTCCTCGAGCGCCTGCAAATAATGAGGACGGATGCGCGTGACCTCGGCCGCTTTTTCGAGACTGGCCTGACGCGAGAGACGGAGGCGTTTCAGCCGCTGCCCGATGGTTTCGTGAGTTTCCTGCATGGCGAAAGTTTACCACAAACAAAAACCGGGTTTCCTGGAGAAACCCGGTTTTTATTCGTCCGCCTATTCTGCGGGCGTTTCCGCGGGAGGGGTCTCCTGCGCGAGCTCCTCGGCGGCGGGCGTCTCTGCAACAGGCGCTTCGGCCGCGGCCTTTGCTTTTCTGGCCCTGGCTTTCGGTTTTTCCTCTTTGGCCTTTTCCTCCGCCGATTCGCCCTCCCGATGGACGACGATCTTGATCTCGGGCGCCAGGTCCATCGTCAGGCGGACGTGGGCGGCGTATTCGCCGATCTCGCGGATGGGCTGCATATCCACCTGCTGGCGTTTGACCTCGAAGCGGACCTTCTCGGTGACGGCGGAGGCCACGTCCTGTGTGGTGATCGAGCCGTAGAGTTTGCCCGTTTCGCCGGCCTTGACGGGAAAATCCAGCGCGAGGCCGTTGATTTGCCCGGCGATTTCCTTGAGTTCCTCGTTCAGCGCGTTGCGGCGGATCTCCGCCTGGCTGCGGATGCGTTCCACTTGTTTCAACGCGCCCGCAGTTGCCAGCACGGCCAGTCCCTGCGGGATGAGGAAGTTGCGGCCGTAACCGTCGGCGACTTTTTTCACGTCGCCGGCGCGGCCCAGTTTGTAAACGTCCTTGAGAAGCATGACTTTCATTTTGGATCGAGCCCTTTCTCGAGAAGATTACAGGATGAAGGGTACCACACCCTGCGGGGCGGGATTGTACCAGAGGAGGCGCGTCTTGCCAACCGATTACCGTGGATTACAAAATCTCCAGATTTTGCTCGAAAGTCGGGAGGCGTTCGACTCCGTACCTGACAATCTTTGCATGCAGACAGAAGTTGACGCGCACTTCCAGACGGGGTAAGATGAACACATGCGTAAATTTTCCATCAACTGGCGGCGGGTGGGCGCGTTCATCGGAATCGCCTTCCTCGTCCTGGCTGTGATCGAATTCAACGCCCGTCTCGAGGAACTGAATCGTTTGTCGGAAGAGACGCAGGCCTACCGCGCCCAGGCCACCCAGATCATGCAAACACAGATCGCGCTGCAAACACAGGTGGCCTACGCCGGTTCGGACGCGGCCGTGGACGAGTACGCCCGCGAAGGCAACCGCATGATCCAGGAGGGCGACATTCCCGGCGCGCCCTTCGGCGCGGGAAAGGAAACGGTCGTTCCAACCCCGACGCCGCTTCCCACGCCCACTCCCCTGCCCAACTGGCAGGTGTGGTGGAATTTGTTTTTTGGGGAATGACTACGGGCCTATCCGAAAAACTGCGGAGCGCGGACTGGAAGTCTGCAATCCGTTATTCGGATAGGTTCTACGGTTCCAGCAGGAGAAATTGTTTCACGATTTCGGGGTCGAAATACTTGCCCGATTCTTCCTGGATATGCAGGCGGGCCTGCTTCTTCGACCACGCCGGGCGATAGGGGCGGTCGGAGGTGAGGGCATCCCACACGTCGGCCACGGCGAAGATGCGCGCCGCCAGCGGGATTTCCTTCCCTTTGAGGCCGTGCGGGTAGCCGGCGCCGTCCCATTTTTCGTGATGATAAAGCGGAATGACGAGGGCCGGGCGCAGGAACTCGATGGGGTAAAGCATGTCATAGGCAAATTGGGGATGACGGCGCATGATTGTTTCCTCTTCTGGAGTGAGAGCGCTCTTTTTGAGGAGGATGGAATCGGGAATACCCATCTTGCCAATATCGTGCAGAATGGCGCCGCGGTGGATGTGGACGATTTGCTCTTCGCTCAATCCCATGGCGCGCGCCAGGCGCAGGGTCAGTTCGGTCACGCGGCGGGTGTGGCCTTCGGTCAGTTCGTCGCGCATTTCGAGGGCGCGCCCCCAACCTGCCAGCGTGTTGTCGTAAGCAAGCGCCAATTCATTCGCATGGTCGAGAACCTTTTCGAACAGGCGCGCGTTTTCGATGGCCACGGCCGCCTGGTTTGCGAAGGCCATCACGGTATTGGCGGCGGCCTGGTCGTAGGTGTTCACGGTGCGGCTGTCCACGTTCAACACGCCGATCATTCTTCCCTTGATCATGAGCGGCGCGCCGATCCAGGAACGGATGTACTCCGCGCCGGGCGATACGATCCAGCGCTCGTCGGAGTGCGTATCGGGGATCACCAGCGGCCGCCCCTGGCTCCAATGGCGCCGTTTGACGCCCTGGTCGCCGATCTCGCGCACGATCTGCCGCGCCCGTTCCAGGTCGGGAAAGCCCCGCCCGGAAGCCAGTTTCAGGGTTCCATCGGCGTTCAGCAACTGGACGGAAACGCTGTCGCAGGCCACCACCTGCGCCAGCAGGTCGAACAGGCGCTCCAGCGCTTCGCCGAGGCCCAGTTCCGTCGTCAGCAACGCGCCCACCTGCTCGAGGGTGCGGGAAAGGCGCAATTGGGCGCGCTCCGCATCGAACAATTGCGCGTTCTCGATGACGGCGGCGGCATGGCCGGCCATGGCCTGGGCCAGATGGATCTCGGCAAGGGTAAATTCCCGCCTGCGGCGGCTTTCCCAGATCTCCACGCCCCCCTGTAAGACGCCATGCCCCATCACGGGAACGAACATCATGGAGCAAATCCCGTATTGGATGAACTGCTCCCGTTCCGCGTCGGACAAATCCTCGTCGTCCGCCTGGAGGGTTACAACCTTTCCCTGCAATACCGCCCGCCGGTAGGAGGGATATTCATCAAGGGGGTAAACGCGGAACAGGTCCTCCTTCCGCTCGCGCTCCGAGGCGGGATTGGCCCAGTATTCCGCCAGGACGCGTAGAGTGGACTCCTTCAGGTTGATGGAACTGATGTAGCCGCTGGTGGCTTCGAGCGCCTCGGTCATGTGGCGGATGACGATCTGCAACAATCCTTTCGGGTCCGACAGGTTGGAGGCCATGTCCTGCGCGGCGGCGTACAGGCGGCCCAGTTCGGCGGCTTTGGCGCGCATGTCGGAATACAGGCGCACGTTTTCGAGGGCCATGCTCACGATATGCACCAGGGTCTGGCCGGAGGAGATGTCGGCTTCCGAAAATGGAACGGCGGAGTCGCGATACGCAACGAACGCCCCTGCCACGGATTTGACCGCAAGGAACGGAAAAACCGCATACGCCCGAAAGCCTTCGCGAGTCATCCATGGGCGCATGGAGGCGACCGATGGATCGGTATGAACGTCGTTAATGACGATCGGCCGAGGGTCGGTGATGATGCGGCTGCCCGGCGCTTCGCGAAAGCGCCGATTGATCTCGGCGATATATTCCGAGGAGAGACCGCCCGCCCGATAGCAACTCAAACGATCGGAGGAGCGATCGTAATCGTAGATGGCGACCCGCTCGGCGTGGAGCGACTGTTTGGCGGCGTCCACAATCGCCAGCCACAAGGCATCCTCGTCACGCACCGTCATCAAGCGCTCGGCGATCTCCGAAAGGAGGTTATGCTGCGCGGCGGCCCGCAAATTTTCCAGGGCGTAGGCCAGGTCGTCGGCCATTTCCGAAAGTATTTTTATCTCCTCGTCGTCGAAAACGCCTGCGGGGGTGGAATGAACGACCGTCAATACGCCCAGAGCCTTGTTCTCGCGCAGCAGAGGCAAAGTCACCGAGACGAATTTGGAGTAACTCGGCAATAGCGGGCAGGTGGAACAGGGTTCCGAACCGGCATCGCCCGCGTGAAAAGGGGCGCGCCGGCGCAGGGCCTCGACCGCGCACGCCGGGCCGCGTTCTTCCTGGTGGAATCGCAAGGTGAACTGATCGGGGTCCCTGGCTTCGCCCGCCGAGGCGGCGAGACGCATAACAGCGCCGGGCGCGTCCAGCAATCCGATCCAGGCGAAGGAATACCCGCCTCCCTCGATGAGCGTTTCGCAGGCGCGCTGCGCCAGCCGCGCCGCTCTCTGTTCGCGCACGATCAACTGGTTGATGCCGGTGACAGTCTTCAAGATGCGGCTAAGGCGTTGTTCGCGGCGCAAGATTTGACGCGAGTCCTCCAGGCTTTTTTCCAGGGCGCGCAGCAGAAAGGAGACGGAGACCAGCGCGGCAACGCCAAGCGCGAGGAAAACGATCGTGGCGCTCACCCACGCGCCCGCCTCCGCCAAAGGGATCTGGCGGCCCGCAGGCGCAACGATCACGCCCGACAATTCCAGCGCGCCGATCGCGACCAGCGCGGCGGCGCTCAAAACGATCGCCAGCGCGCTGAAACGCAGGTCGAAAAGGATTGCGGCAAGGATCACGAAAGCGAACAGGAAGATGCGCCCATCCCCGCTCAACGAGGAAAGGAAAAGCCCCATCACGCCCAGCGCATATAGCGCGAACAAGAGCGCGCCGGCGCGCAGGCGGAACGAAAGGCGGCGAAGAATGGTGATCAATCCCAACAGAACCGTGAAAGCAACGTAAATCGAAACCGTCGTCACCGCGACGGCAAGGGCGTTCTCCGTTTTGCCGGCCTCGGCGCGATACGTTTCGGTCACGTTGTAAATGCCGCCGGCGAGGGCAAACAACCACGCCAGAAAAACCCCGCGCAGAATTCCCTCCAGGAGGCGGAATCTCCAGTTGGACAGGTCTGCCGGCGCCGCGTCCGGCTCGGGGCGAGAATCCAGCAGGCGCAGGCGGAAGAGCCCCCAGGCGAACGCCAGCCCGGTGAGGGAGAGGGCGAAGGGCGTGAGATCAACGCCGGGGATGAAGGGCATGACATAGATGTTGGAAAGCACGTTCGCGATCCAGGGGAAGATCACCCCCACCACCACGACCATTTCATGTCCACCTCTTTCCTCCCGCATCCGCGAAAGGTGAAGCAGAAGCAGGAGACTGCCAAAGAGAACCAAACCATAGGAATAAGCGACATTTCCCCAGAAAAACGGGCCTCGGACGTTGTTCCACTGGAACATGATGCCCTCTCCCACTGCAACGTTCAATTCCCGGAAGAACAAACCGTGAAAGTCGTTCGTCCACAGCAGGAGCATCATCGCGAGGGGTTCGACGGCCAACAGCGAAAGAATGCGGCGATTCAACAACCCGCCGCGCCCCGTGTATTGCAAAGCAAAAGCCAGCCAGGAGGCGGGCAGGAGCAGAATGCCGATGTATTCCGCCTTGAGCCAGAAGGTTTTCGTCGGCAGGTTCGCCGCGCCGAGTTCCAGCGCGTTGCCAAACGCCCAGATCGTGACAGATAACATGACCAGGGAAAAAGCCGACGCGCCGGGAGCGGGACGCCTTCGCCAGCCAAACCAGGCCAGCGACGCCGTCAGCAGGGCGGACAGGGCCGGAACCAGGAGAAACGGATTGAACTGCCAGATCATTGGACCGTCGAACACTCGCGTATCATGGGAGTCGCAAATAGCGCCGATGAATTATACAACCCCCCACCGGAGAATGAGAAAATATTAAGACTGGCCGCGTTCCAAAAGGCGCGATAACCCCTCGCGATCGGTCAACACAAATTCGGTGCGCGTGACCTCGATCAGTTTCTTATCCGAGAAACTGTAGAGGGCGCGGCAGACCATCTCGCGGGTGGTGCCGATGCGGGCGGCCATTTCATCGAGCGTCAGGTGGCGGGAGATGGCCGAGTCCCCGGCCGTCTCGAAGTTTTCCAACAAAAGCCGCGCCAGCCTGCCCGCCACGGGCTGAAAGGCCAGTCCCTCCAGAATTTCGCTGGCTCGCTGCATACGTTCGGCCATCAGGCGGCTGAGTTCCCAGGAGGCTTGTCCATTGCGGAAGAGAAGGGGGAGGATATCGCGCCGCGTCCAAAGGCAGAGTTGGCTGTCTTCGCGCGCGCTGATCGTGACGGGCATGGCGGCGCCTTCGTGGAAGAACGCCAATCCCCAAAACAGGTCGCCCACGCCGAACGACCCCACACGCAGGACGCGCCCCTCGCCTGATTCCTTCATTGCCTCGACCTCCCCGCTTTTCACCAAAAAGAGATAGGACCACACGTCCCCATACAGGACGACCTTTTCGCCTTTCAGGTAGGAACGGGTGGAAGCCAGCCGCGCCGC